>JAQTXE010000159.1 GCA_028688935.1 Syntrophales bacterium
AGGTGGCCTTGAGGATATCCACGTGGCTGCACCCGGTCCTCACCTGGCCGGTGACAATGGAAACCAGGTGATAGACGTTCTGGTAGGCCTCCAGGCGCTTATGCTCCTTGACCTTAACGCTGCGGGCCTTGCAGACCTTCCCCAGGTCGTTGCGCAACAGGTCTACGATCATGGACAGCTCCGCGTCGTCTTTGAGACTTTCCTCCAGTTCCCGGCGGAAGGCCGCGTCTTCCGCCGGGTTTTTCCCCCGGGGCCGGGTGCCCTTGATGGGCCGGGTCTCCAGGTAATCCCCCTGGCGATAGAGAAAACGCTCCATGGAGGTGGAAAGGATGACCAAATCCCGGCAATTAAGGTAAGCATAGAAGGGCGCGGGGTTCAAGGCAAAGAGACGGAGAAAGAGGCGGTAGGCCTCGCCCTGGAAGGGGAAGGAAAAGCGCTGGGACAGATTTACCTGATAGACGTCGCCCTGGCGGATGTATTCCCGGATGCGGCTGACAGACTGGAGATAGGCCTCCCGGGTGAAATTGCTGGTGAGCGGCCCCACCTCGTAGAAACCTAAAGAATCATCTATTCCAGGTAACTCCGCCGCTGCCGTCCGCCTTCCTAAGGCGTCTTCATGGATGATGGTAACCTGCCAGAAGCGCCCGGCCTTCCGGTCGTGCACCAGCATCTTCCGGGGGAAGGCCCAGACCATCTCCGGCAATTCCAGATCGTCCACCGCGGTGGTGGGCAACCGCTCCAGATGGTTTTTCAGGTCATAGGCCAGAAACCCGAAGCCTCCGGCGGCGCAGGGCGTAACCGGCGGCGGCCCGGGCACCTCCAGGGAACCCAGGATCTCTCCTAAGACCTGAAAAGGGGCCGCCTCTAAGACCTGCTCTTCGCCCCCTTGACTCACCTCCACCCGACGGCCTTTGCTTTTCACCACCAGAAAAGGGTCCCAGCCCATGAGGGAATAGCCGGCGCAATCCAGGTCCCCACCGCTCAAGAGCAACATGGCATACGGCTGCCCCCTGAGCGGTGTGAACAACGCCGCCAGGTCCGCCGGCCCCGCCGGAGGCTCATACGGGGTAACCTGTACATCCGCGACTCGCCCGTACATGGCGTCCTAGCAAGCCCTGCTAGGGGTTTGGGGGAGAAGGTGTGGGGATGGATGGTAAGCGGGCCTGTGGTCCTTAGCTCCCTCCCCCAACCTTTTCAACCTCAAAAAATTCTTCGCCAGGGCGTAGCCGTGGTCGGTGAGGAAGGATTCCGGGTGGAACTGGACGCCGTGGAGGGGGTAGCGGCGGTGGCTGAGGCCCATGATCACGCCGTCTTCGCTCCGGGCGGTGACTACCAGTTCTTCGGAGTTGGGGAGCGCCATCAGGGAGTGGTAACGGGCCGCGCCGAAGGGGGAGGGCAGTCCGGCAAAGAGGCCCTGGCCGCCATGGATCACCTGGTGGCGTTTGCCGTGCACCGGCACCGGGGCCTTAACCGTGGCGCCGCCGAAGACCTCGTTGATGGCCTGGTGTCCCAGGCAGACCCCCAGAATGGGAATGCTTTGATAGAAATGGGAAATGACCGTTTTGCTGATGCCCGCCTGGGCCGGGGCCTTGGGGCCGGGAGAGATGCAGAGCCAGTCGGGCTGAAGCGCGGCGATCTGAGAGAGGCTCACCGCGTCGTGGCGGAAGACCAGGACTTCCAGGTCGAATTCATAAAAGAGCTGCACCAGATTATAGGTGAAGGAGTCGTAATTGTCGATCATTACTAGGCGGCGCATGCAGCCTCCCCAAAATAAAAAAAGCCACCCACGAGTCTGGGTGGCTTTCGCCTGAACATAACTCAGAGTACCTTTATATGGAGAATTCCCGGAGATGTCAACTCATTTCTGCTGTCCCCCCTGAGCCCTCCTGGAGATCACCTCCAAACTTGAGGCTCCCGCCACTTTATGGATAGGCGAATCGGTTAAGGCCTTCCCTGGCTTTTCTCATAACGGTCGATGAGATATCCGCCGAGGGCACCGGCTCCTGCTCCTATTGCGGCTCCAGTGCCGGGAGCCCCTGCGGCCCCGCCGATGATAGCCCCACCGGCAGCCCCTATGGCCCCGCCGCTTAACACCCGCTGCTCGGTATAGGACATACCGGCGCATCCTCCCAAAAGCAGCGCCATGATCAAGATTAATGCCATCGATTTGCGCATATTCCGGTTCCCTCCAATCTCGTGCAAATTGATTTTTTGCCAGCCGGATTATTTAGGCTGGGGGATGTCGAGACCCTTGCAGCACCTGAGCATTACTTCGATCACCGGCAAGCTCAATTTTTGGGGGTTTTCCCGGTAAAATTTATCCACTTCTTGAACGATAGTGGTTATGGTTTTATTTTTCCATTCCTCGCCCAGGGCTCTGCAAATAACCCCGGTGCGTTTGCCGCTGGCGGCCATTTCGTAATCCGCCAGATTGCCCACTCCTTTAACGTAACCGATCTTGGTTTCCTGTGGCAGGTCTTTCCATTGAGTTCCATCCCAAAGCCCGGCTTTTGTTTGACACAAAACAAGAGCCGGCTGAGACAGAACCAAGATCATTAAAGCTACAACTATCAACCCTGTTTTTCTCATAAAAGGATAACCTCCTTAGTTGTCATTCCGGCAAATTGCTTCTTCAAAAAGTGCATCACCTCCAGGGAAATGGCCAGGGATTCCCGGCGGCGGCCTTCGCCCGTTTCTTGCTGGCTGGTGATGGCCTCGGCCATCTTTCGCGCGGCCGGCGGCAGCTAGGGACATTTGCCTAAATCTTCCCCTTCTTTTATCACCTGGGTGGCAAAGGCCATGCAGGTGGCTTGCCCGCATTCCCCGCAATTGGTGCGGGGCAGCGTTTTCAATACGTCCAAAAACATGGTCATTCAATTGTTTATAAATTAATGTAGGAAGGATAAAGGCGAAGTCAACCCGGGAGATTAATTTTTGGATATGATCCGGAAAGATTGATTTCGGGGGGTCGGTCTCAGTGGTTTTTGCCGGTCAGAGCTTCAAAGCCGGCGACGATGTCCAAAAGCTCCTCGGTAATGGTGCTCTGGCGCAGTTGGTTGTATTGCAGCCGCAGGTCTTTGAGGCGCTCTTCGATATTATTTTCCGCGGCCTGCATGGCAGCCAGGCGGGCCGCGTTTTCGCTGGCCAGGGATTCGGCCAGGGCCTGATACAGGGAAACAAAAAGGTATTGACCCAACAGGGCGTAAATCAACTGGGGACGATCCATGGTATAGGTGGGCAGGACCTTGGAAGGCCAGGGCTTATCTCCCAGGGCCTCCAGCCATTCCAGGTCCAGGGGCAACAGGGGCACGGTCTGGGGGTGGTAGACGGCGCCGGAGACCGGTTTATGGTGAAACAAGACGATGCGCTCCACTCCCCCGGGGCATTGCCAGGCCTCGATTTGCAGCAACATTTCCTGGACCCGGGGGGTAATGCCGCTTAAGGAGCCGGGAACGTCGAAGTAGAACTCCACCTTTTCCCCCGCTTCCTCCAGGCGGGAGACGGCCCGGGCCCCCACCGCCATGATGGCGCGATTTACTTTGCCCCTTTGCAGTTCCTGACACTGGTTCAGGGCATAACCTACTATCAAATCATTGAATTGGCCGCACATGCCCAGTTCCGAGCCGAAAATGACCGCACCCAGGCGGCCCCGGGGAGTTGGCTGAAGGGCTCTTGCCTCTTGATCATGGCGCATGACAATCTGCATGCCCATCTCCACGGTGCGGCGGTAATACCCCAGGGATTCCACGGCCTTTTCGTACTGGCGGATGCTGACCGCGGCGATGGTCTTCATGGTTTTCACCACTTCTTGCAGGTCCGTCGTCACCGCCAGTTTCCGCCGTAAGGAATCGATAGTTTCCATAGCCCTTCTCAGGAGAGGGTTTGGATGACTGCCGTTACTTTGTCCAGCAGCAGCTTCCGGTCCGCCTCCCCGAACTCTTCCCCCTCTTCGATGCGCCGGCAAAGCTCGGGTAGTTGTTCACAGAGCATTTGCCGGATTGCCTTTTCTGCGGCCCCTACCTCCTCCCTGGGGAGTTCGTCCAGGAGCCCTTGGGTCACCGCCAGCAGGACGGCGATCTGCGCTGCCACCGGCAGGGGGTCGAATTGCGCCTGCTGGAGGACCTCCCGGACCCGGTAGCCGTGTTCCAGGGTCTTGCGGGTGCGCTCATCCAGGCGGGTGCCGAAGCGGGAAAAGGCTTCCAACTCCTGGAATTGGGAGTAGGACAGGCGCAGGTCCCCGGTCACGGCCCGGTAGGCTGGCAACTGGGCCTTGCCCCCCACCCGGGATACGGACTTGCCCACGTCCACCGCGGGGAAGATGCCCTTCTGGAATAATCCCGGGGTAAGATAGATCTGCCCGTCGGTGATGGAGATGAGGTTGGTGGGAATATAGGCGGCGATATTCTGGGCCTGGGTCTCGACGATGGGCAGCGCGGTGAGGGAGCCGCCGCCGTGCTCCGGGCGCAGATGGGTGGAGCGCTCCAGCAGCCGGGAATGGATGTAAAAGATATCCCCCGGATAGGCCTCCCGGCCGGGCGGGCGCCGGAGCAGCAGGGAAAGTTCCCGGTAGGAATGGGCGTGATTGCTGAGATTATCATAAATGATCAGGACGTCCCGGCCTTTCTCCATAAAGTATTCGGCCATGGAGGTGGCGGCATAGGGCGCCACGAAATGGAGCCCCGGCAAGGCCTCCCCGGGAGCAACCACCACGATGCAGTAGTCCATGACCTCCCGTTCCTTCAGATCGGCAATCAGTTTGGCCACCGCGGTATCCCGCTGGCCGATGGCGCAGTAAACGCAGATGACGCCGGTATCCTTCTGATTGATGAAGGTGTCCAAAACGATGGCGGTCTTGCCCGTCTGCCGGTCCCCCAGGATCAGCTCCCTTTGGCCCCGGCCGATGGGCACCAGGGCGTCCACTACCTTCAAACCGGTTTGCAGGGGCACGGTCACCGGGGCCCGGTCCATGATGGGCGGCGCTTCCCGTTCCACCGGGCGGCGCTCCAGAGTGCGGACGGGACCCTGATTATCCAGGGGCCGGCCCAAAGGGTCCACCACCCGTCCCAACAGCCCCTCCCCCACCGGCACATCCAGGACCCTGCCGGTGAGCCGGGCCTCGGCGCCCGCCTTCAATTCCCCGATATCTCCCAAAAGGACCACGCCCACTTCGCCGGGATCCACATTGAAGGCCAGACCCAACAGACCTCCGGGGAAGCGGATGATCTCCTCCGCTTCCACCCCGGGAAGTCCCGCCACCAGGGCGATGCCATTGCCGATGGAGATGACGCGGCCCACCTCCCGGGTCCTCAGTCCGGGGCGATGCGTGTCCGTCACCTGCTCCAGGACCGAGAGGGTCTCGATTAATACGGACTGGAGGTCATGGGGCTCTTCGGTCATGCCGCCTCGCTTTTGTCGATTTCTGCAAAGGCCTGGGAGAGGTCCTCCTCCAGGTTATCCAGATAATTGCCCAGACTCCAGGCGATCTTCCGGGAACTGGTGAGCATCTCGATGCCCGCCAGCAATTCCGCGGAAGTGGTGAAGCGCAGGGCCACCCCCGGGCCGAACAGGTCTTGAACCTCAGAAGTAATTTTCTCCTGAGTTTCCGGGGTAAGGGCAAAGGCAGTGTTGACCGACAACTCGCCCCCGGCCTCCTGGAGAGATTCCTGGAGGGCCTGCCGTTCCGCCGGGGCTAGTTGCCGGAGGCGCTCCAGGAAAACCTCGAGCAAACGCTGTTCCACCTCCAGATTGCCCAATTCCTGGAGTACCCGGCGGGAGATGGTGAAGATCTCCTGGACCAGGCGCTGCTTGAGGTTGGCCAGGAAAGCCTCCTTCTGCCATTTGACGGACTCCGCCCATTTCTGCCGCACCAGGGCCACTTCCTCCCGGGCCTGGGCGAAAAGCTTCTGCTTGGCGGCCTGGGCCTCCTCCTCGGCCCGGGTCAGCATCTCCTGCCGCTGGTCTTCGATGCTTCGGACCTTCTGGCGCAGGGAGGCTTCCTCCTGTTCCGCCTCCTCCCTCTTTTGCCGGGCTGCCGCCAGTTGGGAGGCGATTTTTTCTTCCCGGGCGGCCATCGCCTTGACGATGGGGCCGTACAAGAAGCGCTTCAACAGCAGGACCAGGATGAGAAAATTGACGATCTGGGCGGCCACCACAAACCAATTGATGAGCACGGGTTTATCCTCCGGCCTTGGCGATCACATAGTTCCAGAAAGGATTGGCATAGATGAGGATCATGGCCACCACCAGGCAATAAATGGCCAGGGACTCGATCATGGCCAGGCCCACGAAAAGGGTGCGGGCGATGGTGGCGGCTTCATCCGGCTGTTGGGCCATGGCGGTGAGGGCCTGGGTGATGGCCCGACCTTGGGCCAGCGCCGGGCCGATGGACCCCACGGCGATGGTCAGGCCGGCAATGATGATGGAGACGATGCCGATAGTTTCAACCGCGCTCATGTCTCTCAGTCCTCCTTGGGTTGGTCGCCTACCCGGTTTTCCGGGCCTGAATTTTTCAGAACGGCTTCCCTTCTTTCCTCATGGGCCTGGGTGGCGGAAGCGATATAGACGGTAGCCAGCACCGCAAAGATGAAGGCTTGAACCTGGCCGATCAAAAGTTCCAGCAGTTGCATGACCAAGGGGAAAAACAGGGGCACCACCGCCAGAAGAATGGCCCCGATCATGGCCCCGCTCATGACGTTGCCGAAGAGGCGCACGGCCAGGGCCAGGGTACGCGTCAGTTCGGAGAGGATATGGAAGGGGAGCATTAAGACCGTGGGTTTCAGGTAGTGGCTCAGGTACCCCCCCAATCCCTGTTGGGCAATGCCATAGATGGGAACCGCCACCAGCACGCAGAGGGCCAGGGCGGCGGTGGTGGACAAAGAATCGGTGGGCGGGTGGTAACCGGGGACCACGGCCAGTAGATTGGCTACGGAAATAAAAATGAAAAGAGTGCCGATGAAGGGCAGATAGGGCCCCGGCTCCTCCTGGCTGATCTGGCGGATCTGCTCCCGCATGCCGGATACCAGGACTTCCAGCAGGTTTTGCCACTTGGAGATTTTGGCGTCAGTGGAAAGTCTCCGGGTTACCAGCCAGGAAACGAGCACCAGAAGCGCCATCACCAGCCAGGTGTAAAGGATGGTGGCGTTCAGCAGCACCGGCCCCCAACGCCAGAGCACCACGCTATCCAGGCTGATTTCCATGGTTCCTCCGCCTTATACCGCGTCCTGATTCTTCGATAACAAACCCAATGGTCAGACTCAAGCTATCCCAAAAGTCTGGCTCAACCAATCCCCCCTCCCCACGGGGGGAGGGGGCTAGGGGGAGGGGGGCGTCTTTCGTCAGTAACTAGTTAATAATACACCCCAAACTTCTCACCCCCACCCTAACCCTCCCCCCTCAAGGGGGAGGGGATTAAGGAAATTTGCTGATTATATTATTTGTATTTGCAGCACCTTATTGGATGTACAACTTATTGATATTATATAAATAATTTAACTAATAACTGATAACCGAAAACTGAAAACGGTATTATTGGTCTTTTTCGATTTTTTTCCGCTCCTGGCTGACCCAATGCCAGGCGTTAAGGGAGCCCAGGATGATGCCGGCCAGCAGGAGCATCAGGGTCCAGGAGTAAGGGCTGGGCCAGGTGCGGTCGATCCAGGCCCCCAGGGCCACACCCGCCAGGGCGGGCAGGGCCACCGACCAGCCGATGAGGCCAAACATCCCCAGGCCGAACCAGACCCCCCGGCCGTCCCGGCTCCGGGCCTTCAGCTTCCGGGATTCTTGCCGCTCCACTGCCTTAGAGAAATCCTCCTCCGGGGCCGGGGGCGTTTCTCCGGGCGTGTTGGATTCAGCCATGTTCCTCCAATTTCAGGAAGCGCCGGATAAAGTTGGCCTCCAGATTGGCCAGGGCCGAGCGGGCTTTTCTTTCCTGGTCGGTTAGGACCTTGAAAGTCCGGTCCACGGTCTCCCGCAATTGGCCCAGTTCCGGCCCCCGCACCGCCTTGGGGGTGGAAACCAGCACCTCCGGCCCGCACTTTACCAGGATGCCTTCATCCACCGCTAAGAATTCTTCCGATCCATCGTCCGCCTTCACAAACGACAACAAACCCGGCGCCAGGGCCGCCACGAAGTCGATATGCCGGGGCAGCAGGCAGAAAGAACCGTTCCCGGCTTCGGCCGTGACCTTGGTCACTTCCTCGTCCACCATGATTTCCGTGGGCAGGATTACTTTAAGCTTCATAGCTTCTTACCTTGAAAACCAAAATCCCCCTAAATCCCCCTTTAGGAAAGGGGGACTTTAGGCGCCGGTCCACCATGCCCCCCTTCTTCCACAATGTACCGGCTACTATTCCCCCCTTTTTTAAAGGGGGGTTAGGGGGGATTTTTTTATCCCGGGTGGTGCGACAAACTTTTGGCTCATGGACGTTTAGCTTCGTCGATCTTGCCGATCATATACAGGGAGCTTTCGGGATAGTCGGAAAACTCGTCATTCAGGATTCTTTCACAGCCTTCCAGGGCGTCCTCCAGGGGGACCATCTTCCCGGCCTGGCCGGAGAACTGCTCGGTGCTGAAAAAGGGTTGGGTTAAAAACCGTTCCAGTCGCCGGGCCCGAAACACGGTGCGCCGGTCTTCTTTAGAGAGCTCCTCCAGCCCCAACATGGCGATGATGTCTTTTAACTCCTCATATCCGGCCAGGGTGCGGCGGACCTCTTGGGCGATGTGGTAATGCCGGGGCCCGGCGATTCCGGGCACCAGCATCTTCGAGCCCGACTGCAACGGGTCCATGGCGGGATAGAGCCCTTCGCTGGCCCGTTTCCGGGACAGCACGATGAAGGAGGAGAGGTGGGCGAAGGTATGGGTGGCCGCGGGATCGGTGAAATCATCCGCGGGGACGTAGACCGCCTGCACCGAAGTGATGGCCCCGGACGCGGTGCTACAAATGCGTTCCTCCAGGCTGGCGACCTCCGTGGCCAGGGTGGGCTGGTAACCCAGGCGGGAGGGCACCAGCCCCATGAGCCCGGAGACCTCGGAGCCCGCCTGGATGAAGCGGAAGATATTGTCGATGAGCAGCAGGACGTCCTGCTTGGCGTCGTCCCGGAAGTATTCCGCCATGGTCAAGGCCGCGTGCCCCACCCGGAAGCGGGCTCCGGGGGGTTCGTTCATCTGGCCGAAGACCATGACCGTATGGTCCATGACCCCGGCGGCGGTCATGTCTCGGTAAAGCTCTTCCCCTTCCCGGCACCTTTCGCCGATGCCGCAGAAGATACTGATGCCCTGATGCCGCCCCACCGTGTTGTGGATCAATTCGGTGATCAGCACGGTCTTGCCTACCCCGGCGCCGCCGAAAAGGCCCCCCTTGCCGCCCCGCTCCAGGGGAGCCAGCACGTCGATGGCCTTGATGCCGGTTTCAAAGATTTCCGAGATGGTGGTGTGACGGATCAAGGGCAGGGG
>JAQTXE010000160.1 GCA_028688935.1 Syntrophales bacterium
AAAGAAACCGAACTAGTTGGCATGGAAAATATTTTGATCAAGCCCAGGAAGGGCTGGCGGAAGTTTCTAGGATGGAAGAGCCTGACAGGCCTGATTATCCTGGCGGGCTTGGGCGTCTGGGGCCTTTATGCCTGGACGCAGCCCCCGCCGCCGCCGCCTCCCAAACCCCAGGCCCAGACCAAAGCCCGGGCCCGCATGGAAACCCTGGCCCTCACCGAAATCCAGGATGGGGATAAGCGCTGGACCCTGGACGCCAAGTCCGCGGATTTTCTCAAGGACAAGATGGAGATCAGGATCAAGGGCGTTAAGGTGGAATTTTACGGGGGGCCTGATAAAATCGTCAAAGTCAAAGCCAAAGAAGGGCTGATCAATACCAAGACCCGGGTCCTGGTCCTCAGAGGCGGGGTGGAGATGGTGAGCGGCGACCTGCGCATCACCACCGGCCGGGTTACCTATCAACCCGGAGAGCGGCTTTTGCTGGCTCCGGATGAGGTGACCCTGGAAGAGCCCCGCCTGAAGATCCAGGGGAAGGATTTGCAGGTTAAACTGGCGGAGAAAAAGCTGATCCTGGCCCAACACCGCCTCACCCAAATCAAGGTTAAGAATTTGGAGCACCTACCGTGATAGCCAACATTTTCCGGCGAGGCTGGGCCGGCGCTCTCTGTCTGTTATTGCTGCTGGGCGCCGGGATCACCCCGGCAACCGCCTGGGCCCAGGGCCAAGGAAAAAAAGGGACCGCCAAGGAACTGCCCCTCCACATTACCGCCGCCCGCCTGGAGGCGGACCAAAAGGAGCGGGTCATCACCTTCAGCGGTAAGGTGAAGGCCGAATACGGCGACAGTATTTTATATGCCGAGAGCTTGCGGGTTTATTACGAACCTCCGGCCGCCGGCGCCAAGCCAAAGGCCCCGGAGCCAAAAGATACCTCACCCCTGGGGGACCTGGGGGGAGAGAAGATCAACCGCATTGTGGCCAGTGGCGGGGTGCGGTTCGTCCAGCAGGACAGGGTGGCTACGGGTAAGGAAGCTACGTATTACCGGGCCAAGGAATTAGTGGTGCTCACCGGCAATCCCCAGGTCTGGCGGGCGGAAAATACCCTGAAGGGCGAGCGCATCGTCTTTAATCTACGCACCAATAAAGTGACGGTGGAGAGTTCCCCCAAGAAAAGGGTGGAAGCCCACCTTTATCCAACCGGCCAGAACGTGCCGGGGGGGACCAAGAGCTTCCTCCCGGGACCCAAGAGCCGGAAAGCACGGTAGTTTTAGGGATGCATCGCCTCGCCCTCAGCCATCTGGTCAAAAGTTACGATGGCCGCACCGTAGTGGATGACGTCAATTTGGAGGTGCACAGCGGCGAGGTGGTGGGCTTACTAGGTCCCAACGGCGCGGGGAAAACCACCACCTTTTACATGCTGGTGGGCCTGTTGCATCCCGATCAGGGCCAGATTCTCCTGGACGGGGAGGATATTACTTCCCTCCCCATCTATCAGCGGGCCCGGCTGGGGGTGCAGTATCTGCCCCAGGAACCGTCGGTTTTTCGCAAGCTTACGGTGGCGGAAAATATTATGGCCATTTTGGAGACCCTGGAGCCGGACCTGGGAGTGCGGCAGGAGCGGTTGCTGGAATTGCTGGCGGAATTGCGTCTCTCTCATCTGGCCCACCAGAAGGCCTCCGCCCTCTCCGGGGGGGAGAGGCGGCGGGTGGAGATTACCCGGGCCCTGGTTACCGCCCCCCGCTTCATCATCCTGGACGAGCCCTTTGCGGGCATCGATCCCCTGGCCGTGACCGATATTCAGAATATTATCCGCCAATTAAAGGAACGGCAGTTAGGCGTGCTCATCAGCGACCATAACGTGCGGGAGGCCCTGGGGGTCTGTGACCGGGCCTATATCCTCAATGAAGGAGTGGTCCTGGAAGAAGGGACCCCGGAAGTGCTGGTGCAGAGCGAGATAGCCAAAAGAATTTACTTGGGGGAGACCTTTAAGTTATAATATATTAAGGCCAAGCCCCAGACGGGGCCTGATTCCAAGGGGATTAATCCAAGAGTAAGAGTATGGCTCTCGAGATTCGACAGAACCTGAAGCTCACCCAGACGCTCATCATGACCCAGAAGTTGCAGCAGGCCATTAAACTGCTGCAACTCTCCCGGTTGGAGCTGTTGGGGGAGATTCATCAGGTCATGGAGACCAACCCGGTTCTGGAAGAGTCTCAGATCGAAGACAAGGGAGAGATGGAGCAGGAAGCGGAAATGCTCTCCTTGGCCAAGGACGGCGATTCCGTGGAGGGCGAAGCCACCAACGGCGCCGATGGCAAATCCGCCGCGGAGGAATGGGACTGGGACAGTTATCTGCAAGACCGGCTGATGCCTTCCCCCACGGCCGGGGAATTTGAGGAGCGGGAACCCGCGCCTTTTGAGAACCTGAACGCCCAGAAAACCACCCTGAAGTCCCACCTCATCTGGCAGCTGCGGATGATGGAGTTGGATGAAGAAAGCGAGGCCATCGGCGCGCTGATCATCGGCAATCTGGACCGGGACGGTTATCTTAGGGCCACTATCGAGGAAATCGCCGGGGAAATGCAGGTTTCCCCGGAGCGAGTGGAGGAAATCCTGGGAGTCATCCAGGGGCTGGACCCACCAGGGGTGGCGGCCAGAGACCTTAAAGAATGCCTGTTGTTGCAGCTTAAAGCCTCCGGCCAGCAAGACCCCCTAGTCACCGCCATCATCACCAATCATCTGCAAGATTTAGGAAATAAGAATTACCAGGCCATTGCCCGGGACCTGAAAGTGCCCCTGGAAAAGATCTTCCAGGCCAATGAGGTCATTTTCAAGTTGGACCCCAAACCGGGCCGGGAGTTCGATTCGGAGGACGCGGATTATATCAACCCTGATGTCCACGTGCAAAAAGTGGGCAATGATTATATCATCAGCCTCAACGAAGACGGCCTACCCAAGCTGAGGGTGAACTCCTTTTACCTGGAGGCCCTGCGCTCCCCCGAGAACCTGCCGGATAACGTCAAAAGCTACATTCAAAAGCATCTGGACAACGCCCTCTGGTTTATTCGCAGTATCCATCAACGCCAAAAGACCCTGTACAAGGTCACCGAAAGCATCATCCGCTTTCAAAGGGACTTTCTGGACCAGGGCCTGGCTCATCTGAAACCCCTGACCTTAAGGCAGGTCGCGGAAGACGTGCAGATGCACGAGTCCACCATCAGCCGGGTGACCACCAATAAATATATCCACACCCCCCAAGGCGTCTTTGATCTGAAATACTTCTTCAACAGCGGTATCAACCAGATCCTGGGTGATCAGATTGCCTCGGAAAGTGTAAAAGAGAAGATTCGTCAGATCGTGCAAGGAGAAAACCCCGAAAACCCGTTAAGCGATCAGGAAATTGCCGATATCCTCCGCCGGGACAACGTCATCATCGCCCGGAGAACGGTGGCCAAATATCGAGGCATGCTGGGGGTGCTGCCCTCCAGCAAACGTAAACGACCGGGATACCGGCGCAAAGACCTGTCAGAAACAGCTCCCTCTTGATCTTGCTTTTTCCCCGGGGTTACTATCTAGGAGGATAGAATGCAGATATCTGTGACTTTCAGACAGCTTGAGCCCACGGAGGCCTTGAAAAATTATGTGACGGAACGCTTAAATAAGTTTAAGCGTTATCTGGATGGACCGGTGGAGGCCCATGTAGTCCTGGGATTGGAAAAATTCCGCCACCTGGCGGACGTCACCATCGACAGCAATGGCCGCATCATCAAAGGACGGGAAGAGAACGCCGATATGTACGCGGCCATTGACCTGGTGATGGATAAAATCGATATGCAGTTGAAGAAGCTGCGGGAAAAACTGCGGGACGTTAAAGGCGACCGGAGCCGGGCCGCAGCCCCGGTGGCGGCCGAGGAAGAACCGGAACTGCCCCCGATCCGCCGGCAAAGGGTGGAGGTCCCGCCCCTGCAACTGGCCGACGCCGTGGAGATGATGCAGAGCAGCAGTGATAAGCTCTTGGTCTTCACCAATGTGGCCAACGGGGCTCTAGGAATACTCTACCGCAAGCAAGACGGACACTTTGTCCTGGTGGAGCCAGATCTGAGTTAGGATGACCCCAAACCCCATGAAAATCATTGATCTCCTGGATCCCAAATGCATCCTGCCGAACCTAAAGGCTTCTAGCAAGAGGGAGGTGTTGGAGGAACTGGCCGCGGCTCTGGTGAGCGGCCATAAAGAGGTAAACCTGCAAACCGTGGTGGAGGTGCTGCTGGAGAGGGAACGCCTGGGAAGCACGGGCATCGGCGATAACATCGCCATTCCCCACGGTAAACTCGCCCAGCTTTCCCAGATGCTTCTGGCCTTTGGCCGCAGCCCCCAGGGCGTGGACTTCGACTCCATGGACGGCAAGCCATCCCACCTTTTTTTCCTATTGCTGGCTCCGGTCAACTCCTCGGGGCTGCATCTCAAAGCCCTGGCCAAGATCTCTCGCATGCTCATGAGCCAGGTTTTCCGGGATAGTCTGATGGGATCAGACGGGGTTGAAGATATCTTGCGGCTGATCGCCGAAAAAGACGCCGAATTTTGAGATCAACCCCCAGAGAAACCTAGCGCCGTTCATGCCAGCTCTATGATTATCTCACGCCAAGCCGCCAAGCCGCTAAGACGCCAAGCATTATTATTTTTTTATTGAAGATTCTTGCGCCTTGGCGTCTTGGCGTGAGGCATAAATTCCACCAATGGGCCGGATTCCTGTGGCAAACCAACAACCTGCAAATACCCCGATAGGCTCCATTCCAGTCCTGATTATCACCGGCGTTTCCGGTTCCGGAAAAAGTACCGTGCTCAGGGCCTTGGAGGATATCGGCTATTTCTGCGTGGACAACCTGCCTCTGCGTCTGCTGCCCCCGTTTTTACGGGAGCAATCCCGCTCCTGCCAGGACGGCCGCAAAATCGCCCTGGTAATGGACGTGCGCACCGAGGGGTTTTTGCAGAATTACGCCCGGGTCTTTCGCCGTCTGAAGAAGCAGGGCTACCAGTTGCACCTGATCTTCCTGGAAGCGGATGAAGCCACCCTGATCCGGCGTTTCAGCCAGACCCGGCGCCAGCACCCCCTGGCAGACCAGGAAAGCATCTCCCACGCTTTACAGAAAGAGCGCCGTTCTCTGGCGGGACTCAGGCGCCTGGCCCACCGCATCATCGACAGTTCCTTCTACAGCCCCCACCAACTACGGGAGCTGATCCAGGCGGAATACTCGGACCTGACGCCCCGGCAACGCCTGGCCCTGCACCTGATTTCCTTTGCCTACAAGAACGGCATTCCCCCGGAGGCCGACCTAGTGCTGGATGTCCGGTTTTTGCCCAACCCCTTTTTTGTGGAAGAGTTAAAACCCCTGACCGGCAATGACCCCCGGGTCCGGGACTATGTCCTGGAACAGCAGGAAACCCAAAATTTTCTGCAGCATCTTTTCCAATTCCTGGATTACCTGCTGCCTCTGTTTATCAAGGAAGGCAAGACCCATCTTACCCTGGCCATCGGCTGTACCGGAGGACAACACCGGTCCGTGGTCATCGCCAACGTCCTGGCGGCACATCTGACCCAGGGAAATTTACCGTTCACCCTACATCATCGAGAGGTGACGCCCAAGGAGAGTTATTCATGATCGGAGTGTTACTCGTTACCCACAAGGAACTGGCCGAAGCCTTGTTGTCCGTCTGCGATCTGATTCTGGGCCGCCAGGACGCGCTGCAGGCCATTTCCCTGGATCCCCACGCCTCCCCGGAGGAATGCCGCCAACAGATCCAACGGGCTCTATCCCAGGTGAACAACGGTAACGGGGTCATCATTCTTACGGATATGCTGGGAGGCACACCCTCCAACCTCACCCTCACCTTTCTCCAGGAAGGCAAGGTGGAAGTGGTCACCGGCGTCAACCTGCCCATGCTCATGAAGCTGGCCCAACTCCGGGAGGAAAAAGACCTGGTGCAGGTGGCCCTGGCCCTGAAACAATTCGGCCAGAAAGGGATAACCGTAGCCAGCGAGGTTCTGCACCATAAATGATCCGGAGTTTCTCATCCGCCCCGCCGGTATAACGGATATCAACGGCATCTGGGCCATCGAGAAAGTATCCTTCCCCACCCCCTGGTCCCGCTTCTCTTTCCTGGCGGAGCTGGGGCAATCCTTAAGTCATACTCTGGTGATTGGCCCCCGGCCACCTTTACGCCGCCAGGTTTGGGCCTACCTGATCTATTGGGTGGTGGCCGAGGAAATGCATATCCTCAACCTGGCCGTGCACCCCCAAAGGCGCCGCCGGGGCCTGGCCCGCCGCCTCCTGATCCAGGCCATGACCCATGCCCGCACCCTGGGCGCACAAGTGGCCTGGCTGGAAGTGCGCCCCTCCAACCAACCCGCCTTGAACCTCTATTATTCCCTGGGCTTCCAGGAAATGGGCCGCAGACCCCGCTACTACGAGGACACCCAGGAAGACGCCCTGCTGCTGGCTTATTATTGGGAGGAGGGGGAAGAGGAATAGGGGGGGGTGTAACCTTTTACCGGTCTCCTTCGTCTTAGAGTTATGGCCAGAATCAGGAGGTTTAAGGAACATGGATGAGAAAACCAAATTGTTGGTTTGCCTGGGCGCGGCCACTGCGGCCAACTGCATCCCCTGCTTTGAATTTTATTATGGCAAGGCCCTGGCCGCGGGAGTGGCTGCTCCGGATATTCAGGAAGTGGTGGAAATCGCCTATCAAGTTAAAAACAACGTCAACATGCTTATGAAAAAAAGCATCAGAACCACCACAGGCCAGGAAGGGGAAGGATGCCCCTCAACTAGCGATAAATGCAATCCGCAATGCGGATCCTGAATTGACCGGGATTTTTATATATTTATAATGTATCATCTTGATATTACTAACTTCTTTTCAATAAAAGACGAAAGACGAAGAACGGTCTAACAAATGCACCTCACCGAGATTTACGATCAGTATTACCAGCGAGTCAGGAGATTCATCCTGCATACGGTGAGAAACGAATGGGTGGCGGATGATCTGGTCCAGGAGACCTTTATCAGAATCAATAATAACCTGGGAAACGTCAGAGATGCCGCCCGGCTGCCGGCCTGGATCTTTAAAATTGCCCACAATATCTGCCAGGATTATTTCCGCGGCCAAGGTAAGGCCCCCAGGCTGGGCCTGGAAGAAATCTCCGGGGAGGCGGCGCCGGCCAGGGCCCCCACGACCCAGAAAGAACTGGAACAGAGCCAGATGCGCAAGTGCGTCTTCGGGTTGGTCAACTTTCTTCCCGAGTCCCAGCGCAGTGTCATCATCCTCTCGGATATCAGCGAGTTCAGCCAGCGGGAAATCGCCGAGATCCTGGACATCACGGTGGAAAACGTCAAGATCAGACTCCATCGGGGCCAGAAAAAGCTGAAGGCCTTGCTGGAGGAACATTGCGTCTTCGAGGTGGATGAAAGAAACGTCTTAACCTGCCAGCCGGAAACCCCCAGCGGCTATCATCTTTTCCTGAAGCCCTCCGGCTCTTAGGATCGCTGCTCTCCAGATCAATTTTCACTCAAAAGGTGGTAAGGCCTTCCAGCCTGCGGCTACCTCAAAGAGGCGATTGCCTGCCACTTGACATCAGGATTTATCTCCCTGGGCTGCCACGCGCTTATTCCCCTACCCCACTCAAGTAAGTGTATCCTTTTGCCCGCCGTTTTCGTCTTAGGGTCAAAAATTAAGTGGAAAAGGAGAGCGACCATGACTACGGCGACGTCAAGCCAAGCGGCGACCCCGGCCTGTTGCGCCGGGGAAGGACCGGTGCCCGGAGAGCTGGCCGGAGACGGGAAAAAAATCCTGGTGATTCTGGCCACCGACCACCTGGGCAAAGGAGATGATGCCCTGGGAGAGAAGATCGTCATTAACTTCATCCGCACCCTGAAAGAAATGGGAGACGATCTCTGGCGCTTGGTGCTGCTGAACGGCGGGGTCAAGCTGGCCGTGGAAGGCTCGGAGGCCTTGCCCCAACTTCAAGAACTGGCCGCAAACGGCCTGGGCATCCTGGTCTGCGGCCCCTGTTTGAAGGTCTTTAATCTTTTTGACAAAAAGCAGGTGGGTGAACTTACCAGCATGCTGGATATCGTCACCTCCATGCAGATGGCGGACAAGGTCATTTCTCTCACTTAAAGGCGGGTGGACTAGGGAGAGAAAGTGGTCAGTAATCAGTGATCAGAATTCAGTGGCAACAACTGATCACTGATTACCGATCACTGATTACGGGTTAGACCCCCACCTCACGGTGCGGCGCACTGGCGGGCGGGGCTCGGGTTTTCTCTCAGGAAGTTTTGCACCAGGGTTTCCGGGGTTTCGTGGGGATTGCCGGGAAAAACCTGGATGTCTTTATGTTGGATCAGGCCCTGGGCTTTCTCCCCCAGGCCCGCGGCGATGACGTGGGTGACCCCTAAGTCTTCCAGCCATTCGGGAATGCCGCCGGGCTCGTGGGTCGGGGTGGGGATGGTTTCCTGATCCGTGATGGCTCCCCCTTTGACGGTGAAAATGGCGAAATTCTGGGCCTGGCCGAACTTGGCCGCCAGCTTGCCGTCATCCACCGGCAGGGCGAACTTCAGCACCCCCGGCTCCCGGCGGGAGGCGGTGGGGGAGAGGGTTTCCAGGAGGTAATCGACGATGGGGCGCAGGGCCTGGAAGAAGGGGCTCCCTTCTTCCTTGAGTCCGATGAGTTCTCCCTGGTCCGCGGCCTCCACCACCTTGGGGTCGAAGGGCAGCGCCCCCAGGAAGGGAACCTTGGCGGCCTGGGCCGTTTTGGCCGCGCCCCCGGTTTTAAACAGGGGGATGGCTTCCCCGCAGTGGGGGCAGCTATAGCCGCTCATGTTCTCCACCAGCCCCAGGATGTCCATATTGATCTTCTGGCAGAAGTTGATGGATTTGCGCACGTCCGCCAGGGAGATTTCCTGGGGAGTGGTGACGATGAGGGCGTGGGCCTCGGGGATGGTCTGGGCCACGCTCATGGGCTCGTCCCCGGTGCCCGGAGGCGCGTCGATCACCAGGTAATCCAGAGGCCCCCATTGCACTTCACTTAAGAACTGCTGGATGAGCTGGTGTTTCAAAGGCCCCCGCCAGATGACCGCCTGCTCCCGGTTTTTCATCAGGGCCTCGATGGAAATGACCCTCAGGTTATCGAAGAGGTCCGGGGGCAGCGGGAACTGGGCGTGCATCAGGTCCATGGGGGTGGTCAGGCCCAGCATGCGGAGCACGTTGGGGCCGTGGAGGTCCACGTCCATCAAACCCACCTTCAAACCCCGGCGGGCCAGGGACAGGGCCAGGTTTACGGCCACGCTGCTTTTGCCCACGCCGCCTTTGCCGCTCATGACCAGGAATTTATGGCGGATCTTTTTTAAGGTGCGGGCGATTTCTTTTTCGG
>JAQTXE010000161.1 GCA_028688935.1 Syntrophales bacterium
TCCCGGCTCCTGCCGGACCTGCGCCGCAACTTGACGGACTTGCGCCTGAGGGTGGACGATGCGTCCGAAACTCTGGCCCGGCGCACCCGCCGCCGCTTCGAGGCTTGCCGCCAACAGACGCGGCTGGCCAGCTCCCGGGTTTTTTTGTTGAGCCCCCGGCGCAACCTGGCCCTGACCCGGCAGAGGCTGGAGCAGGCCGGGCTAACTTTGGGGCAGCGCTGGCATCTAACCATGAAAGAACAGCGGCGGCACCTGGATTATCTCCAGAGCCACCTGCAGCAACTCAGCCCCCTGGCCATCCTGGACCGGGGCTACGCGGTGGCGACGGCCCTGCCGGCAGGGACTATCATCCGGGATGCGACCCAGGCGCCGGCGGGCTCCGCCATCCGGGTCAGAGTCGCTAAGGGCCGGATGGATTGTGAAGTGAAAAGAGTGAGCAGTGAGCGGTAAGCAGATGTCAAAAGAACAAGTAGTTAAGCTAAGTTTGGCTGATTAGGCATTTCCGAGCACAACTTTGAACCGAGAGAAAAAAACCGAAAACCGAAAACTGGTCTTTAAATGGCTAAGAAAGAACAACCACCAGCCACCTTCGAGACGGCCCTGAAGAAGTTGGAAGGGGTCCTGGAGTCCCTGGAGCACGGGGACCTGGCCCTGGAGGAATCCCTGGCCGCGTTTGAGGAAGGGGTGCGCCTGGTGAAGTTCTGCCAGCAGAAGCTGGACGAGGTGGAAAAACGGGTGGAGTTGCTGCTCAAAGATGACGCGGGCAAATTTTTCACCCGGCCTTTCCCGGAGGAAGAGGGGGAAGGGAATTAACCGGGATGCGCCAGAGAGAGCCCGAAAAAGCGCCAACCTAATGAAAAGCTGAGATTTTTGGCGTTAACCCGACCTAAATAAAAAATTATCGTTTTCTTAGGAAATTCTGAGTTCTCTGGGTCTTTGTGGTAAAATGAACATGGATCTCAAGGCATATTTGGCAGAACGCCGGGGCTTGGTGAACCGGGCCTTGGAGGCCTATCTGCCCGCGGTGCGGGGGCCGGCCTTCCGGGTGGTCCAGGCCATGCATTACAGTCTCTTTGCCGGCGGCAAGAGGCTTAGGCCCATCCTCTGCCTGGCGGCCGCGGAAGCGGTGGGAGGCGATCCCTCGGAGGTCCTGCCGGTGGCCTGCGCCCTGGAGATGATCCATACTTATTCCTTGATCCATGACGATTTGCCGGCCATGGATGATGACGATCTGCGCCGGGGGCAGCCCACCTGCCATAAGAAGTTTGACGAAGCCACGGCTATTCTGGCGGGAGACGGGCTGCTCACTGCGGCGTTCCAGATCATGGCGGACGCCGCGTCCCGCTTTGAAGGCCGGGAGAGGGATTTACTCGCCGTCATCCGGCTCATCGCCGCGGCCGCGGGTTACCCGGGCATGGTGGGCGGCCAGATGTTGGACCTCCAGGCCGAAGGCCGGAAGGTTACTTTGAAGGAATTGGAAACGATTCACCGGATGAAGACCGGGGCTCTCCTTACTGCTTCGGTTCGTTCCGGAGCCGTGATGGCGGGGGGGACCAGGGCGGAAGTAACCGCGCTGACCAGCTACGGGGAAAAATTTGGGTTGGCCTTCCAAGTTACCGATGATCTCCTAGATGTGGAAGGGGAGGCCGGGGAGATGGGCAAGGCCACGGGGATGGACGCGCAGCGCCAGAAAGCCACTTATCCGGGGGTACTGGGACGGCAAGAGGCTAAAGAATGGGCGCAGCGCCTGGTGGAAACGGCCGTGGCCGACCTGCAGGATTTCGGGCCGGTGGCCGAACCGCTGCGGGAAGTCGCACGCTACCTTTTGGTGCGCCGCTCCTAAATGGAGGAAGGGAAATAATGGATAAACCTCAGGGTCCACAGCCGGGTATCCGCCGCTTGTTGGACACCATTAACGATCCCCAGGACTTGAAAAAATTGTCCCCGGAACTCCTGGCCCCCCTGGCCCAGGAAATACGGGAGGTTATCATCTCTACCGTGTCTCACACCGGCGGGCACCTGGCCCCCAGCCTGGGAACGGTGGAATTGACCATTGCCCTGCACTACGTCTTTGATTCGCCCCGGGACAAGATCGTCTGGGACGTGGGCCACCAGGCCTATACCCACAAAATCCTCACCGGCCGCCTGGACCGCTTCCATACCCTGCGGCAATACCAGGGCCTCAGCGGCTTTCCCAAGCGCAGTGAAAGCCCCCACGATGCCTTCGACACCGGCCACAGTTCCACCTCCATCTCCGCGGCCCTGGGTATGGCCACCGGCCGCTGCTTGAAGCGGGAATGCGGCCGGACCATTGCGGTGATCGGCGACGGTTCCATGACCGCGGGCCTGGCCTTCGAAGGGCTGAATAACGCCGGGGACCTGGACAAAGACCTCATCGTGATTTTAAACGACAACGGCATGTCCATAGCCCAGAACGTGGGCGCGCTCTCCTCCTTTTTAAGCCGCAAGCTCACCGGGCCCACCATGGTCTTTTTGAAGAAGCAGGTGGAGGGCCTGCTGCGCTCCTTCCCGGGCATCGGCGGCGATCTGGTGACCTGGGCCAAAAAAGGCGAGGAGTCTTTCAAGGCCTTCTTTACCCCGGGTATGCTCTTTGAGGCCCTGAAGTTCAATTACCTGGGGCCGGTCAAAGGCCACCGCCTGGACCACCTCATCGAAACCCTCAATAATGTGAAAAACTTGAGTGGTCCGGTCCTGGTGCACGTCCTCACTACCAAGGGCAAAGGTTACCGCCCCGCGGAAACCGATCCCACGGGGTTTCACGGTTTGGGCCGCTTTGATCCGGATACCGGCGTGGCCACCAAGAGCGTCAGCGAAGTTCCTTCTTATACGGAGGTTTTCGGGGACACCATGGTGCGCCTGGCCCGGGAAAACAAAAAAATCGTGGCCATCACCGCGGCCATGCCCGACGGCACCGGCTTGGTGGACTTTAGGACCCAGTTCCCGGAACGTTTCTTTGACGTGGGCATCTGCGAGCAGCATGCGGTGACCTTTGCCGCGGGCCTGGCTATTGAAGGCTTGCGGCCCGTGGCCGCCATCTATTCCACCTTCTTGCAGCGGGCCTATGACCAGGTGCTCCACGACGTCTGCCTCCAGAATCTGCCGGTGGTTTTGGCCCTGGACCGGGGCGGCATCGTCGGCGATGACGGGGAGACCCACCAGGGGCTCTTCGATCTTTCCTATCTGCGCCATCTTCCCAACCTGGTGGTCATGGCCCCCAAGGACGAAGACGAACTGCGGCACATGCTTTATACCGCCATAGACCATCCGGGTCCCATTGCCATCCGCTACCCCCGGGGGCAAGGGGTGGGCGTGGATTTTACCTCCACCCTCCAGAAAATTCTTATCGGCAAGGCCGAAGTCCTGAAAGAAGGGGATGATCTTTTGATCCTGGCCCTGGGAGCCTCGGTGCACCATGCCCTGGAAGCGGCCCGGGATCTCAAGAAGCAAGGGTACAAGACCACGGTGGTCAACGCCCGCTTCGTTAAACCCCTGGACACGCAACTAATCTTGTCCCTGGCGGCCAAATGCGGCCGGGTCCTCACCGTGGAAGAAAACGTGGCCCAGGGCGGTTTTGGCAGCGCCGTCCTGGAACTCTTCTCCGACCACGGCCTAACCGGTATTCCGGTAAAACGCCTGGCCATTCCGGACGTCTTCATGGAACACGGCAAGCCGGATATCTTGCGCAAAAAATACGGGCTGGATGCTGCAGGTATCCTCAAGGGTGCGCTGGAACTGCTGGAGAAACCGTCCCAGGAAAAGAACGTGGTCTGGGGGACGTTCAAGTAAGACAGTAGCGGTATCCCCCGACGATTATTGCAATTAGATAGAGGTCCCCTCTCCTGATGGGCTTATCATTACCCGCAAGTTTTTATCTTGTGGATATTACAGAATTATTTTCCTCTCCCCTCGGGGGAGATGGTAGGGTGAGGGGGGCGTAAAGTAAATGTCCGTCCTGATGGTAAGAGGCGAAGGGGGCAAAAGACGCCACCCCCACCCCGGCCCTTCCCCCTCGAAGGGGGAGGGGGAAAAGCTGTCAAGACTTTATGGGGATCATGATTAGATATTCATCTGTCAGCAACATGGAGTTGCTTAAATATCCGACAGAAATCCTCTGTTCCCTCCAGTGGGTTAGTGATTAGCTTGATGTTAGAGGGTTAGAAAGAAGGTGGCGCTTATCTCCGATAAATGTTGGAGCAAGACGCCACCCCTTCCCTGACTGTCCCCCTTCTCCCCCGCGCCACCTCAGCCTGCCGTTCCCCGCAGCCTGCCTCTTACCTCTCTGCCATTACTGCCGCAGCGATTCTGCAGAAGCTTCTGGACAGGGGAATATGGAATGCTTAGTTTTTAGAAAGGCAAGATACTAAGCGTCTTCCCTGAAACGAGTTTGACGAGGTAGTTGATGACACCGAAAAAAAATCTGCTTTACCTGGCAAGCCTCGTTTTCCTTTTGGCAATGCCGCTCTTGGGTTTGGGGAGCGCCGTGGGCGCGGCCCAGCAGATTCCTGCATCTGCCATAATTAAGCCGGCTTCGCAAATTGAGATCCCGCCGCCCCAGGTGCGCACCTGGAAGGAGATGGAAGCAGACGCCGCCCTGGAGGCGGCCAGTTCCGCGCTGAAAGGGCCACAGGCGCGGGAGATAAAAAGATTCATGCCCGTCATGGGGGCGGCCGCGTATGAGGACATGAAAGCCCAAGCCGCCCAGGCCGGCGCCTTGCAAGCCCCGCTGGCTCCGGGAGTGGCAAGCCCCGGTCCCCTGGCGGCCACCACCTTAACTAATCCGGTTAATTTCGAAGGGGTGGATGCGGTGACCGCGGGAAATTTCCGGCCGCCGGATACCCATGGCGCGGCCGGCCTCAACCATTTTGTGGAGATTACCAACTCGCACATTGATATCTATCTGAAGGCCGCGCCCAATACCCGGGTCCAGGGCGTGTCTCTGGCCAGCTTTTTCGGGTATGCCACCAGGACCCTGTTTGATCCCCGGGTAGTCTACGATCCAGGCTTCAACCGGTGGATCATGACTGCCGACGCCCGGGCGGAGTCCGTTACAGTCCAATATTTCTTCATCGCCGTCTCCCAAACTACCGATCCCTTGGGATCTTATTATATTTACCGGGTCAATGTCAGTAATGGTTTTGGCGCGGATAACGGAGTCCAGTGGGACTATCCCCAGGTGGGCTTCGATCAGAATGCGGTCATCTTCACCGCCAACTTTTTTAATTCCGCCGGTGGTTTTATCGACGCCCGCATGTTTACCGTGGCTAAATCCCTGCTGTACAACGGCCCGGGTCAGACCTTGAGTCCCACCCTGTTTACCGGTTTGGCGGGCACCCTGACGCCGCCCATCGTGCTGGATACGAATCCCAATACTTATCTGGTAGTTGCCGATGCCCCGGACAATAAAGTGACGCTCTATACCTTAACCAACTCCGCTGCCGATCCTCCCACCTTGAGCGCTGCCGTCACCATCCCGGTGCCGGCCTTTGCAATTCCTCCCTCTGCAACGCAGCCGGGCACGGCTGCTACACTGGACACCCTGGAGGGCCGCTTTGTCAATGCCAGCACCCAGACCGGCAATTCCCTCTTCCAGGTCCACACCATCAATATCGGCGGCTACGCCCGCCCCAGGTTCTACGAATTCGATACCGTAAATAAGGTAGTCCTCCAGAGCGGCACCTTTGCCGGGAGCGGCACCTCCCACGACTTTAACGCCTCCATCGCCGCCAACCGGTTTAAGGACGTTTTCGTGACCTGGTCGTCCACGGACCCCACCAATAGTGTCAATGCCGAGGTGCGCTTTTCCGGCCGCCTGCATACCGATACCGCCGGCCTCATCCCTTCCCCCGGCTCCTTGCTTTACGGCAGCAATACCTTTTATAATGTTACCGGAAGCGGCACGCAACGATGGGGCGATTATTCCGCGGTTTCCCTCGATCCCGCCGATACCACGGGGTTGACCGCCTGGATCGTCAATGAGAGGATCTTAACCAACACTACCTGGGGCAGCCGCATCGGCAGCATCAAATTGCCGGGCAGGCGCAGCCTAGTGGGCCCATATTTACTATTATTGTTGAATTAACCATGGGGATCCATTAACCCATAACTTCTATCTTGGAATTATGCTATATTTAATAAAATGGGGCTGCCTGATGGTACTGGCGGGAATATTGTGCCTGCCTGGGGAAAGTCACGCTAACGAAAAGGTCAGTAGCCAAGCCCAGGGTAATGGCACCCTGGCCGGACAAGTTTCTTTGGGACCCCTCTCGCCGGTGGAACGCCGGGGCAGCCCCCCGGCCCGGCGTCCGGCTGCAGGGGTGAAGCTGCTGATCTTTGGGCCGGAGGGGCAAGAAACCGCTGCAGTCACCACCGATGCGGACGGCCAATTCCGCGTCAGTCTCCCGCCGGGCCCTTACCGGCTCGAGATGGCGCCGAGAAAAGGCAAAGAATTCACTAAAGACCTGCCCGCAACGGTGAACATCACTCCGGGCCGGGAGACCCGCATGGATATTCACCTGGATACCCGCATGCGCTAATGCCCAGGGAGCGGCGAGCCCGCTACCTGCGGTGTCCGGGACGCACGTAAACCGACTGATCTTGCCTATTAAAACCGAAAACCGCAAACCGAAAACCGAAAACCGGCCCGCCAAAGAACGCCTGGATACCCTCCTGGTGGACCGGGGCTTGGCGGAGACCCGCGCCAAGGCCCAGGCCCTCATCCTGGCCGGACGGGTGGAAGTGGAAGGCACGGCGGTGGCCAAGGCGGGGTCTCTGGTGCCCGGGGAGGCGCAGATCGAACTTAAGCCTGCGCCCCATCAGTACGTCAGCCGGGGCGGAGAGAAGCTGGCCGGGGCCCTGGCCCATTTTCCCGTCGCGGCAGCCGGGAAGGTGGCCATGGACGTGGGCGCGTCCACCGGGGGCTTCACCCATTGCCTCCTGAGCAAAGGGGTGGGCAAGGTCTACGCGGTGGACGTGGGCTACGGCCAACTGGACGCGTCCTTGCGCCAGGACCCCCGGGTGATCGTCCTGGAGCGCCGCAATATCCGGCATCTGCCCCCGGAGGACGTGCCGGAGCCGGTGGACCTCATCACCCTGGACCTCTCTTTTATTTCCCTGACCCTGGTGCTCCCCAAAGTCCTGGAATTCTTAAGTCCCGGCGGGGAGATCCTGGCCCTGGTGAAACCCCAATTCGAAGTGGGCAAAGGGCAGGTGGGGAAGGGTGGGGTAGTCCGGGACCCCAAAATGCAGCAGAGCGCGGTGGAAAAGGTGGCCCGCACCGCCCGCTCCCTGGGGCTCAAAGTAAGTCCGGCTTTTCCCTCCACCTTAAAGGGTCCCAAGGGAAATCAGGAATATTTTCTACATCTTATCTCTCCTGAAAGTAATCCTAAAGATATTGACAAGAATTAAATCCATCTTTAATATTTAATGAATAGAAAATGTCTAAAAATTAAGGAAGACCAGCACTTATCCGGAACCTCAGCGCTAAATGTCAAGCGGAGCAGATATGATCAGGAGTTTTAAAGTCCCCCTTTTCTAAAGGGGGATTTAGGGGGATTTCCAGCGGCCTGCAAAATCGCCCCCAACCCCCCTTTAGAAAAGGGGGGAATCAGTTGCCGAAGGCCAAGGCGCGTAAAAATATTGGCCCTTTGAGGGAGCAAACCATGGAAAACAAAATAAAAACCTTTTTGTTGTTAGGCGGTTTGACCGTCTTTATGGTTCTTATGGGCAAGCTTATCGGCGGCCGGAGCGGCATGTACTTCGCCTTTATCCTGGCCTTGGGGATGAACTTCTTCAGCTACTGGTTCTCCGACAAGATCGTCCTCAAGATGTACGGCGCTCAGGAAGTGAGCCCTGCGGAAGCCCCGGAACTCCACCGCATGGTGGAGGACCTGGCCCGGGAAGCGGGCATCCCCAAGCCCAAAGTCTATATCATCCCGGATGACTCCCCCAACGCCTTTGCCACTGGCCGCAACCCCGAGCACGCTGCCGTGGCCGCCACGCAAGGGATCATGCGCATCCTCACCCCCACGGAGTTGAAAGGGGTGCTGGCCCATGAGATCGGCCACGTGCGCAACCGGGACATCCTCATTTCCACCATCGCCGCCACCATGGCCGGGGCCATCATGATCCTGGCGAACATGGTCAAGTGGGGCGCGATTTTCGGAATGGGCCGGGGAGACGATGACGATGGCGGAGGCGTTCTGGGGTCTCTGATCCTGGCTATCCTGGCGCCCATTGCCGCCATGCTCATCCAGATGGCCATCTCCCGGTCCCGGGAGTACCTGGCGGATGAGACCGGCGCGCATCTGGCCCATAATCCCCAATCCCTGGCTTCGGCCCTGGGTAAACTGTCCCGGGCCTCGGAGCAACAGCCCATGGACGCGTCCCCGGCCACCGCGCATATGTTCATCGTCAACCCCTTGACCGGGGGCAGCCTGCTCAACCTCTTCAGCACCCACCCGCCCATCGAGGAACGGATCGCCCGCCTCCGGGCCATGCGCAGCTATTGATAAAAACAGGGATCAGGGGTCAGGGGCTGGGGTTCGTTGGGGCGGGTTTTTAAACCCGTCCCTACAGTATCCCTCCCCACCCCGTTCCCATCTCGCATAAGTTTTAGGGATCAAAGGTCAGTTTTTTCTGACCCCTGGCCCCGCCCCCTACTCCCAGGAGGTCTGACTTGAGAAAAACGGCCACGAAAAGCAGCTTCATGATCCTGATAATACTTCTATGCTTAATACTACTGACTTCTATTTCCCCAAGTGCTGATTTTCTGTCCCAGGGCCTGGAAGCCCAAAAAGCCGGAAAGAATGAACAGGCCGTGGAACTTCTGGGTAAGTATCTCAAAGACCATCCCCGGGCGGTGGCGGCTATTAAGACCCGGGCCCTGGCCCTGGCGGCCCTGGACCGTAAGACCGAGGCCCTGGAGGAAGTGAATCGGGGTCTGGCGGCCCATCCCCGGGACCTTGGTCTCCTCCTGGCTCAAGGGAAGATTCTGGCGGGCATGGAACGCCGGGGCGAGGCCATCACGGTCTTTGGCAAAGTCCTGGCCCAGGACCCCAAAAACGTGGAGGCCCTGAAAGAGCGGGGGGACAACCTGGCCCAGGAAGGGAAATTTGAAGCAGCCTTAAAGGATTATGACCGGGCCGCGGCCCTGGCGCCTCAGGACCCCTGGCTTTTCCAGAAGCGGGGCATGGCCAAGTTCTGCATGGGTAAGTACCAGGAAGCCGTGGCGGATTTCACTACGGCCATCAAGTTGAATCCGGAAAGTCCTCTCTTTTATTTCTTTCGAGGACAGATTTACCTCTTCCACCTGGATCAGAAGGACAAGGCCGTGGCTGATTTTCAGAAGGGCTGCCAGATGGGGCATTCCCTG
>JAQTXE010000162.1 GCA_028688935.1 Syntrophales bacterium
CGCCCTGGAAGTGCTGGATTTCTTTATGACCCGGCTGCAGCATCTCCTGATTTCGGAAGGGTATAACAACGAAACCGTGGCCGCGGTCCTGGCCGCGGGGGGCGCAGACGTGGTGGACGCCGCGGACAAGGCCAAGGCCCTGGAGGAAGTGCGCCAGAGCCCGGAATTTCCCGCCCTGGCCGTGGCTTTTAAACGGGTAATCAACATCGCCCGGGGCGCGGAAGGCGGGAAGGTGACCGAACTCCTCTTCGAAGATGCGGCGGAGAAGCAGCTTTATGAAGCTACCGGCCTGATGGAAACGGAAGTGGCCGCGGCCTTGGATAAACGCGATTATCCCGGGGTCTGCCGGGCGTTGGCCAAACTCAAAGGCCCGGTGGACGTCTTTTTCGACCAGGTCCTGGTGATGGCCGAAGACGAGAATCTGCGGCGCAACCGCCTGGCCCTGCTGGTGCGCATCAGCAACACTTTCTTGCAGATGGCGGATTTTTCCCGGATAACCACCGGGTAAGAGCGTCTCCAGCATTAAAGGAGGGTGGAACGATGAAGATTAAGCGCGGGATAACCCTGATGGCCGTAACCTGCTTTCTTCTGAGCGGGGCCGCGGGCGCGGCTGATTTAAAGCGCGCCAAAGGCACGGTGGATAACATCCGCCAGGCGGAGCCGCCCAAGGTCTCCACCACCACCAAGCCGAGCCCGGTGGGGCAACCTATCAGCGACTATAAACCCAAGGGACCGAGTGTTCATGCCAAAGAACCGCCAAAGCCGGCCAGGAATTTAAACCCCCAGAATGACCCTCAGGTGCAGAAAGGTTATAATAAACATCAGAAAGCGCATGGACGCTAGTAAGCGGCTGGTCATCCTTCCTTTTGATGGTTAACCCGAGAGAACTTTGACAATCAGGATAAATGGGGGCGGGCCGGAGTGTCCGCCCCTTGGATATTTAAGATATTGGTGACTTAGATGCGCCGTTGGTTTAAACGCAAAAAAGAGGAGGAGCCGCGACCCGAGTCCACCTCCCCGCTTCTTCCCGAAGAGGAAAAGGCCGGGGAGAGCGAGGCCCAAATTTCTTCTCCCGAGGCGGACTTTCTCAATCAGGAAACTCCGGAAGTCCCACCGGCAGAGGTGGTTCCGGATCAGCTCCCCGAATCCCCGGAAACAGAAACCGGAGCGCCGGAAACCGAAGTTGCGGCCGAGCCGCCGCCGGAGCCGCCGGCCGCCTCCGGGGAACGGCGTCCCGGGATTTTCCGCCGGCTGTTCTATGGCGAGGAAGAGGAAGAGGCGCCGCCGCCCTCTGAACCTACCGATCATCAGATAGAAGCGGAGCCCTTGCCGGAACAGTCTATAACTCCTTTGCCGGAGGCCGAACCCATACTGGAAACCGGGGAATCCCCTGATGCCGGGATGCCTTACCCTCCCGAAGAATCCCCGATTGAGGCTATCCCTCCGGAAAGTGAACATATCCAGCCGCCGGAGGAGGCTCTGGAGGCCGGGGAACCTCCGGTCTCGGAAGAGGCCCCGGAGCCCCGCCGGGGCATCTTCAAGCGTTTCCGGGAGCGGCTGAGCCGCAGCCGGGAGGCCCTGGCCGGGGGGCTGGACCGCGTTTTCCTGGGCCGCCGGGAAGTGGACGCCGAGGCCCTGGAGGAGCTGGAAGAAATTCTCATCACCGCGGATTTGGGGATGGATACGACCCTGCACCTGGTCCAGGCCCTGGAAGAGCGGCTCAAACGCCGGGAATTGGCGGACGTGGAGAAACTCAAAGCCGCCCTGGCGGAGGAGATGCTGGCCTTGCTCCAGAGTCCGTCCGTGCCTGCGGTCACCGCCCGGCCCCGGGTAGTGCTGGTGGTGGGGGTCAACGGCGTGGGCAAAACCACCACCATTGCCAAACTGGCCCACCAGGAGCGCCTTAAAGGCCGCACTCCCCTGCTCATCGCCGGGGACACCTTCCGGGCCGCGGCCGTGGAGCAGTTGGAAATCTGGGGGGAAAGAATCGGCGCGGCGGTCATCCGGCAGAAAACCGGGGCCGATCCCGCGGCCGTGGTCTTCGACGGCCTGGCCGCGGCCCTGGCCCGGGACGTGGACACGGTCTTCATCGACACCGCCGGGCGGCTCCATACCAAAGTCAATCTGATGGAAGAGCTGAAAAAGATTTACCGCACGACCAGCAAAAAACTTCCCGGCGCACCCCACGAAGTCTTTCTGGTGCTGGACGCCACCACCGGCCAGAACGCCCTGAGCCAGGCCCGCCTCTTCCATGAGGCCGTGGGGATTACCGGCCTCATTCTCACCAAAATGGACGGCACCGCCAAGGGGGGCGTGGCCCTGGCCGTGGCCCACGAAACCGGACTGCCTTTACGCTATCTGGGCCTGGGCGAAGGCCTGGAAGACCTCCGCCCCTTCGACGCCGAGGCCTTTGTGGCGGCGATCCTGGGATGAATTTTTTGTTGAGGGGAGGGCCAAGGGATGGTGAGTCCTGCGCCCTACTCCCACTTTAAGTTAGCAAAGGACATGCTTGCAGGCCCTGTCATCCCGGAAATTTTGCCGTTATTGGCTGCCGCCCCTGCTGCTCTCCGGGGGAATTTTGCTCTTTTCCGGGGAGTGGGGTTCCAGCGAGAATACTACTCGTCTGCTGGCCTGGGTGCTTTCCTGGTTGTCTTATGAGGAGATGCCCTGGCCGGAGCAGGGCCAGGGATTGCTGCGCAAGATCGGACATGTTACGGCTTATGCGAGTCTTTCCTGGCTCTGGTTCCGGGCCTTGCAGAGTCATTTAGGCGGCCGCCTAAGAACCGTGGTCCTCTTTTCTCTAGGTCTCTGCCTGCTAATTGCCCTGATGGACGAAGGCCATCAATCCCGGGTAGCCTCACGCACCGGCTCCCTTTGGGACGTGGCCCTGGATTTTGGCGCGGCTTCGCTGGCGGCCCTTGCATTATCGTTCAAGAGAGCATACCTTTAACAATTAGCACGAAATTTGAGTCTATCATGACGAGTATATAACCTTAGGATTATGGATACTATTTGCTCCCATACTGCCAAGACTGATCCCCGGCGCCGGCCCTGGTTCCGGGTAAATCCCCGCCCCTTGATCCCCCTGCTGGCCCTGGCCTGCTTATTGCTGCTGGGGATTTTCTCCACCCCGGGAGCGGCGCCGGGTCCGGATACCTTTAGCCAGGTCCAGGAACACCGCCTGAAAAACGGCCTCAAGGTGCTCCTGCTCAAGGAATCCCGGGCCCCCATTATCAGCGTGCAGGTTTGGTACCGGGTGGGTTCCCGGAATGAGGAATTGGGGAAGACCGGGATCTCCCACCTCACCGAGCACCTGATGTTCAAGGGCACGGAGAAGATCGGCCCCAAGGAATTTACCCGGATGGTGCAAAAGCCTGGGGGTTCGGACAACGCCTTTACCAGCCGGGACTATACCGCCTACTTTGAAAACGGCCCCAAAACCGAACTCCGGCGCTGGCTGGAAATGGAAGCCGACCGTATGCGGGGCCTGAAAGTGAGCCAGGAAGACTTTGCCACGGAACGAAAGGTGGTCTTGGAAGAAAGGCGCCTGCGTACGGAAGACGATCCCATCAGCTTCCTCCTGGAAGAGGTCAAGGCCGTGGCTTTTAAGGCCTATCCTTATCAATGGCCGATCATCGGCTGGTTCCATGACGTCGAGACCCTGACCCGGGATGATTTTCTCAAGTACTACCGGCGTTATTACCAGCCCAATAACTGCACCGTGGTGGTGGTGGGGGATATCGAGCCTCAGGAGGCTCTCAAGGAGGTCGAGGCCACTTTCGGGGCCATACCCCCGGGGCCGGAACCCCCGAAAGTCACCGCCAAGGAACCCCGTCAATGGGGCGAACGCCGGGTAATAGTCCATCGGGAAGCGCAGCTGCCCTTCCTGGTCATGGCTTATCATACCCCCAATTGGGATAACCCCGAGGCCTATGCCCTGGAACTGCTCTCCGGGATACTTTCCCAGGGACGCAGTTCCCGGCTTTACCATAACCTGGTCTATCAACAGCGGCTGGCCCTCCAGGCGGGCGCCGATTATACTTTGGACACCGCCGCGCCGGCGCTCTTTACTTTATACTCCCAGCCGTTGCCCGGAAAAACCGTGGCCCAACTGGAGGCCGCCCTGGAAGCGGAAGTGAAGCGCTTGCAGACCGAGCCGGTGGGGGAAAAAGAACTGCAGAAAGCCAAGAACCAGACGGTGGCCGGCTATTATATGGCCCAGGATTCCCTCTTCTTCCGGGGGATGCTGTTGGGCCGGCTGGAGACGACGGCCCGCTGGACCCTGGTCAAGGAGTTTGTCCCCAAAATTTTGCAAGTAACCGCGGCAGATTTGCAGCGGGTAGCCAAAAAGTATCTGGTGGCGGATAACCGCAATGTGGGCATTCTCTCGCCCATCAAGACCGACAAGCCGAAAATGGAGCGATTTACTCCCGGTGGACAGATTAAATAAAGCTGTGGCGTTAGGGGTTATCTTAACCCTGGTGTGGACCGGCGCAGCCTTGGGCGCCTCCTCCCCCAAGGTTTTGGGAGTGCGGGAGAAACTCCCCAACGGGCTGGTCTGGCTCTTCTCGGAGCAGACCGGATTACCCCTGGTGACCTTCAGTCTCCTGGTTAAGGCCGGGACCTTGCAAGATCCCCAGGGTAAGGAGGGCCTGGCCAACCTCACCGCCGTCCTCCTGAGAAGCGGCACCAAGAAGCGCGCGGCAGCCCAAATCGCCGCAGAACTGGATTTTCTCGGGGCCCGTCTCGGCGCCAGCGGAGGAGACGACTACGCCCAGCTGAGCCTCACGGTCCTGAAAAAAGACCTGGCTGCGGGGCTGGAAATCTTCCAGGACGTCCTCCTTAATCCGGTCTTCGCGCCCCAGGAGGTCACCCGCAAGGTGGCGGAAATCCAAGCCTCCCTGAAGAGCGATGAAGATGAGCCCATGGTGGTGGCGGCCCGCACCTTCAATAAGGACCTGTTCGGCGCCTTTCCTTACGGCCATCCCATCCGGGGCACCAAAGAGGGACTGGCGGCCATTACCCCCAAAGACCTGGTGGAGTTCCATCGCCGTTATTACCGTCCCAACAACGCCATCCTCTGTGTGGCCGGTGATCTGACCCTGGAAGAGGCCCGGAAATGGGTGGCCCAAATCCTGGGGTCCTGGCCGGCCGGGGAAATTCCCGCCCCCCAATTGCCGCCGGTCCCCACTCTTAAAGAACGCAAAGTGGTGCTGATCAACAAGGATATCAGCCAGGCGAACATCATCCTGGGGAATATGGGCATTTCCCGGGACAATCCCGACTTTTACGCCCTCCAGGTGATGAATTATATCTTGGGCGGCGGCGGCTTCGCGTCCCGCTTAATGGAAAATATCCGGGTGCAACGAGGCCTGGCTTACAGTGTCGGCAGCCAATTCGATCCGGGATTGAAACCGGGATACTTTGCCGTGAGCCTGGAAACCAAAAATGCCAGCGCGGCGGAAGCGGTGGAGCAGGTGTTGGCGGAGATGAAACGCATCCGGGAAAAGCCGGTGACCCCTGAGGAACTGCAAGACGCCAAATCCTACCTCATCGGCAGCTTTCCCCGGAAAATGGATTCCCTGTCCAAACGGGCCTGGCTGATGGGTTACACGGAATTATACGGGTTGGGCCTGGATTACCCCTGGCGCTACCCGCAATTGATGCGCGATCTTACCCCCGCGGATATCCAGAAAGCCGCGTGGAAATATTTGCACCCCGAGAAATTTTTACTGGTAGTGGTAGGGAAAAAATCAGAAATTCCTTCCCTGTTTGGGAGCAAAGCTCCTGCCGGGAAAGAGGAGAAAAAAGATGCACAAACGAAACCTCATCATTAGTTTACTGGCCTGCGCCCTGCTGACTCTGGGAGCCGTAACCCCGGGTTTCCTGGTCAGTGCCCCGGCCCAGGCGGCTCTGGCGCCGGAGACTTTCGCAGATCTGGCCCAGAAGGCTTCGCCCTCGGTGGTGAACATCAGTACGGAAAAGAAGATCGACACCAGTAGAAACCGTGGCCGCATGCGGGAGTTTTTCGGCCAGAGGAATTCCCCTTTCGGACCGGATGATCCTTTCCGGGAATTTTTTGAAAAATTCTTCGGTGACATCCCCAAGAGTTTTAAGCATCGCAGCCTGGGTTCGGGTTTCGTCATTGACGCCCAAGGTCTGATTCTCACCAACAACCACGTGGTGGAAGGGTCGGACAAAATCAAGGTTAAACTGGTGGGAGGCAAGGAATACCAGGCCACTATCAAAGGCCGGGACCCCAAAACCGACCTGGCTCTGATCCAGATTACCAACCCGCCCCAAAACTTGCCTTTCTTGGTGATGGGAGATTCCGACGCCATACGCGTAGGAGACTGGGTGATCGCGGTGGGCAATCCCTTCGGCTTGAGCCACACCGTGACCCAGGGGATCATCAGCGCCAAGGGCCGGGTCATCGGCGCCGGTCCCTATGATAACTTTCTGCAGACCGACGCCTCCATCAACCCCGGCAACAGCGGCGGCCCCCTGCTCAATCTCAAGGGGGAAGTGGTGGGCATCAATACCGCCATTCTGGCCACCGGCCAGGGCATCGGCTTTGCCACCCCCAGCAACATGGCCAAAACCGTGATTCCCCAACTGAAGGAGAAGGGCAAGGTAACCCGGGGGATGATCGGCGTCCAGGTCCAGAATGTCACCCCGGAACTCGCCAAGTCCTTCAATATGGCCGAACCCAGAGGCGCCCTGGTGGCGGAGGTCAACCCCGGCACCCCCGCAGAAAAAGCCGGGATTCACCGGGAAGACATCATCATTGAATATAACGGCCACCCCATCCACGAGATGAACGAACTCCCCCGCCTGGTGGCCCAGACCGCCCCCGGGACCAAAGTCACCGTGAAGGTCCTGCGCCAGGGTAAGGAAAAGACCTTTACCCTGACCATCACCGAACTGAAAGATGAACGTCAGGCTAAAGGAGGCGGTGAAGAGGGGGCGGAAAGCAGTCCCTTGGGCTTGACGGTTAAAGACCTGAACCCCAATCTGGCCCAGCGTCTCCGTCTGAAGGATACCAAGGGCGTGGTGGTTATCCAGGTGGAACCAGGCAGCGCGGCCGCGGACGCGGGCTTCCGGCTCGGCGATTTGATCGAAGAGATTAACGGCCAAACCGTCGGCAGCGTCAATGATTATCAGAAGATCATCAGCCACCTGAAAAAAGGCACAGTGGCCCGCTTCTACCTTAAACGGCAGAACCGTAAACTGTACCTGACCGTGGAGATCCCCAAGGGGTAATCAAGGGTGGAAATTAGAGAGGAGGACTGGGGGGCAGTGGCCCCCAGTCCCAGCTCCACTCCCTGCCTTCTAAAAGCTGACGGCTTTAGCCGGGGCCAAGACCCCGGCTAAAGCCGCAGTTTTTCCCGGCGAAAGTTTGGGCGCCGGGGGTTTATCCGGGCCGGAGCCAACTCTGCGCCCCCGGGTTGCCCGCGGTAACAGGTTAATCCTTTTTAATTACTACCAGAGTCTGATTGTTGATCAAGGGGTAGATTTCTTCCAGATCCCCATTGAGGAGGGAAACACAGCCCTTGGTCCAGTTCATGCCGGACAAATTTCTATAGGCGAATTCGGTGCCATGGATGCCGATAGCGCCGCCGATGTCCGCATCAAGCGGCACTTTCCCGGCTTTTTTAGCCCGGCTGAACTTCAACCAGTTCTGGGTGTTGGGATAATCCAGCAGGATGAAATAATCCCATTTCGGGTGGGGATATTTGCATACTACCCGATAGACTCCCTCGGGAGTACAAGTATCGCCCTGGCGCAACTTATCGTTGTAAGGATCATTCCCTAAAACGATTTTGTAGGTTTTAAGTGGAGTGACACCCCGATAGAGGGTGAGTTTGCGGGACAGTTTGTGGACCAGAAGGACCGTGGGTTTGCTGCCGTTAGTGTAGCCTTTTTTCTGCAGCACGTTTTGGACATACCTTTGTTCCGGTGACAAGTTAGTAGGTTGGGGCTCATACACCGGTAAGGGCTGATCCAGCTTGGCTTCCTGCAGCATACTCGCCTGGCCGCCGCAGCCGCTGAACACCATGACCAAAAGCATAAAAAGCAAAGAGCATCCCAAGTTAAGCATAGTTATTGCATCTCCCCCTGAGTGTTTACTACATTATAACTTGTTGAGACTATAGCAAACTCGAACTCTATTGGCAATACAGTTTTTTTGTCCAAAAATAAAACAATAAAATAAAAAAGAAAACTGCATTATATGTCTTTACACTTGATTATTGACGGCTATAACGTGATCCGCCAGTCTCCTTATTTACAGGCCCTGGAGGCCCGGGAGCTGGAGCTCGGCCGGGAGGCCCTCCTGGCTAAATTGGCTGGTTACCGGCAGTACAAACCCCAGCATAAGATTACGGTGGTCTTTGACGGCTGGCTGGGAGGGGGCCTGAAAGAATCCCGGGACCGGCAGGCCGGGATGGTCATCATTTATTCCCGGCGGGGGGAGCGGGCCGACGAAGTGATTAAACGCCTCCTGGGCAAAGAAAGGAGCCGGGGGGTGGTGGTGAGTTCCGACCGGGAACTCCAGGATTACGCCGGCCGGGTGGGGGCCGCCTGGATCAGCGCCCCCGAATTCGAGATGTCCCACCTTGCCGGTGCTGCCCACTCACCCGAGGCCGAAGACGAAGAGCCTTCCCACTCCCGGCCCGCCAAAAAAGGCCCCTCCCACCGGCCCCCTAAACGCCAGCGCCAACGACGGCAGCGCCTGAAGAAATTATAAGGGATGGATTACCATTAGGAGAAAACCAACATGACTATGAAGAATCCCCCCCATCCGGGCGAAGTTATCCGGGAATTGTGCCTCAAGCCCCTGGGCTTGACCGTCACCAAGGCAGCCCAAGGACTCGGTGTGACCAGTAAGACTCTTTCTTTGCTGCTGAACGGCCACGCGGGCCTTTCCCCGGAAATGGCCGTCAGGTTGTCCCAGGCTTTTGGCCGGAGCCCGGAGAGATGGCTGCAACTTCAGGTACAGTATGATATTGCCCAAGTAAAAAGATCGGCCAAAGAGATCAACATCAAACCCCTTTATGACTCGGACAGACCGTAGCCCTAATAACAGACCAGTTAAAGACGGTAAAATACCCGCTTCAAAATCTTTTCTTGGTGATTCTTGGTGCCTTGGTGTCTTGGTGGTTAACCCGAGAACCTGCCCCCACTCCATCTCTTCAAATAAACCATGAGCACCGCCAGGGCCGCGGGGGTCATGCCGGAGATCCGGGCGGCCTGGCCCAGGGACAGGGGCCGCACTTCCTTTAGTTTTTCCCGCACTTCCAGGGAGAGACCCGGCACCTGATCGTAATCGAAGTCCTCGGGGATGCGTTTCTTTTCTCAGATCGGAAGAGCACACG
>JAQTXE010000163.1 GCA_028688935.1 Syntrophales bacterium
TCCACGAAGCGGGTGGGGATATTCAATTCTTTGAGGAGACTGCCGATCTGGGGGCCGCCGCCGTGGACCACCACCACGTTAATCCCCAGGTGCTGGAAAAGGGCGAGGTCCCGGGCGAAGCCCTGTTTCAATTCCGGCTCCTGCTGGGCCGCGCCCCCGTACTTGACCACCAGGGTCTGGCCCTGGAAACGGCGCAGGTAAGGCAGGGCCTCCAACAGGATTTCGGCTTTTTTGATCAATTCCTGGGTCATGGTGTGAGCTTTCAGCTTTCAGCCAAAGATAAAAATTTATTTCACGCCAAGACGCCAAGACGCCAAGGCGCAAGAATTAATTAAGATAAATTTTGGCGTCTTTCCTTGCGGCTTTGCGCCTTTGCGTGAGAATTACAAAATATAGCGGCTCAAATCCTCATCCTCGATGAGATTCGCCAACCGCTCCCGGACGTAGCCGGAATTAATGGTAATTTCCCGCTCCTTGAGTTCCGGGGCGGTGAAGGAAATCTCCTCCAGGAGTTTTTCCATAATGGTATGGAGCCTCCGGGCGCCGATGTTTTCCATGCGCTCATTCACCCGGGTGGCCAGGGCCGCGATTTCCTTAACCGCGTCCTCGGTAAAATGGAGATTGATGCCTTCCGTGGCCATCAAGGCCCGGTACTGCTTGATCAGGGCGTTTTCCGGCTCCGTCAGGATGCGTTCGAACTCTTTGGGGCCCAAAGAATTGAGTTCCACCCGGATGGGGAAGCGGCCCTGCATCTCCGGGATCAAATCCGAGGGTTTGGACATGTGGAAGGCCCCGGAAGCAATGAAGAGTATATGGTCGGTGCGCACCATGCCGTACTTGGTGGTCACCGTGGTGCCTTCGACGATGGGCAGCAGGTCCCGCTGCACTCCCTCCCGGGAGACGTCCGGCCCCCGGGAATGGTCCCGGCCGGCGATCTTGTCGATTTCGTCCAGGAAGATGATGCCGTTTTGCTCCACCTTGCGCCGGGCTTCTTCCAAGACCCGGTCCATGTCGATGAGGCGCTGGGATTCCTCCTGGTAGATAATTTCCCGGGCTTCTCCCACCTTGACCCGGCGCTGCTTGGTGCGGGAGGGCAGGAGATTACTCATCATCTCCTTGAAGTTGAAGTCCAACTCTTCCAGCCCGGCGCTGGAAAAAATCTCCACCACCGGGGTGTTGCGCTGGGTGACTTCCAGGTCCACGAAGCGGTCTTCCATCTTCCCGGCCCGGAGCATTTTCCTGAGCTTTTCCCGGGTGGCGTCCCGCTTGGCAGTGTCGCTGAGCTTTTCAGTCTCGGAAGTCCGGTCTTCCAACATTTCCAAGAGGCTCTCTTCGCCCATCACCCTGCCGGCCGGCTCCGAGGTGGAGCCCGGCAGGAGCAGATCCAGCAGGCGCTCTTCCACCATCTCCTGGGCCTTGGCCTTGACCTTCTCGCGCTCTTCGGCCTTCACCATGGTCACCGCCAATTCCATCAGGTCCCGGACCATGGACTCCACGTCCCGGCCCACGTAACCTACTTCCGTGAACTTGGTGGCCTCGATCTTTAAAAACGGCGATTGGGCCAGCTTGGCGAGGCGGCGGGCGATCTCGGTTTTACCTACCCCGGTGGGGCCGATCATGATGATGTTTTTGGGCGCGATTTCGTCCCTAAGTTCCTCGGGGATCTGCTGCCGCCGCCAGCGGTTGCGCAAGGCCACGGCCACAGAACGCTTGGCTTCTTCCTGCCCGACTATATATTTATCCAGCTCCGCCACGATCTCCCGGGGGGTCAACTGGCCGCCGTTGGAGTCGAGCAGGGGTTTGATTAGCCATTCCATAGTTATAAGTCCTTTGAATATCCGCGTTTATCGGCGTCCATCGGCGGTTCAAATTAGCCGCCGATTAACGCCGATGCACGCGGATAATAGAAAAATGCAGGCATGGCCCACCATTCTATCTATTTCTCCAGAAAAACCACGCGCCGCCATTTTTTCCGGCCCCAGAGGGCGTCCAGGAGCACGCCCGTCAGATGCAGGGCCAGGAAGATGGGAATCAGGGTCTCCCCAATTTCATGTAATTCTTTAAGCACGTGCAGGACGCCGTGGGCCTTACGGCCCGGGTGCAGATAAGTGAACAGCAAACTCCCGGTTAAGGCCATCCAGGAGAAAACCAGCAACCCGAAGAGTTGCACCGCGCCTTTGATCCCCCAAAACCGGGGGCGGTCCGGGAGCTCCCGCTTCAAGAGGGATTGCAGGTCCTCCCGCATGGAGGCCAGCCAGGCCTTCAGGTCCAGGGGAATGAGGTTGGACCAGCGCACCTGGTCCGGCCCCCAGACCCCGTAAAGGAGGCGCAAGGCTATAAATATACTTAGGCCCATCCCCAGGAAACGGTGCAATTCAAACCCGGCGTAAGTCAGGGTTTTGTAATCTCCGGCCCATTCCCCGGTGAGCCAGGCGGCCAGCCCGAAAACGGTGATCCCGGCGTGCAGTACCAGGGTGGGAAAATCCAGTTGGTCTTTTTCTTCCGGTATTGTGGTCATTGTGACTTTTCCAGGCAAGGGAATTTAATTTTCTGCGTTCATCTGTGTGAATCAGCGGTTAAGACCAGCCACCGATTAACGCCGATGCATGCGGATTATAATTCTTCGATCACAATCTCACTATTAGTATACACACACAGCGACCCGGCGATCTGCATGGCCTCTTGGCAAATATCCCTGGGGCTCATTTCCGTGTGCGTCATCAAGGCCCTCGCCGCGGCCAGGGCGTAAGGGCCGCCGGAGCCGATGGCCATCACCCCTTCGTCCGGCTCGATGACGTCCCCGGTGCCGGAGACCAGAAAGGAATTCTGGCCGTCCACCGCCAGAAGCAACGCCTCCAGGCGCCGGAGGATCTTGTCGGTGCGCCAGTCCTTGGCCAGCTCCACCACCGCCCGGGTAAGGTTACCCTGGAAGGCCTCCAGTTTGTTCTCCAGGCGCTCAAAGAGGTGCAAAGCGTCCGCCGAAGCCCCGGCAAAACCGACGATGATCTTGCCGTGGTAGATGCGGCGCACCTTTTTGGCCTTATGCTTCATCACCATGTCGCCTAAAGTGACCTGGCCGTCCCCGGCCACCGCCACCTGCTCGCCCCGGCGGACCATGAGCACCGTGGTGCCCCGGAATTTTTCCTTGTCCATTAAGAAACCTCACGCAAAGGCGCCAAGGCGCAAAGACGCAATAAATTTTAAGCTGATAGCTGAAAGCTGAGCGCTGACAGCTCCCTTATTTACTCCGGGGATGGGCCTTGTCGTATTCTTCCATCAAATAATCCAGGTTCAGATGCAAATACCGTTGGGTACTGGATATCGACGCATGCCCCAATAATTCCTGCACCGCCCGCAAGTCCGCTTTGCCTTCCAGCAGGTGGGTGGCGAAGCTGTGCCGCAGGCCGTGGGGCGTCAGGGCCCCGGAGAGGCCCGCCAGCCGGGCCCATTTTTCCACCACCCGGGCCACGGACCGGGCGCTGAGGCGTCCCCCCTGTTTATTGAGAAAGAGCGCCGTCTCTCCCTGGCGGCCTTTGCTCTCCACCAGAAGTTCCCGGAGGGGCAGATAGGCGGCCAGGGCCTTTAAAGCCGCCTCCCCCAGGAAGGCCAGGCGCTCTTTGGCGCCTTTGCCCCAGACCCGCAGCATTCTTTCCTTCCGGTCCAGGTCCCCCAGGTTGAGGCCCGCCAACTCGGAAAGGCGCAGCCCCCCGGCATAAAATACTTCCAGGATGGCCCGGTCCCGCCGGACCCCGAATTCGTCCCCTTTAGCCTGGCCCAGGAGGTGGAAGACCTCATCCACCGAGAGAAAGTGGGGCAGGCTTTGGGCCACCTTGGGGCTGGGGGCCAGTTTGGCCGGGTTCTGGGCCAACACCCCCTGGCGCTGCAAATACTTAAAAAAGGTGCGCAACGCCGACAGTTTGCGGGCCACCGTGTTTTTCCCCCGGCCTTTCAGGGAATGGGCCAAAAAGGCGCGCAACTGCCGGTAGTTGACCTCCTCCAGGAGCGGTTCCCCACCCTCGGGAGTTAAGAACTTCAGGAACTGGGAGAGGTCCAGGCGATAGTTCCGCAGGGTGTGGGGCGACATCTGCCGCTCCACCTGCAGATAACGCAAAAAATCCTCCAACAAAGCCCAGCCGTTCATTTAATGCCGTTTTTCGTTTTTCGTATGCCGTTTTCCGTATAAAGAATAAAGACCATTCAACGTAAGCTTGTCCATTTGCAAGTGGAGTTGGCCTGAAACTCCGGCCGATCCCCGGCACTCTTATAAAAAAATACATATTATCATCAATTTAAGACAATGCAAAAAATATTGACTGGAATGGCTGGGGAAAACGGAAAGTAAAAAATGGGAGAGTCTGAAACGGAAAACGGAAAACGAAAAACGGTATTTAAAGGGGCAAGGCGGTGGCCACTTTTTGGGACAGGACCTCCAGAGTGTAGGGTTTGGCAAGATAACCCACGTCCGGAGGCAGAGACCTGCTTTTGCCGTCTCCGTAGCCGCTGCACAGCATAATGGGGTCTTTGGGGTCGAGCGCCCGTAGCCGCTGCACCGCCTGGAAGCCGTCCATCCCGGGCATGATCATATCCATGAGCACCAGGTCGATTTCAGAGCCCCGCGTCTGATAGATCTCCACCGCCCTCTTGCCGTCTTCGGCCTGGATCACCTGGTATCCCAATTTCTCCAGCAGCCGGGCGGCCACCTGTCGCAACATGGGTTCGTCATCCACCACCAGGATGGTGCCCTGGCCGTAAATGATGCTGGTTTCTTGGGGGCGCAGAACTTCGGGCAAGGACTTGGACACCGGCAGGTAGAGGGTAAAAGTTGAGCCCCGGCCTTCCTGACTTTCCACCTGGATGGCCCCCCGGTGCTTTTTGATGATGTGATACACCGAGGCCAGACCCAGGCCGGTCCCCTGCCCCAGGGGCTTGGTGGTGAACAGAGGTTCAAATATGCGCTCCATGGTCCTTTTGTCCATGCCCGCGCCGTTATCCGCCACCACTAAGCTGGCATAGGGGCCTGGTTCCAGGTGCCAGACCGGGTCCTGCCACCCGGCCACGGTCACCTTCCGGGTCTGAATGCTGATTGTGCCTCCCTGGACCAGGGCCTGCCAGGCGTTGATCATGAGATTCATCAACACCTGTTGCATCTGGCCCGGATCGGCTTCCACCGGTGGCAGATCCGGGGCCAAATCCAAGGCCATCTCGATATCCCGGTGGGTGCGGGCAAAGATATCCACGGTACCTTTGATCAGGTCATTCAGGGCCAGGGATTTCAGCTCGAATCTGGTGTCCTGGGTAAAGGTGAGGAGATTTTTGGTGAGTTCCCGGCCGGCCCGCACCTGCAATTCAATTTCCTGCAAATCCGCATAAAAAGGGTGGCTGTGGCCCACCTTGGCCATCATCAGGTTGGTCAGGCCCATGATGACGGTCAACAGGTTGTTGAAATTATGGGCCAGGCCCCCGGATAGGGTGGCCACGGTCTCTAATTTTTGCACCTGTTCCATCTGCCGCTGCAGGTTGACCTCATCGGAGATATTGCGCCCCATGGCCACCGACCCCAATAGTTCCCCATCGGCCCCCCTGAGATTGCGGATGGAAATGCGGGTGGGCACGATGCGGCCATCTTTGTGCTTCACGAAAGCCCGGCGGCTGAGGACTTCCCCCCGGGCCTGGAGTTCCCGCATCAACTGGACTCTTTCGGCTCTATTGGCATAGATCACGCCATAAGGTTTATAGAGGATATCTTTCGGAGCATAGCCGTATTCCGCCAGAAATTGGCGGTTGATTTGGGTATAGAGGCCCTCGGCGTTGACCACCGCCACGGCCAGGGGCGCGGATTCGATGATTTCGTTCAGAAAATAGGAGGATTGGGCCAGTTCTTCTTGTATCCTTTTCAGGGTGGTGATGTCCCGGGCCACGTGCACCCCGCCGATGATTCTCCCCTCCTTGTCCCGCAGCGGGTCAACGGTCACCAAGAAAGTGGCGCGGTTATCCAGGGAACAATATTCCGTCTGTCTGCGCCTCCCTTCTCTAACGGCCTCCAGAAAACAGCAACTCACGGTCGGCGCGGAGGCGTTATGCACCAATTCATAACAGCGGCGGCCGATCATCTCTTCCGGGAGAAAACCCAGGTAGCTGGCAGCAGCCCGGTTGACCCGAACAATGTGCTGCTCCACATCCAGAATCATGATCTGGTCGGGAATGACATTAAAGGTATTTTCCCATTCTGCCCGGGAGACGGTGTTTTCCTGTAAATTCGCGGCCATTTGATTGAGGGTTTGCGCCAATTGCCCTAACTCGTCCCAACTCGGCTCCGGTATGCGATAATCCAGGTCCCCTTCATTGAAGGCCTCCGCGGCCCGGGCCAGGGTCGTCATCTCCCGGGTCTGGCGCCGGATCAAGCCCAGGCTGGCTAACAGCCCCAACAGACCGATGACTGCCAGGAAGACGAAGACCTCTCTTTGAAACTCGGAGAGGTGTTTATCGAATAAAGCCCGGCTCAAATTCACCGAGGTCCGCAAAATTGACGAAGCGGCATTGGCGCTATGGTCCACTGCGCTCAGCTTCCCCAACACCCCCACCACCAAGGCCGGGCCGTTGGAGGCACGGATGGAGACTGGCACCAGGAAGCCGTAATGCTTGGGTGGGGAGTCATTGGGCAGCCTTATTTCAGAGACGGTGAAGGGCCATTTCCCTTTGGCGGCCAGTTCCAGTAAGCTCTGGGACAGGGCGGGGGATTGCCACAGACCCGCCTCCTCCCTCCCATTTCTACTGGAATTAAGCAAAATCCTCCGGTGATCCCGGTCCAAAAGAAAGGTTTCCCCTATGATTCCCACCGGCTGTACGGCGATCTGACGGAATTTCTGGTCGTGAAAGATTTTTTCCCAGGGCCGGGACCGATTCATGGTTAAGTAAAGGGAGAGTTCCCGGGCCACGTCCAGGGCCTTCTGGCGCATTTGGCCGGACATCAGTTCTTGCTGCTGCCTGGCGAGCCGCAATCCTTCCCGGGCCTTGATACCTTTCAGAGAACGTTCAAAGTCCTCGCGCAGGTGCCGGGAGAAAAAGCCGATCCCCAGGATCAGGGTGATCAAGGGTAAAAGCCAACCCACCAGTCCCAGAAACAGGATGCGAAATTTAAAAGTCTTGGTTAAAGGTACCTTAAATTTAGGCATTGGGGGTTATCCTGGTGGCTGGCTTGCCGTGAACCGCATCATTCATTGGCCTCGATGCCCCTTGCCCGGATAAACGTCATCCCCGTCCGGCCCGGGGAAGATATTTGCTTCCAAGTGCGCCGTACTCTGCATCTTTCCTCTTTAGGAACTTCTTGAGCCAGGATTCTCCCGGCCTTACTGGTAAAATTGCTGGGCCTGGCTCAGGAGCCGCCTGGACAACGGAAAATTCTGCTCTTCGGCCACTTTCAGATTGATGGTGAGTGTTTTAGTATTCGGCACTTCCGGGGGCACCTGCTCCAGGGGCACCCCCTGCAACAGCCGCGCGGCCTGCCGCCCCGCCTGGCGGCCCATCTCCATAAAATCGCAGTGATAAGCCAAAAGAGGTCCATAAGCCACGGAGGAGCCGCTATGAACCATAACCGGAACCCTGGCCCGCCCGGTGGCGGCGCAAATAATCTTTAAGTTATTAGGCTTGACCAGCACCGGATCGCTGGGGATGAACAGGGCGTCGATGTGCTGGTGCAACAAATCGCTGACAGTCTCCCGTAAGATTTCCGGCCGGTCATCGGGAACCGTGCCCTTAACGGGAGTTAGACCCAGCCTGCGGCTCACCTCTTCCGCCTCCTCACCGGTGGCCACCGCCTGAGGTGTGACGGTGCAGAACAAGATGCCCAACCGCTTTAAACCGGGCCGGGCCAGGAGCAGGAACCTTAGTTGCTCCAGGGCCGGCACCCCCATACTGGTGCCCGTGAAGCGGATGGGCTTGGGGGGAAGCGGACGGGATAGGCCGGTGGCGTCCGGGGCCCCTACATTGGCATAAACTATGGGGATATTGCTGTCCCTGGTGACCTCCAAAACTATCACCGTGGGTATCGTGCCCAGCGTGATCAGCAATTTAGCTCCTTTTTTCTGAAAAAACCGGGCCGCGGTTACGGCTCCGTCCCTTTCCTCCCGAATATTTTTCACTTCCAGGCGGATATTGAGGCGGTTCTGGTAGCCTTCCTCCCTCAAGCCATCAATCACCCCTTGGAGGCAGTCTTGAAAGCTTCTGGTGTCCAAGGTCCAGACAATCATGCCTATTAACGGATGATCAGGAAGAAGAAGCCGGTGCCCTAGATAGACTCCACCCACTAGAAATAATAAAATTGAAGCAAGGGCGAGCGGATATTGAGCCCAACTTTTCATTGACACCAAACCTCAAAATAGTATCGAGTGCCATTCCGGTTTACATTAATAATAAATTCATTAATTATAGATAGATAGAAGATACGTTACCCCTTTCCTGATCCTGAAGCAACCCGCTTTCTCAGGCTCCCTCTTAACCCGCATCTGCCTGAGCAGTCCGGCAACTTCTCCCTCGTTTTTCCCCTTAAGGGTGCGCTCCAGAATTGCCTTGACCATAACTCCCTCCGCTACCGGTAACTGCAAATATAATTGGATACGTATTCCTTTCTGAAAGCCTCCCTCCCGCCATCCAGTATAAACAAAATTATTAATAAATCCAACCCGACCTTAATTCTTGAAGATGTCCTTTCGGCATGGTAGTATTAAGTTCGGGGGAGATAAAGCCTTAAATGGTTAATTTGGGGGAATTACGCCAAATTCTAGACCGCCAGGAGGAATCCTGGCTCTCCCTCTATGCCACCCGCAGTACCCAGGCCATCCGCCGGTGTTTTGAAGAGAAAATCGCCGAAGGCCATCGCCAGAACTTCGCAGTGGATGCCGACCGCATTCTCCATTCCCGGGCCTACACCCGTTATATCGACAAGACCCAGGTCTTTTATTTAATCGAACATGAACATATCAGCCACCGGGTCTTGCACGTACAGCTCCTCTCCAAGATCGCCCGCACCATCGGCCGCTTTCTCCGCCTGAACGAGGACCTCCTGGAGGCCATCGCCCTGGGCCACGATATCGGCCATCCCCCCTTCGGCCATGACGGCGAGCGTATCCTCTCGGCGGTCTGCGAAGCCCAGGGCATCGGTCCTTTTCTCCACAGCCTCCAGGGGGTATGGTTCCTGGAAAAGGTGGAAAAAGGGGGACGGGGGCTTAATTTGTCCCTACAAGTCCTGGACGGCATTCTCTGTCACGATGGGGAGTCGCATCTGGCCCGGCTGGCCCCGGAGGGGGAAAAGACCTTCGCTCATCTCGAGGAGGAGATGCGCCGCAAGCTGGCCGATCCCCAGCTGCCT
>JAQTXE010000164.1 GCA_028688935.1 Syntrophales bacterium
AAAAATTCGACTGCTTACTATAATTTTACCATATGCGAATAATTTTCAAATCCTGAAGATATATAAACACCTGGTAGAAATCTACCAGGCTGGGATCTTCTTGCTTAAGCCCCGGGACTTGTTTCACCGTGAAGCTACCTTCTCCTGACCCGATACCAGGGAAAACAGTGCCTGCCCCTCTTCCTGTCTCCTGGCGCTCCGCTAACCTGGCAACTTGGGGCTCAGTCTTCGTGGGCCAGGTCAGCGGCTCACCCCCGCAGAGCCCAATTTCCCTCGCTTCTAAGCAAAATCGGGAATTTTTTTTATATAAATTATGGGTACACCGATATGTTAGTTAACGATATTTTTAACTTTCCCCAGGAAGCAGGGCATTACCAGCGGCTTCGGCTTCCCGGGTGAAAAGGGAAGTTGTAAAGTCAAGATGTGGGGCAGGCTGCTCTGGAGTGCGGCAAGGTGAACCGAGGTAAAATATTTTTCCCCTTAAATCCTGGTAAATTAAGATTCGGGGAAGAAATTAATTTCAATATCTACGTAAAATCCGATCACACCGGATCAGGTCAGCCAGAGTACTCCCTTTTTTGCCGTCGAGGTGAAATCTTTAATCCGGGCCATTTTTCCAAAATCAAATTTGATTACACCCAATGTGTCTACTATCACCGCCGCGATCAAGATAATGTCGAATATTATCTTAATCCTGATTTAACGCTCGTCCTTAACGCACAGTTCCTCAGACCGAAGAAAAGGTTGGGTCCGACTTTGATAAATAATAAAGAAGTTTATCTTCCCTTGCCTATCAAAAATGTGCAACCAGAAGCAGAAGTTAATTTCGATGTCTTTAATAAAAGCAAATGTATTAAAAAGAGGGATTACACTTATGATATCTTTATTCCCCAGGGAAATATCTGTCAGCCGGCATTAATCGACGATCTTCATCAGAAAGGCATTAACTATGTATATTTTCGTGAGCAAGACGGGGGTGAAGTACTTAAGTACCTTTATCATAATCTTAATCTGTTATTAAAAGATAATGAAAGGCCCCCCAGCAAAAAAGCTGAAATGCTCTATGATACCGCTCTTATTTGGACGAGGCGGTTTTATTACGAGAAACATAGGCGCTCGCCGGAGGAAATGAAGACGGGTTTTAAGCTTATCCCTTGTTTCTTAAATATACTATCTCAGGATAAGCAGCATCGTCAATGGCTCCCGGGTCTGCGGCGGCATGGGGAAAAATTGCATGCTCACGCTTTAAATACCGCCATACTGGGAGCGGCCTTTACCAAGTATCTCGGCTGGCCGGATAATGAGGCAATTGAATTCGCCCAAGGAGCCTTGCTGCACGACCTAGGTATGGTTGAAGTTCCGCAAAGACTATTAAATAAGCCGGGCCGGCTTTCCAAAGTTGAAATGGATTTAATAAAAAAACATCCTCAAGATAGCTGCCGTATTATCAAAGAAATATCTTCTCTCAGCTTAAATCCCATGGTCATGATATTTCAGCACCATGAATTCGGGGATGGCTCCGGGTATATGCAAGGCCTGAAGCTGGCCCAAATCAATCACTGGGCCCGGATTTTACGCATAATTGACAGTTATGAAGCAATGATCTCAAATCGCAGTTGGCGGGAAAAGTATGATGCCCTCGACGCCTTACAGGAAATCCGCAAAGATTGGTCGGATCGGGGCATTTTCGATACTAACTATTTGATAGAGTTTATAAAATTTCTCTCCGGGAAGTAATCAGAAAAAAGTTGGCTACGCCCCTTTCGCCTGGCCCTCACGCCGATATTTGGGCCAAACGCTGGAAATCAAAATCCTCTCGGTTAAGCTCCCCTTTTAAGGTCTTGAGGTTGACGCCCTGCTTCATGGCTTGTTGAATCTCGGCGCTGCCGTGGATATCCCCCAGGAGGATGGCGCCCACCAGCACATCGTCTTGGAGGACCAATTTACGGTAAGTATTTTGGACCTCATCTTTCCTCACCAGGGATTCCAGGGTCCCTTCCACGTCAATTTCGCCGGCGGAAAAGAGATCGATCCCCACCACCTTTAGGGTATTGGACATCACCGTGCCGGAATATTCAACCTCCTGACCGGCCATGGCCGCGCCCGCCACCTTGCCCTGCTCCCGGGCCGCGGGCCAGATGCCGTAAAACCTGCCCCGGTGTTCGATCAAGTCTCCGGCCGCATAGATGTCAGCCAGGCTCGTGCGCATGCGGTCATCCACTTTGACCGCTTTATCGATGTCCAGTCCCAGGGATTTGGCCAGGGTCAATTCCGGCCGGACGCCGGCCGAGATGAGGACCATATCGGCCTTTAAGCTTTCGCCTGCTTCCAACTCCACGTGCAAGCCTCCGGCGTCCCGCCTGATCTCTTTGGTGGCGGCCCCCAGATAAAAGGTAAATCCCATCCCCTCCATTTGCCGCTGGAGCATAGCCGCGCCGGGAACATCCATCTGCCGGGGCAACAGCCTGGGAAAAAACTCCACCACCGTGATGTGCCCCCCGGCCCTGCGCAAACCGTTGCCGGCCTCGAGCCCCAGGAGGCCGCCGCCGATGAGTACCACTTCCTTGGATTTTTGCACAAATTCCTTGATCTTTCGGGCATCCTCCAAGGTCCTGAGGGTAAAGACGCCCTCCGCGTCCGCGCCTTTGATGGGGGGGACAAAGGCATTGCCGCCGGTGGCCAGCAAGAGTTTATCGTAGCGGTAACGCTCCCCTTTTTCCGTGACCACCTCTTTCTGGGGCAGGTCAATTCCGGTAATCTTGGTGTCCAGATGGAGCTCAAGCCGGTTTTTTTCGTACCAATCGAGGCCGTGGATGATCAATTTGGGGACATCTTTTTCGCCGGCCACGAATTCCGGCAGAGCCGGAACATAATAAAAAGGGGAGCTTTCTTTGGAAAAAATAATGATCTTACCACGTTGGTCGTGTTTACGAATGCTGTCAGCCGCAGTATTGCCGGCCACTCCGTCGCCGATAATGATGTAGGTGGTCATGGTTATCTCCTAAAATCATGCCGCTGCTCCAGACTGAGGCAGCATGCGAATAGTCAAGGTAGATTCATTATTAAAAGATAGGCATTCCCGGAAGTGGCTCAAGGGTTGGGGAGCGGCAAAATGAAATCTGACGGCAGATGGCGCCCTAGTTTGCAGATTAAAACCGGTTGGCGCAAACCCTTCATTTTGCGAGCCGGTGTAGCCTGCAAGATGTGATCTGGATAATGATAAATTTATGGAAATCTGTGCTATCCTTCTTAATAAAAGGAATTTTTTCTCCAAAGCAGGAAGCTTAACGTGGTTATAGTCGCTGGGAACGCTCCGGAAAACGTCTTTTGACTGCGGTGGTCAGGGTTGCCGCCTAATTTCGGGCAGATGAGATCGACCCATGGTCTCAGATGAACTAAGCGCAAGATAACCATCTTGCAGAACTGGAGAGAAAAATGCTAAGCGGGAGAAAAATCAGGAATAAATGGGTTTGGGGACTGGCTTCTGTCTTCATTTTTCTGCTGATTGGTCTCCAGGTTTATGCCGCCGAGATCGACCTCGTCCAACAGGCGATCAGTACCAGGCGCGCCAAATGGGTGGCCAAGGAGAACCCCGTCTCCCAGCTTCCACCCGAGGTCAGAAAAAAGCTGCTGGGGGCGCCGGATCAGCCCCTGGACACCGGGGCGCCGTTGCTGGCGCCTTACGGAGCGGAAGTGGGAGCCCTGCCGGCGAGTTTCGATTGGCGGAGCGCTGCCGGTGGTAATTTCGTCACCCCGGTCCGGGATCAAAAGACCTGCGGCAGTTGCTGGGCCTTCAGCACCACCGCCGCCCTGGAGTCGAAGTGCCTGATCACCTTCAATTGGCCGGGAAAAGATTTGGACCTATCGGAGCAGATAGTCTTGTCCTGCAGCGGCGGTGGCACCTGCGGCGGCGGCCAAGCTTCCGTCGCCTCCGAGTACCTTATAAGTTCGGGTACCACCTTCGATAGTTGTTACCCCTACACGGGCTCCAACGGCGTCTGCAGCAATGCCTGTTCCAACTGGCAGAAAAGGGCATACAAGATTGACTCCTGGCAATATGTCTCATATGACGGCAGCGCCACGGCCGCCACGATCAAAAACGCCATTTATAACAACGGCCCGGTAGTCGCCTGGTTTAAAGTCTATACTGATTTTTATTACTATGACTCGGGGGTTTACTCCTATTCCTACGGCGATTATGAGGGGAACCACTTCGTCCTGGTGACGGGCTGGGACGATTCCCAGAGCGCCTTCATCGTCAAGAATAGCTGGAACACCACCTGGGGAACGGCCGGATATTTCAAGATCGCTTACATCGAGCTGACCGGCACCTCGTTGTTCGGCTCTTATACCTACGGTTACGGCAAGGCCATCTCGCCCAAAACGGCCTCGTCATGGTTGGAATTGCTGCTCATGTGATAAAGAGAGCGTTATCTGTTCCGTAAAGAGTACCTCAACTCGCCACGATGAATACTACTGTGTTTGGAGTGAGGGCGGCCCAACGCCAAAAATGCCGGAGGGCAGATAGCAAGGTGTGGGGTAGAGGTGGCGGGCTCAAGACTTAACTATTATGGAGGTTGTCCCGGGGAAAATCTCCTGACAGGGAGACGGAGGCCCGATGATGAGCGGAGGTGCCCCCAGCCCCTCATTACTCCAGGATTTTGATGATATTTAGCAGATGTCCCAGGATCTCCCGGAAGCCATTCAAAAGATCGATGTAAATGGACCAGGCGCCGGCCTGGCCGGGACTGTCCATCATCCGGCTTTCATGCTCCACTTCGTTACGCAGGCATTCATCCCTGAGCTTCTCGCCCTCGGTCAAGACGTAGGCCTTCAGGGAAGCATCATTAATCTGGAAGATATCCACCAGGGTGCGCATGAATCCCGTCAGGTGGGAAAACAGATCATTAAGGCAAAATAGATCTTTATCCGCCAGGATGGCCCCTTTGTTGCCCTTGCGGCGGATGGGCTCCGCCAGTCCGGCAATCCGGTGCGCCATCAATTCCACCTGGGAGGCAATCTCTTTCAGCTTCAGCAGATCGGGCTGGTCAGCTTCGGCAGCTTTCTCCAGGTCCGCGTCCAAATCCTCGAAAATCGGGTCCAGGTCCAGGGTAATATCTTCCAGTAGTTGAGCAATTTCCGCCAATTGCGCCTGGCTGTGCCGGTTGAAGGCGTGCCGGGCCGCTCCCAGCATGAGCCGCATATTTTCCACCGTGGGATCTAATTCCTGCAGCCGGCTAAGCCAGGTTTCTCTCTTTGATGCCTCTGCCATGGTGTTCCTTCTTGATTGGGAGAATTATCGTGGTCGCAGCCGTTTTCGGTCCGGGTTTTGCCGGAGCGTGCCTTTTATCATATCCCAAAGAGGCGGAAAAACCCCTAAAGTTTAAGGGGGGGCTCCGGGAAAAAGGAGCGGCTGCCGCCCCAACCAGGTTACCCCCTCACTTCTTTCCTGACAGCCACTTCACCTGTTCCATCACCGCCGCGGCCTCTGCTTTCTTCCCCTCCTGTTCATAGGCCAGGGCCAGGTTGCGGTAAAAGCTGACATTGCCCGGGGTGAGCTTGATGGCCTCTTTAAAAAGCGGGATGGCTTCTTTAAACTTGCCCTGCCGGGCGTAAGCGATGGCCAGGTTATTATAAGCAGGGGGATATTTGGGGGCCAGGGCCAGGGTCTTCTTGTACATGGCGATGGCCTGATCGAGCTTGCCCCGGTTCACCAGGTCCATGCCCAGGTGGTGAAAGGCCATGTAATTGTTGGGGTTAATCTCGATGGCCCGGGTGAAGAGAGTCTGGGAGTTCCGCCAGTAGCCCGCCTGTCCCCAGGAAGCCAGGAGACAGGCGAGAAGCAAGGCGGCCGCGCTGGTTGACAACACGATAGTCCGGCGCCGCCAACCGGCGGTGGCCTCGGCTATCCCCCAGGCGGCGATGATGAACAGGCCGATAAACGGCACATAGGTATAGCGGTCGGCCATGGCCTGGCCGCCCACCTGGACCAGCCCGATCACCGGCACCAAGGTGCCCAGGTACCAGAGCCAGCCCACCGCCAGGTAAGGATGACGGCGGGAACCGTAAAGGAGAAAAATCGTCAGGACCAGGAGGACGAGGCCGGCCCCGGCCGCCTCCCACCAGGGCACCGGCGCCAGGGGGTAAAAAAAGATCATGGGAAAAGGCCAGAACAGCTTCACCAGATACTCGACATAGGCCACCAGGGCGTTAGCGATCCGGGGCACCAAGGGCCGGATGGCCATGGGCATCATCGCACCGCTGCCTTTCTGGGCCGCCAAGGTAATGAGACAGGAAATAATGGTCAGGGCGAAGAGGGGGATTTTTTCTTGAAGCAAATACCAGTAACCTCTTGGGGCCGGCCGCGGCCGGGGCTCGCCGGTCCCGGCGAAACCCGGGGCTGGACCAGGGCCGCCCGGCACCCGGCCCAGGGGCCAGTAGTCCAGGAGTAGGAGGACAAAAGGCAGGGTGACCACCATGGGTTTGGCCAGCAGCCCCAGGATAAAGGCCAGGACCACGGCCAGGTAGCGCCTGATTGAGGGCGCGGCCGCATAACCTGCATAAGCCCACAGGGCGGCCAGCCAAAAAAAGGTGCTCAGGAGGTCTTTTCTTTCCGAGACCCAGGCCACCGACTCCACGTGCAGGGGGTGCAGCGCGAACAGGGCGGCCACCAGGGCGCTGGGCCGCAGGGCCCCCGTCACCCGGGCCAGAAAGAGGAAGAGGAGGATGGTATTGGCCAGGTGCCAGGCCAGGTTGGTGAGATGGTGCCCCCCGGGCTGCATCCCGAAAATCTGGCAATCCAGCATGTGGGAGAGCCAGGTCAAGGGGTGCCAGTTGCTGGAGTGGACGGCGGTAAAGGCCCATTTCACCCCCGGCCAGGTGAGCCCGGCCCGGACCCTGGGGTTATGGGTGACATACATGTCGTCATCGAAGGTGAGGAAGTCGTGGTGGCTCACCTGGCTATAGACCGCCAGGGCCGCCCCCGCCAGGAGGAGGCAAAGCAGCAGGGGCAAACCTCCGGGAAGGCGTCGCAGCCAGTTCATGGCAAGGATGTTTCTCCTCATTCCGCTTCGAGAAAGATAAGCCTCACGCAAAGACGCAAAGGCGCAAAGTAAGGCGCAAGATATTCAGAAATGGAAGGTCCTTTCTTCCCACTAAAAAAGCTTTAAACACCAACAAATTAACCTAGGGTGGGCATTGCCCACCAGTTCCTTTGCTTTCAAAATTTACAGGTGGGTCAAAGGCTCAGGAACGACCGCTCTTAATAGCGTACCACTGCGCCTCTTTCAAGGCAAAGGGCCCTTCGGCCGGCGGCGGAAGGGCCCTGGAGGGGTTCAGGTACCCGGCTTGGCTTCAGAACTCCCAGCGTAGCCCCGCGGTCAGGCTATGGGCCGTATAAATGCCCCGCCCCACTTCCACGTTGTAATCAAGCTGGGCCCTGACGTTTTTTCTGATCCCCAAAGTGACGTTGGTCCCCAAGACGGCGTAGTCACGGCGGGGTTCCTCGGTCAGCCAGGTGAAAGTGCTGCCGCCCTGGCTGAGGCGGGCATCCAGGCCCCGGCTGTCATCGGCGAATTCGTGCTGGTAGGACGCATAGAACTGAGGCACCATCAGGGTGGCATTCCGTTTTATGGGCAAGGAAATTTTCGCTCCCACGCCGGTCTGTAGGGAGGCGGCGCTCTGGGAGTTTACTTGCAGATTCAAAGAATTAGCGCCGTCCTCCTTAAAGCCGTTCACCCAGATGCGGGAGTAGGCCAGGGAGGCAAAGGGTGTGACCACCAGGCGCCGCCACTTCAGGTCGTAACCCGCTTCCCCGTAGCCATTAAACTGATGCCCGGTGGGGGAACTCTTGGCGTGGCGGGAAACGCCGTCAAAGCTGATATTGCGGTTTAGGGTAAAGAGGTTGAGGCTGTAGCCCAAGGAACCGAAGGCATAAAAAGATTGGGGGAGATAGGCGGCATAGGCCGTGATCGGCCAGTTGTTGTTTTCTAGATATCCCCCGGAGCCGTGGAAGCTGGCTCCCAGGTGATTGTAACCGGTGGCCGCCCCCACCAGGAGGTCGTCCCGCACCCGGAAGTCGCCGCCCAGGGTGAAACCGGCCCCGGTGAAAGCATAGCCGGTCTGGTTGAGCGTGGACGCCTGGGAGCCCAGAAGCAGGTTCGGCAACAGATAAAAACCCCAGGGGGAAGCCGTAGTGCCTCCCTTGCTGCCGGTCAACAGCTGGGCCAGGCTGGAGCCGTTATAGGCCAGCATCAGACCGGCCCCGGAAATCCCGGAGCTCCCCAGGGAATCGACTCCAAACGCACTTTGCACCGCCCGGGTGCCGAAGCGCCCGTTGGTGATAAATTCGGCCAGGTTGCGCATCTGGGACCGGGCTCCGGTCAAACCCAGGCTGGCCAGGGCTCCCGCCTTCTCCGGGGAGATCTGGGTATAGGCGCTACGTACCTCGTCGGCAGTGCCGAGGCTGTCAATGGCATTCAGCACCGTATTCAGATCACCGGTGGCGGTGTCGGCCACCCCATTGAGCATGTTCGCCACGGCCCACTGGTTGCGAGTCAGCCCCAAACTCGAACCGGTGTAATCGCGCTGGGCCACCAGGTCGACGCTGTTGGTGTTGTAACGGAGCTGCCACAGCAAGGTCAGGCCGATTTGCTGGTTGATAATGTTGCTAAACGTCCCGGTGATGCCCCCGGTAGCCGTAATTATCGAGAAGACCTGGTTGCCCAGGGGACGGTAGCCGCCCAAAAGACTTACAGCCAGGGCGCCGTTCAGATTGGCGGTGCCGGGGCTGCCCGTGACGTCGATCTGGTCGTAAACGGAGGTGGAAGCGATCTCCGCCTGGTAAGTGCCGGTGGCGGTCTGGGTGTAGGAGCCGTTGATGCTGAGCTTGCCCGGAGATTGGCCGGGGCTGACGGTGCCGGCATTCACCAGATTGCCGTTAATGGTCCCGGTGCCGGTGATAAGGGTTTGGTTAACCAGGTCCCCGGTGTAATCCCCGCCCTGGAAATTCAAGATGTCGTAGTTCAGGGTGCCGCCGTTGCGAAAGAAGTGGCCCCCGGTGTTGATGTTGATGAGGCCCGCAGTGAGACTGCCGCCGCTCAGGTTGTAAGTGCCGCTGCCGCCGGCCCCGGCCGCCAGGGTCAAGGAGCCGTTCACCGTGTGGCTGCCGCCGGACTGGGTAAAAGTGCTGCTGCCGTAGAAACCCACATACTCGTCGCGGACTACCTCCAGGAGGCCATTGACGAGATTATAGTCGCCGCTAGCCCCGAGACCGTAACCCATGGTTAAATCCAGGCCCACCGTGTGGGTGCCGCCGCTCTGGTTGA
>JAQTXE010000165.1 GCA_028688935.1 Syntrophales bacterium
GATGCTAGTACCGGCAATAGGTAGATAGAGGTTCCACATCCCTAAGATTCCCTCCCTTTGTTCTTAAGTGGCATCTCCGACAGATTGGTGACCCGGTCTTGTTCCTTAACCAAAAGGATTTCCCCGCGAAAGACCTGATGCAGCCGGCTCAGTCTGAGCGCCGGCAGAGGCGCGGACGTTTTCCCGGTCTCCCCCGCAGCCATTACCAGGAACTGGATATCACCCCGGGAACCCACAAATTCTAAGATCGCCTGGGAAAAGGGCCCGGTGGCCAGGAAGAGTTCCAGGGAGACGCCGGCATCCCGGCCTTGTTTGACAGCCTGGTCCAGCCAATGCTTTTGATCCGCCGGCAGCCCGGCTCCGGCGGGGTCCGCCCCCGGCTGCGCCCGGTTCCGGGGGGGCGGCGTTACGGCCAGCAGGATCAGGGGGGTTTGCAAGCGTCCGGCCAGAGACAGGGCATAGGTCACCGCCCCGGAACTAGGCTCCCGCAAATCCACCGCCACGACTACCCGCTTGTTCATGGTCACCCCTTGGCTACCCTTAATAATGCAGGCTCCGGGCCAGGAGAAAATTTCTATGAAAAACAAGGGGATAGCCTACAAGAGCCCAGGCTCCAATATGGGTTTTGTTTCAATATGAAAAAGAGATGGGGGGAGGAGGCGGGCTTGCTGAGGGGCTGGTTTTGGTTAACTAACTAATTTTATGTGACAAACAAAATTGTTTCATAGTGAAACTGGAACAGGGGGCCAGGATGTGGGAGAGGAAGCAGGTTGAGAATAAAATAGGCGGCAAAGATGGCTTATACCAAGTTTGGTTTCTGCTGCAACAAATCAGAGTGCTAACTTATTGATAATTGGAAATCTTTTTACCGGAAACCGGAAACCGGAAACCGAAAACGGTATTAGATGCCAATTTTGGCAAGGGGAATCTAAGGCTGTGCTGCATAATCGCCGATAGATAGATTAAAAGAGATTCTTTTCCCGCAAAAGAAGCGTAAAAACACCGCCAACTCTTAACGCTTGGGACAAAAAGTTAATGCGCAACCATCAGCCTAATAACGGAGCCACCGGCCCCGGTTTGGCTATGCCGGTCCTCGTGGGCATGGTATTTCTGGGAGCGACCCTCCTTTTTGGCATGGAACCCTTGGTGGGCCGGATTTTGGTGCCTTTCTTCGGGGGCGCGGCCCATGTGTGGCTTACCAGCCTGATGTTCTTTCAAGCCATGTTATTGGTGGGCTATCTCTATGCCCACCTGTGCGCCCAAAGGTTGGGGCCCTGGCACCTTCTTTTGCTGGTGCTGCCCTTGGTGAACCTGCCTCTGGCAGCCGTCGCCCAGCCCGCCCCGGAGACGCCGCTTTTTACCCTGTTGGCGGTCTTGGTGGTTAACTTCGCCCTGCCCTTTGCGGTCCTGGCCACCACCGCGGTGGTGGCCCAGTCATGGCTGGCTCGCTCCGCGGCCGGGCAACGCCATAATCCTTACCCGCTTTATGCCGCCTCCAACGCCGGGTCTCTGTTGGCCCTCTTCGGCTATGCTTTTCTGGCGGAGCCCCTTTTGGGAGTCCGGGCCCAAAGTTTGGTGTGGACCGGAGGTTATCTAGTTTATGCCGCCCTGGTGGTGGCCTCCTGGTTCATTCTGCGCCCCGGCCGGGGGCCAGGGGAAGCAAAGCCGCAGACAGGCGCCGCAGGCCCAACGGAACCTGCGCCCACAGCGTCGCAATATGCCCGGTGGCTCCTCCTGAGCGCCCTCCCCTCCGGGTTGCTTCTCACCGTGACCAATTTCATCGCCCTGGAAGTGGGGTCCTTCCCCATGGTCTGGGTCTTTCCCCTGGCCCTCTATCTGGGCAGCTTTGTGGTCATCTTCCGGAACAACGGCGGCACCCCTACACTCCTGGGCGCCCTGTGGCCGGAGGTGGTAATCTTGGGATTCCTCTTATATTTGCTGCCCATGGCTTGGGTGGGCTGGTTCGCCGCGGTCATCGCCCCTTTGTTAGTGCTCCTGTCCCTTTGTCTGGTGGCCCATGGTGAGCTGTACGAGCGCCGGCCGCCGGTGCGCTATCTCACCAATTACTACTTAACCATGGCCGTGGGAGGCTTTCTGGGCGGGGCTCTGGTGAGCCTGGCAGCGCCCCGCATCTTCTCCGGACTCTACGAGTTCCCCGTCATTTTGGCGGCCTTGGCTGTCACCTTCTGGTGGTGTCGGCTGCCGGCTTTCGGGTCATCTTTAAAATGGCCATCCCGCATCCGGAGGGTGCGGCGGGTGGCGACCAGCCTCCTCCTTGGCTTTACGGGCCTCTGCCTTATCGGCCAGATTCAGCAAATGCAGTCCAGTTGCAAGTTCCGGCACCGCAATTTTTATGGGATTTACCGGGTCATGGATCGTCCTCCCTCCACCGCCAACCCCGCCGGCCTCCGCCTGCTGGTGCATGGCAAAACCAACCACGGAGCCCAGTTCCTGGCCCCGGAACAGCGGCGCCGACCCACTTCTTATTACTATCGCAATGGGGCCATCGCCGCGGTCTATAAGACTGTGCCCTCCCCCCGCCGCCTCGCGGTTATCGGTCTCGGCGCCGGGGTGGTGTCAGCCTATACCCGTCCTCAAGACGTTCTCACTTATTTTGAGATCGATCCGGATAATGAAAGGATTGCCCGCTCCTGGTTTACCTACCTGGAAGACTCCCAGGCCCCGGTGGCCGTGGTGCCGGGGGATGGCCGGCTATCCATGAATCAGGCGGCACCGGGGAAGGATTTTGATATCATACACGTGGATGCCTTCACCGGTGACGGCATCCCTACCCACCTGCTCACCCGGCAGGCGATGGAGGTTTATCTCAGCCGCTTGTCGCCGGATGGCGTCATCCTTTTCCATATCTCCAACCGTTACTATGACCTGCGCGCGGTGTTGAAAGCCACGGCGGCCCGGCTCAACCTGGCCGGGGTCATGAATATCCCGGATCAAAGACGCATCCATGCCTATGAAATCTCCCCCCAGTGCGTGGTCTTCGCCCGCACCCCGGCGCGTTTGCAGCCATTGGTGGAGAGCAATTGGGTGGCCTTGGGGAAGAATGACGGCTTGAAGGGGTCAGCCGGTTGGACCGACGATTATATTAATATCCTGGCGCCCTTGTGGGCCAACCTCCGGCCCGCCGGCGCCCGGAGCAGCACCGTGGGACCTCCGGCTGCCGGCGCGGAAGTGGTCAGGTGAGGTTCCCTGGCTGCCGCGGTTTCCTTTTGGGGGGATAAAAAGTTCAGCCCTTCAGTCAATTCTCCTCCGACCCTCCCCGGGCCAGGCCGTATTTGCGCATCTTGCGCCAGAGGGTGGTGCGGGGCAGGGAGAGAATCCGGGCGGTCTGGCCGATGTTATGGCCGGTGTAGGCGAGAATCTTGGCGATGTATTCTTGTTCCCGCTCTTCCAGGGTGTGCCATTCCTTGTAGGGGGTGACGGAGAATTCCCGGAGGTCCGGAGGCAGGTCGGCCAGGGTCAGGATGTCGCCTTCCGCCAGGGCCACGGCCCGCTCGATGATATTCTCCAATTCCCGGATGTTCCCCGGATAAGCGTAGTTGAGCAGCGCCTCCCGGGCTTCGGCCTCCAGGCCGTTTACCTTTTTGCCGAATTTCCGGCAGTATTTGGCCAGGAAATTGCGCACCAGGGGGGCGATGTCTTCCTGGCGGTCCCTAAGAGATGGGAGGGTGATTAGCACCACGTTGAGGCGGAAAAAAAGGTCCTCCCGGAATCTGCCTTCCTTAACTTCCCTTTTCAGGTCCTTGTTGGAGGCGGCGATAAAGCGCAGGTCCAGTTGGATGGGCTTGTTGCCGCCCACCCTGAGGATCTGCTGCTCCTGGAGGACCCGGAGCAGCTTGGCCTGCATGCCGGGGGACATGTCGCCGATTTCATCCATGAAGACTGTGCCTTGGTGCGCGGTTTCCAGGATGCCGATCTTGGTGGCGGTGGCCCCGGTAAACGCCCCCCGTTCGTAGCCGAAGAGTTCGCTGGCGATGAGTTCGTCGGTGAACCCCGCGCAATTGAAGGCCACGAAGGGGTTATCGGCCCGGGGGCTCTCCCGGTGGATGAGGCGGGCCACCAGTTCCTTGCCGGTGCCGGATTCCCCCTGGATCAGCACCTGGCAGCTTAAAGGGGCCACTTTGCGGATAACGGCAAAGACTTCTTTCATGGCCGGGCTGACGCCGATCAACTCCCCCCAGCCTTCCAGGGGAGCCAGCCTGGCCTTGAGGTTGCGGTTTTCCGCCAACAGCCGCCGGTGTTCCAGGGCCTTGGCCGCGAGGAGCCGCACCTCCTCCAGCTTCAGGGGTTTGGCCAGGTAGTGGAAGGCCCCCAGTTTCACGGCTTCGATGGCCGCGTCCAGGGAGGCCTTGCCGGTCATGAGAATGACCTCGGTGTCGGGGGTAAGGGCCTTGATGCGCTTTAAGGTCTCCATGCCGTTGATCCCGGGGAGGATCACGTCCAAGAAGACCAGGTCGAAGGAGATGGCTCCCAGGTCCTGAAGAAACAACTCGCCCGCGCCGTAAGTGGAGACCTGGTGGCCCTCCTTGGCCAGGGCCTGCTGCAATCTCTTCTGGACGATAATTTCGTCATCCACCACTGCGAGACGCATATGCTCCTCTATCCCCGGCGGGGATGATTTCTTCGGCCGCCAACACGGGCAGCAATAGCGTGAAGGTGGAGCCCCGGCCCAATTGGCTCTTCACTTCCAGGTGGCCGCCGTGCTTCTGAACAATGCTGAAACTGACGGACAACCCCAGGCCTGTGCCCCGGCCCACTTCTTTGGTAGTGTAAAACGGTTCGAAAATGTGGGGCAAATCCTCAGGTGCGATCCCCGCCCCGGTATCGGTTACCTCCACCTTAAGCCATTGCCGGTCTTCGCTCAAAGAGCCCCGGATGGACAGGGTGCCCCCGTCTTTCATGGCCTGGATGGCGTTGATGAAGAGGTTCAAAAAGACTTGTTGGAGGGTCTTGACGTTTCCTAAAATATGAGGGAGACGAGCCTTCAGGTGCCGTTTGACCTCGATGCCGGAGAGGACCAACTGGTTCTGCACCAGCTTTAAGGTATCTTTAATGACCTCGCCGATGGATACTTCTTCAAATTCGGGTTGTTCCGAACGGGAGAAGTCCAGAAGGTTTTTGACAATCTCCGAGGCCCGGCCGGATTGCACCAGGATGTCATGAATCATTTCCAGGGCCTCTTCCTGTCCCAGTTGGGCAAAATCCTCTTTCAGGGCCTCGGCGGTGAGCATGATGTTATTGATGGGGTTGTTCAATTCGTGGGCCACCCCGGAGGTCAGAGTGCCGATGGCCGCGATCTTGCCGGATTGCACCAATTGCTCCTGGTGGTGCTCCAATTCCTGGATCATGCGGTTGAAGGCGCGAAACAAGGAAAAGAACTCTTCGGAAGAGCACTCGGATTCCGGGATGGGGGTGAAATCGCCGTGGGCGATTTTTTCCATGTAGGTCTGCATCTGGAACAAGGGCCGTACCAGCAGCCGGGCGATATACACGGCCACCAGGAACCCCAGGATGACAAAGACCACCATGGAGGCGACAAAGAGATACATGGCCCTCAGGAAGAGATGGTCGATGGCCAGCCGCTCCGCCTTGGCCCAGCGTTCGGCCGTGCTCATGAGTTCCTGGCCCAGGTTGCGCAGGGATTCCTCTAAGCGGGAAAAGGTGGGGGAAGTGAGGCCGCTGGATTTATCGTGGAGCAATCTTTCGATTTGGATGAAGGTTTGCCGGTAACTCTGTAAAGTCTTCTGGAATTGGGCTTGTTGGGGACCCGTTTTAAATTCCAGGATGCCCGTATCCGTACGGCCACAGATCTGATCCACCCGCTGCAAATAGGCCCGGGCCTCTTTCAGGCTGTCCGGTTTCTTGTAAAGGAAAAAATTCTTTTCGAAGCGCCGGATTTCCAGGATGTTGTTCACCAGGTCGTCGGCCTGCTCCACCAGGCGGAGGCGCCGTCCCATTTCCCGGTGGGCCTGGAAGCTTAAGCCCGCAAAAATGAGCACTCCCAGGACGCAGAACAAAAAAGCCAGGATGATGCGCCGGCGGATGCGAAAGGTTGTCTGCTTCATGTAACAGTGCCGCCTTCGGAGGAGATGAAAATAAACTCCCGAGAATCAGCTACATACGCGAATCAGTAAAAAATTATAAGCTTAATCGTTATATTATGCAACGCGGGACTTGGGTGCTGGCCAGGCAATCCTGAAACTACTGGCGAAGGAAGTGGGGAAAGAGCTTAACGCCGCGGCCATGGCCGCCAGGGAAAGGGTTATTTAATATCTACTTACCACGATAGGCCACGAATAAATCTTCTTAACCAGCCATGCCCGAAAACCATTGGCGGAAGTGCATGGGAATCGAACCCACCTACCGCCCTCGTCAGACGGTACACCGGATTTGAAGTCCGGGGGCCCCACCAGTGAGCCTTGCACTTCCACGTGTAAAATCAAATGCATATAAAATCAAAGTGGGCGGCTTCCACCCTCGGGAGCACCAGGGGAGCACTTTTCTGCCAGGGTGGCCCCCCAATCCTGTCCTCTATCCAGCAACTCTTCCAACTTCTGATAGGCGCCCCGGGCATCCTCAAGTTCCACGGAATTATACCTCAAGAATATGGCCGCCGTCTTATGGCCGGTAAGCTTCATGATTACCGAATGGTCAACACCAGCCTTACGCATATTGGTAATGAAGGTGTGGCGCCGGTCATGAAACCGGAAGTCATTTATTTCCGCCTTCCGGCAGGCATTGGTAAAAGCCTTCTTGACCTTTTTGAGTGGCGCTCCCCTGTAGGTGAAGACCCGGTTATGTTCCAGAAAGCGGACTCTACCGGCTTCTTTCAATATATCATAAGCCTGTTGGCAAAGAAAAACAACCCGGGGCTCATAGGTCTTGGTATCTTTCGCCTCCAGCTTGATAATCCGCTTGGTCAGGTCCACCTTGTCCCAGGTCAAGGGAGAGAAGGAAGCCAGTCCCGCAAAATTTTACACCTGCCCCATGCATCATGAGGTCCGCCAGCCCGAACCCGGTGCCTGCCCCAAGTGCGGCATGGCCCTGGAGCGGGCCGAACCGGAGGCAGCCCTGACGCGCACCGAGTGGACCTGTCCCATGCATCCGGAAATCGTGCAGGACAGCCCGGGAAGCTGCCCGGTTTGCGGCACGGCCCTGGAGCCCCGCACCGTCTTTGCCGAAGAGGAGGAGAACCCTGAGTTGGTGGACATGCGGCGGCGTTTCTACGTATCGGTGATGCTCACCATCGCCGAAAAGGTTAAGGAACTTCAGGGAGAAGGCCGTTTCGTGGCCATGGCCGGCGACGGCATCAACGACGCCCCAGCCCTGGCCCAGGTGGGCATCGCCATGGGCACCGGCACGGATGTGGCCATGGAGAGCGCCGGAGTGACCCTGGTGAAAGGCGACCTCCGGGGCATCGTCAGGGCCCGGCTCTTGAGCCGGGCTACCATCAGGTATTGACACCGTCCTTAATACTACTTATCTAATACACAAAATAAGGTCTAGGAGGATAGAGAAATGAAGAGAGTAGCGTTTTTAGCATTGTTGGCGCTGGCCTTGGTTGTGCTCCTCAGCTCCGGAGCAATGGCCGCCAAACTGATCTGCATTTCCCATCAGGACATCAAGGGAGAGATGTCGGTGAACAAATGCCTGGCCCGGGGCATGGAATTCGCCATCATGGATGCCGATGGCTTCGTACGCATCCTCACTCCCCGGGAAATTGAAATGACCAAAAAACTCAACCCCAAGGCTTTTGAAATGCCGGGCTTCGGCTTGAAGCACTACCGCCTGGCCCCGGAAATTCCGCCCCTGCCCGTTTCTCCGGAGGCTGGATAATTTGATCGGTCCCGAACTCGGGCGGGTCAGCCGAATAATTGATTCAAGGGGGCAAAGTTAGTGCCAAAAGATCCGGTATGCCGGATGGAGGTGAGGGCAGAAGAAGCCCTCGCCGCCGAATGCGACGGCGTTACCTATTATTTTTGCTCAGAAGGGTGCCGGGACAAATTCCTGCAAGAGAAAACCTGCGCCCGGACGGCTTTTGACCTGATCATCATCGGCGGGGGACCCGCGGGCCTGACCGCGGCGGTCTATGCCGCCACCTTGAAGATGGAGGCCCTGCTGGTGGCCAAGGACCTGGGCGGGCAGGCGGTGGACAGCACCAAGATCGAAAATTATATGGGCTTCGATTTCATCACCGGCCCGGAGTTGATCGAGAAATTCAAACATCAGATTCTGCATTCGCATTATGTAGACCACCGGATGTGCGAAGCGGAGCAGATTGAGGCTCAAGAGAACGGCTTTAAAATCACTACTTCGGAAATGGAGACGTATACCACCAAGGCTCTTATTATCGCCACGGGCATGACCCGGAGGCGGCTGGGAGTTCCAGGGGAAAAGGAGTTCCTGAGGAAAGGCATCTTTTATGGGGCTGTCCAGGAATTGTCTTTCGTAGAGGGTGAAGACGCGGCGGTCATCGGCGGCGGCAACTCCGCCCTCCAGGTCGTGGAGAACCTGCACACCATGGCCCGGAAGATTCATCTCATCTCCACCTCGGAATTGACCGCGGACCCGGTGGTGGTGGAGCGGGTGACTTGTTTGCCCAATTTCCATCCTTACCTTGGATATAAAGTTGCTGAATTCACCGGTGATCAGACTCTGACCGGAATAACGATCAGGAAAAAGGCCGAAACCGAGACGCTCAGCCTGCCGGTAAAGGGGGCGTTCATCGCCGTGGGCCTGGAGCCCAACTCCTCCCTGGCAGCCCCGCTGGTCAAACTTAACCCGCAGCGAGAGATCATGATCCATCCAGACTGCTCCACCTCTTGCCCGGGGATCTTCGCCGCGGGGGATGTCACCGATGCCTTTGGTAAGAGAATCATCATTGCCTCGGGCGAAGGGGCCAAGGCCGCGCTCGCAGCCAGGCAGTATCTGTTAAATCTGCGGAAAACAGTGTGTGTTTAGTCCTCTCAGATAAGGCAAGCCATGAAAACTTCCTTTAAGAAGCGTCTCCATCTTCTTCATTTTTGTTCTCATTTTGCCCGGAAAATTGTGTTAATTGTACGTTATTGTCTTAATTTATCGCGATTTGACCAGCCCAAAAGCTAGATCGTACCCGATCTTTGGGAAAAGGGCGTATCTCAAAAAAGATAGAATTTCTCCTTACATGAACAATCTCTATAGCCACATGGCTGCCATGGGCAGAGATTTACTGGAAAGATAAATTTATAAGCAATTCGGTGGCATATAACTTGCTGAAAAATAACATTTAAATAATTGCAAGGAGGAGGAACATGCCATCGTGA
>JAQTXE010000166.1 GCA_028688935.1 Syntrophales bacterium
CCCCTTTTTTTCCGGGGGAACTTTCTCCATGGGCGGAGGGCTTGACGGCTCCGGGGGAGAAGGGTGGGCCGCAATTTTGGCCTTCAGCTTCGCCATATTCTCCGCGATGACTTTGGCAATCATGCTCTCATTGCCCACCTCTTGCACGGGTTTAACACCGGTGCAGAGGCCGCCGGTAAAGCATACCTGCTGGTATTTTTGCTTGTAATCGTTGGCATATTTGGACGCATCCGTCAGGAAGGCCAGGGCATCTTTATACTTGCCTTGTTGGGCCTTGATGGCCGCCAGATTATTGAGAGCAAAGGGATTATAGCGGTCCTTGCTCAACGCCGTTTTAAATTCAAATTCCGCGGCCTCATATTTGCCGGCCCGCATCAAGTCAAACCCCTTGGTGAGCGGAGTAAAGACATCTTGCGTCATCACCCGGGGTTGGGCCATGGCCACAGAGGTGATTACCAGGAAAATCGCTAAAGCAGATAACGCTAGAACTATGGACCATCTTCCGGCACGTACCATCATTGGCTCCTTTGCAGTTGGAGTTTCGGATAAGGAAACCGCACCTTTTCCTCTAAGGAAATCTAAGGCTTAATTAAGCCATGTCAAGGAATAGATACACTTTAGCGCTATTTTAAGGGGTTCGATCCCCAAACCCGCTTCAGGAATCGATTTGGGGGAGCAGCGCCCCTGCCCCTGATCCCCCAATCATCATTTAAGAGGCCGGCGCGGTCTCCGGCTGCATCTTGCTCAAGGCCCGGGTCAACTCCAGGAGGACCCCCAGTCCCTGGCGGCATTCCGGACTCCGCATCTGCCAGAGAAGCCCAAAAGGACCCACGGGTCTTGCCTCTTCCAGATTGGCGGCCAGGGCCACCTCTGAGAGCTGATCCATGAACTGGAGCATCTCCAAGGAGAACAACTTGCTGAAAATCTGGAATACCCGCTTTTGCTCCAGGGCATCCAACTGGTCGATCATCTTCGGCACCGCGATCTTCAAAACCGGTTCCATGTCCGCCCACCAGTCGATGAGATTCTCCAGTTGTTCCAGGGCCCAGGTGAGGTATTTGAGGCTGGGGAGCAGCCTTTTGAGCAGGGCGAAGAAGTCCTCCAACTGAAAGCCGATCTCCACTTCCACCAGTTCTTCCGTCAGCTTCCTGGCGGCCGGGTCCATGAGGATGGAAAGATCTTTACCCAGGTCGCTCAGGTTCTCGAAGGGCCGGTTAAAGACCTCCAGTTGCTTTTCCACCCGGGAGACCCCTTCCAGCTTTTCTTCGATACGGGCGAGGCGTTCCAGCAGTTCACCGTTGTTCATGGCCGCCTCCTTCTCAGGGGCATCTCGATATCCGGCGACAAAATACCCCGGACCTTACCGGCCATCACAAACTGGTTTTCCAGGGGCAGATGGCTGCCCTTGAGCATCAGGTTGTAATAAGTCCACCGGAACATCATCTTGGCGATATAGTTGGCAAAGCTTTCTTTCAGCAGATCAAAGGGCCCCAGGCCGGGGAAGGGAAATTTACCGGGGAGGGGCTCGATTTTATAGTTGAAGTCGAGAAGGGACCCCTTCTCGTAACCGGTGACCACCAGTCAAGTGGCGTGGCCGTCGTAATTGGGCAAGGGCGGTTGGCCGTCGATCTCCCGCTGCAGGTTCTCAATGATGGTGTCGGCCTCGTAATGGGCTACGGCCCCGGCCTTGGAAGTGGGGACGTTGGTGGCGTCGCCCACCACGTAAATATAGTCATAATTCTTGGCCTTCAAGGTGAAGTGGTCGGTGTCCACGTAGCCCATGGGATCTCCCATATCGCTGTCCATGATGAACTGAGCCCCGAAATTCGGGGGAATGGCCACCAGGAGATCGTAGGGGATTTCCTCGCCCCCATAGGATTTAATGGTCTTTTTGCCGGCGTCCACCCCGGCGATCTGGTAGTTGGGGGTCACCTTGATATTTTTCTGCTCGCAGATATGCCCCAGAATGCCCGCGGCCACCGGTTTGGTGAAGGCCGCGCCCAGGGGGGTTACCAGTTCGATTTCGATGTTTTTTCTCACCCCGTTGATGCTGAAATACCAGTCGGCCATGAAGGCGAATTCCAGGGGGGCCACCGGGCATTTGAAAGGCATTTCGGCGATGTTGACCACTACCCGGCCTTTATCGAAATATTTCAGCTTGTCGTAAAGGGCCACGGCGCCTTCCTGGGAATAAAAATTGTGGATGTCCGCTCCCATCCCCTCCGCCATGCCCTCCACTTCCTCCGGCATAATGCGGCAGCCGGTGGCGATCACCAGCCAATCGTAGGGATAATTATCTCTTTTGGTTTTCACTTGTTTCTTCACCGGATCAATCCCGGTAATATCATCCAGAACAAAGTTGATGCCGGGAGGGATGAACTTGATCTTGGGCTTGACGCAGTCCTCCTTGGTGTAGATACCAAAGGGAATGAAGAGCCACCCCGGTTGGTAATGATGCTGCCAGTCCCGGTCAATGAGAGTTATTTCCCATTGGGACTCCGCCAGGATTTTGCGCATTTTGCCGGCAATGATGGTGCCGCCGGTGCCGCTGCCTAAAATTACCAACCTCTTCATGTCCCCTGCCCTCTCTCTTCTGGAATTAGACGGCTCTTGCCGAAGATACCCTTGTGAAATCAAGCTAGACACTAGCTGCTCAATTTTCAAGGGTAAGGAGCGTTGAAACCAGGAACCGGTCCAGAAGCAAGGGCGGCCGGATGAGGAGGGGAGATCGGTAAAGGCGGCCAGATTAAAGAAACCGCCACTCTATCCGACAATTAAATAGGCAAATATTAGGCCTGGCGCTCTTGGCAGCAAAAATCAGGGATTCCCTGAGGTGACAACCAGGAACTTACCGATTGAAGAAAGACCGAATGCGCCATAAAATGGCTCAGGCTTTTCAGTAGCCTTCTGCCCCTGTGCCGGCGCGGCCGGAGGCTGAATGCAAAGGCGATGCTGGACCACCAGATGGAAGATAGCTTCTCCATGCGCTTAATCATCAATGCCGATGACTTGGGAATCAGCCCCCAGGTTAATGCCGCCATCTTCACCTTGATGCAGGCGGGCTTGGTCACTTCCGCCACCATGCTTCCCAATGCTCCGGCCCTGGAGGCAGCGGCGGCCGGAAGCTTCCGCCATCCCCACTGCTCTTTCGGGGTCCATTTAAACCTCTCGCAGTTTCCTCCGTTGCAGCCCCATCCGGCCTTTGCCGGAATTTTAGATGAGGAAGGCTGTTTCACCAAAAAGGTGTTAAGCGCTCCCCTGGGCTTGGGGATGATGCGCGCGGCGCTGGCGGAGTGGCGGGCACAGGTGGCCAGGATTCAAGCCTGCGGTATCACCGTCAGCCATCTGGATTCCCATGATAACGTGCATGTCCGCCGGCCGGAACTGTTTCCCATCCTGAAGATGATCCAAAAGGAATTCGGTATCCGCAAGGTCAGGATCACCAAGAATATCTACTCGCCCAGGTCGCCTCTCAGGTCCAGAGGACTGTATTGCCAAAAAATGATTTTTAATTACGCCTTGCGCCATGTTTACCGCACTGTCACCACTTCGGGCTTTACCACTTTCCAGTCATATTTGGAGGCCCCCGTTGAGGACCAAAGGCGCTATAGCTCCGTGGAACTCTCAGTGCATCCGGGCCACCCGGCCCAGGAGTTCGTGCAAGAAACCGCGTCCTTGCAGACACCGTGGCGGGAGAAATTGGGATTCCCCGTCGACCTGATAACTTATCGAACCTTATGAAAGATAATCTTTCCGGCCCCCTTGGCCGAGGAGAAAGTCCCATGAGCCGCCTGGTTGTCATCAGTCCCTGTCGAGACGAAGAGAAATATATTGAACTGGTCTTCACCTCCGTGGTGAACCAGACCCGGTTGCCGGATCGCTGGATCATCGTCAATGACGGCAGCACCGATGCCACCCCGGAAATTTTGACTCGTCTCACCGCGCCTTATCCCTGGATCGAGGTGGTAAACCGGCAGCCCCAGGGGCCCCGGCAACTGGGCCCCGGAGTGGTGGCCGCCTTTAACGCCGGCCTGGCGCACTTAGGGGACGATCCCTACGGCGTTATTGCCAAACTGGACTGCGACCTGGAGTTCGGCCCCGACTGCTTCGCCAAAATCATGGCGATCTTCGATGATCCTCGGATCGGTATCGCCAGCGCCACCATCTATATCAGAATGGAAGACAAAATTGTCCCCGTGCGCCATGCCGATTATCACATCCCCGGGGCGGCCAAATTTTATCGCCGCGCCTGCTTTCAACAGATCGGCGGGATCCAGCCGCTGTCCGGCTGGGATATTTTGGATGAGACGGACGCCCGCCGCCTGGGTTGGCGCACCTACAGCGACCCGCATCTGGCCATCGTCAGCCCCCGGCCCGAAGGAGCCGCCTCCGGAGGAGTCTGGAGCATCTTGAAAGGCCGCATCCATTGGGGCCGATGCGCTTACGCCATCGGCAGCCATCCCCTCTTTGCCCTGGCCCGGGGTCTCTTCCGCATGTCCGAGAGACCCTGGATTTTGGGGGGCATCATGTTCCTTTGGGGGTTCTTCTCCGGGAAATTCCAATCAGGACTGCAGCGGACCTCCAACCTTGATGTCATCAAATACCTGCGGCATGAACAATTGTACCGCCTCCTGCATGGCAATCGCCTGCCCCAGGCGTAATAATGCCGTTTGCGGTTTTCGGTAGAAAGATAGGCAGGTTGGCGGAGGACTGGAAGGTTGCCGGAAACTAGCTAAACTTCTTTCACATACCCCTTTTGCAGGCCATATCTGATTAATTCCGCATTGTTTTTGATATCCAGCTTCCTTTTGATCTTCCCCAGATGGGCGTGCACTGTCGCCGCGGAGAGAGATAAATGTCCGGCAATCTCCTTGCTGGATTTGCCCGCCACCAGTAGAGACAACACTTCCTTTTCCCGGTAGCTTAAAACATCACCCGGTTCCGACCGGAACTTCTGGCGGAAGAAATCTATCATTTGGTTGGACATCAGATTGGAAATATAACTGCCTCCCTGGCGAATCGTATCAATGGCGGAAATTAAATCGCCGAACGCGTTTTCTTTCAGGAGATAGCCGTCGGCTCCGGCCATGATCACCCGGGACAGGTGTTCCTTGGATTTATGCATGGTGAGAATCAACACTTTGACTTGGGGATAGAGCTTCTTAACTTCTTTTGTAATATCCGTGCCGTGCAACCCCGGCATGGTCAAATCCAGAATAACCATATCAGGTAAAGATTCCGGCAAAATTGCCAGCAGTTCCATACCATCGCCCACCTCCCCCACTACCTGTAAAGACGGCACGTCATCGATGATCCGCTTGACCCCCTCTCGAAACAGAGGATGGTCATCAGCTATGATTATCTGGTATGAGTGCGTCTTTGAGGACATTTCCCGGCTTCCTCCTTGTCTCCGCGGAAATAGTAGAAGTTATTTACACGCCAGACGCTAGGCAAGGTATCCCTTGGCGTACTAATTGGCCTCAAACCCTTCTCCGCCTCATCCTAGGCAATTTTTCTTATATAAATTAAATGGGAAATTAAGCATCCTACTAAGAAGTGTCAAGCTCTTCCCACGACTGAGGAGGAATATGAATTCAGGGTGGACCTGGACTAACAGGGTGTTGCCGCCCCTTAATTTGGCGGCAGGATTTAAGAATCTTGCAGGCAGGGAGGGACGGTGCGGGTCAGTTTATCCGGCCAGCTATAGGCGCAGTAATAGTAAAAAGATTCGCAGAAACAGACTGTTCCTTCCTCAATGAGCAGATAGACACAGGTAAAGCACTCCGGGGGCAATTCATCTTTGGAGGCATAGGGAAGGCTGAACTCTCCAGCCCGGAAGGCCGCCAGATCAGGCATCATTCCTCTCCCAGCCAACGCCGCACATCCTGGGACCATTTGCCCTCCGGCTCCAGCAGCAGGTATTGGCGCCAGTGCTTTTTGGCCCCCAGGAGGTCCCCCCGCATGTCCAGGAGCCGGCCCAGGTTGAAGTGGGCGTCGGCGAACTCCGGGTCTTCATGGATGGTTTTGCGGTAGAACAGGAGGGCGTTTTCCAGGTCCTCCCGTTCTTCAAAAAGCAGTGCCAGGTGGTAGTTCGCCTCCGGATGATCCGGGTTGATAAACAAGGCCTTGCGGAAGGCCCATTCCGCGGCCGGGCCCAGGCTGTGGCGATGCAGCAGATTCCCCAGATTGACCAGGACGTCCGGGTACTCGGGTTTGAGTTCCAAAGCGGCTTCGTATTTTTCCCGGGCCTGATCCCATTCCCCCAGTTGTTCCCCTTCCAATCCCTGGAAAAACAGCTCTTCCGCGGCATCCACCTTCTGGGGGGCGTCCCCCTCCCCCGCGGTCTCGAATTTGATGAGCAATTGCCCTTCCGAAGTGAAGGTCTGCCGGTCTTTGCCGAAGATGAGCTGGTCCCCCTGGATGGCCACCCGCACCTCGGACAGGGGCTGCTCCAACTCCGGCAGCAGATGCCGTACCCGGGCCAGGCATTTTCTGATCTTCCGTAAAGACACACCTTGGTCCAGCAAGGCTTTGACCGTGCGGAAGGCCACCAGACCCTGGAAATCGAAAAACAGCTTCCCTTTGTGGCGCTCCACGTGGGGGATGAGGCGGACGCTGTCCCAATAACGCACCTGGCTCTCGGAGATCCCTGCCAGTTTCGCTACCTGCCGCTGGTCAAAAAGTCTTTTCATGGCAGTTTTACTAGAGCCTGCGGCACGCCCATGAATCAAGAAAATTTCCTGCTGAGCCTACTCCTAACTTTGCACGTGGAACTGGAAACCAGGAATTGGGAACTGGGAACGGCGCTTTCTCCCTGATCTATGCTTGGCCCATTATGGCCTCCTGGGCCGCATCCGTCAAGCCGCTCTCCACCCGGCCCCTTAATCTCTTTATGGGATGATCCTTTATACCACTTTTAACCGGTTTTTTATGCTTCCGCCTATCCCCACTTGAGCAATACCAGAAAAAGTATAAACGACCCCAAGCCGATGAGGCACCGCAGCCGGTGCCATTTACCCCACAGTTCCAGCAAGGTCATGGTCCGGGCCGCATCTTTTTCCAGGGAGAGGTCGTGCAACTGCCGGTTAATGGGCAACATCAAGATAATCGTCAAAGGAAAGAGGGAGCCCATAGCCGCCGCGCCCAGCAGCCACCAGGAGGAGGACCCCGACCACCAAGCCAGGCCCCCGGCCAAAAATGCCAGGAAGGCCAGGGATGGCTGCATGACGGCCGCCCGTCTGTAACTGGCGATGAACTCCCTTACCGCCAAAGGCGGGCCGTATTCCAGGCGCGCCGGATGCTCCACAAAGATAATATACAGGGCGGCGCCGGTGAATAGCCCCGCAGCCAGGGCCGCGGTGAGCTCAAAAATCACTTGCATCTCGCATCCTCCGCAAGTCCCGGGTCAGGAGAAGGCTAAGGGGATTAAACTGAGGGGAAAAGGTTAAAAGGGAAAAGAAAAATTTCATCAGAAGAGAGTCATTCCCCTTTTCCCCTCTTCCCCTTTTTCCCATTTATAAAAGCCTTGGCGATTACGCAAGATCACTTCAGCATCTGCAAAAACTTCTTTACCGGCCAGGCGTTGATGATATCTTCTTTTTCGGCCCAACCCCTACGGGCCTGGGCAATGCCGAAGGGCATTAGCCGCAATTGGTCCACCTGGTGGGTGTCGGTGTTGATCACCATCTTGATGCCCATTTTTTTGCAGACGTGGATATTGAGGTCGTTTAAGTCCAATCTTTCCGGATGCGCGTTGATTTCCAGAACGGTTTTGGTGGCCTGGGCCGCGGCCAAGATCTTATCCAAATAGATGTCGTACTCTTCCCGCTTTTTCAGCAACCTCCCCGTGGGGTGGGAAATGATGTCTACATGGGGGTTTTCCATGGCGGTAATCATTCTTTTAGTCATTTCCTCCCGGTCCATCTTGAATTGGGAATGGATGCCGGCAATGACAAAGTCCATCTCGGCCAGCACTTCATCCAGGATATCGATGGAGCCGTCGCCCATGATATTGGCCTCACAGCCTTTGAGCACGGTAAATTTATGACCCGCGGACTTAAGTTCTTGATTTATTTCGTCAATCTCTTTATTGCGGGATCTAAGCTGCTTTTCATCCAGGCCGTGTTCAATCTTCAAAAACTGGGTATGATCGGAGATGCCCACGTATTCGTAGCCCATTTTCATGGCCGCGGCGGCGATCTCCCGGATGGACTGCTGGCCGCCGTTCCAATTGCTGTGGACGTGCACCTCGCCCTTGATATCCTGGTAGCCGATGAGGTCCGGCAGCTTCCCGTTCAGGGCGGCGTCGATCTCCCCCCGGTCCTCCCGGAGGTCCGGGGGAATCCAGGCCAGGCCCAACCTGGCGTAGACTTCTTCCTCTTTTTTGGCAGCCACCGGGGTCTCCCCCTGAAAAAGGCCGTATTCGCTGAGCTTATAGCCCTGCTCAATGGCAATCTTGCGCAGGGCGATATTGTGCTCCTTGGAGCCGGTAAAATATTGCAGGGCCGCGCCGTAGCTCTCCCCAGGGATTACCCGCAGGTCCATATCGAAGCCTTCCTTCAGCCGCACCGAAGATTTTGTCGTGCCGTGGCCCCAGACCTTGACCACCCCGGGGAGATTGACAAAAAAATCCATGACCTTTTCCGGCTTATTGGAGATCACCAGAAAATCCACATCACCGATGGTCTCCTTCCGCCGCCGCAGGGACCCGGCCACATCCGCCTGCTCGACTTCCTTTAAACCCCGGAGTTTTTCCAGGATCTCCTGGGCCAGGGGCAAAATGTCCCCTATCAGGAACCGCCCCTTGGCGGTCTTCAAAAAGCCAATCCCCTGGAGGATATTTTCCTCGGTCTTGGGGCCGAAACCGAAGAGGGGCGCGATTTTATGGGCTTGGGCGGCTTCCTCCAGCTCCTCCAGGGTCCTGATGCCTAACTGCTCAAAAAGGACCTTGGCTTTCTTGGGCCCCACCCCCTCCACCCCCACGATCTCTTCCAGGTTGATGGGCATCTTGGCCTTAAGATCCTCGTAATACCGGATCTTCCCGGTGGTGAGATATTCCTCGATTTTTTGGGCCATGCTCTCGCCAATGCCGGGAATCTTTTTCAAGGCCTTCAGCCCGCCCTGGTGGTACAGGCCGTCCAGGTCTCCCGGCAAATTTTCCAGGGTCATGGCCGCTTTCTGGTAGGCATAGGGCTTGAAGGCCACCCCATCCATCTCCAGATATTCGCTGATCTCATTGAAAATGCGGGCGATTTCCTTGTTTTTCATGGGCAACCTTTAAAGTGATCAGTGGTCAGTAGTCAGTACTGGCTACTAACTG
>JAQTXE010000167.1 GCA_028688935.1 Syntrophales bacterium
GTGCCAGGCCTCACGAGCCCGGCTGGTCCCTTTTGCCCATAACGATGTGGAGGCTGCGGCCCAAAAGTTGACCGACATTCGCAAGAAAAACGCCCATGGCGTGATCTTGTTGGTCACCGAAGGGGTGTTCAGCATGTCGGGAGATTTGTCCCCTCTCCCGGAACTGGTGCAATTAAAAAGGGAATTTCCGGACCTGCTCGTTTACCTGGATGACGCCCACGGTCTGGGAGTTATGGGGCCCGGCGGGCATGGAACTGTGGCCCACTTCGGGGTCACCAACCAGGTGGACTTCATTATGGGCACTTTCAGCAAGGCCCTGGCTTCCGTGGGGGGGTTCATTGCTGCGGATGATGAAGACGTGCTGGAATATTTGCGTCATCACTCCCGGCCCTTGATATTCTCTGCGGCTTTACCCGCCAGTAATTCCGCCACCGTCTTAGGTTGTCTGGATGTGCTGGAAGAGGAACCGGAGCGGGTGGCCCGGCTCTGGGAGATCACCCACAGAGTGCATGCTGGATATAGGGAGATTGGCCTGATTACCGGCGACTCCAAAACCCCCATCATACCCATCCATATCGGGGACGACCAGAAGGCTTCCATTATTGCCCGGGATCTGTTTGACCAAGGAGTATTTGCCCTGCCAGCTATCTTCCCGGCAGTGCCTCGAGGGCAAGCAGTAATCCGCACGGCCTTCATGAGCACCCACGAAGATCGGCAAATTGATTTCGTTCTGGAGGTCCTCTCCCGACTGGCCAAGAAATACCGGATTCGGGCTGAGGATTTGACCGGACGAGAGCAATTTCTTGCCAAGGGTGGTTTTTCGTCCCAGAGCCTTAGTATTTAACTTGAGAAATCAGCCAGGTAAGCCGAATTATAAGGGTGGGAGAGGAATTCACCTTTGAGGTTCAGCGACCTAATACGGGTTAGTATTCGCCAATTGGTGCGACATCGGCGGCGCTATTGGGGGGTGATGCTGGCTATCGCCCTTGGGACCGCCGGTTTTATCACCATTATCACCATGGGTCGGGATCTCAAGCAGAATTTCAACCGGGACCTGGAACTTTTGGGCCGGGCCACCCTCGTCAAAGTCTACTTCGAGAGACTACCTGCCTATTTCCACCAAAATTTCACCAGCGCCACGGTGCAGGCCTTGCGCAAGATGCAAGGGGTGCGAGACGCCAGCCTGGCGGTTTGCACCTATATGGCTCAAAGCAGCAATAATGGCGTGGCCCATAATTTTTCCCTATTTGGCGTAGATAATGCCTTCTGGGATGTCTGCGGGTTTACCACCCAGGATGGTAGACTCACCAGCCTGGCGGACAATGATTTACGGCAACGGGTAGTCGTTTTAGGCCCGGAATTGGCCCAAACTCTCTTCGGCCGCAAAGACGTGGTGGGAAAAAAGCTGGAAATTCAGCAGGATATTTACACGGTCGTCGGGGTCTTAAAAAATGTGGGTTTGGGGGACTTGTCACATTTTGCCTTCATGCCTTTCACCACGGCCCAGGACCGCATTCTCAGGATCAGCCCGGCGAACCGCATCTACTTACGCACCCTCACCTGGGACGACGTGGATAAGGTGGCGCCTCTAATTCCCCAGGTGATCCAGTCGGTCCAATATGCCCCTGGTCTTAAGGTGGAAGTGGCCTGGGATCAGGTGAAGCGGGTGAAGGCCGTGGCTTTTTGGGTCCAGCTTTTCATCTATAGTTCCATTGTCGCCACCCTGATTTTAGGGGGCGTGGGCATCTGGACGGTGATGATGGCCGCGGTCCGTACCCGGACCAGGGAGATCGGCTTGAAAAAGGCCATGGGCGCCGAGGATCAGGCCATCATGGCCCAGTTCCTGGCCGAAGCAGTGTGCCTGAGCTTTACCGCCTCCCTGGCAGGCAGCTTTGTGGGGTTGTTGACCGTGGAGGTTACCAGCCATCTCATTAGCAGCCATCCTCCCCAGGGACTCTTTCTATTTTGCGTCATTTTAGGTCTTGTGGTGGCCGTGGGCCTGGGAGTGGCTGCGGGCCTTTATCCCTCACTCCAGGCCAGCCGCATGGAAGTGGTTTCGGCGATACGTTATGAATGAGTTGTATCCTCACCCCCGGATTAATGGCCCCATAATTCAGGTGACCCGCTTGTCCAAGCATTACAGCAACGGCCATGGGGTCATCCCGGTGCTTAGGGGAGTCAATCTGGAGATCCACCCCGGCGAGATGGTGGCGGTCATGGGGCCGTCCGGGTCCGGCAAGTCCACGCTCCTCTTTATTTTGGGCCTGCTGCTGCCGGCTTCCTCGGGAAATTATCAATTCCTGGGTCAGGACGTGCTCAACCTGAGCCGGACTGACCAGGCGGATTTCCGCCGCCGGCGGGTGGGCTTTGTTTTTCAGAATTGCGATCTCTTCGAAAATTCCACGGTTTATGAAAACCTGGAGTTTCCTTTAGTCTATGCCCAAGTCGAGCGCCATGAACGTCCGGCCCGCATCGTTGCGGCCCTGGAGAGGGTGAATCTGGCTCACCGCCTGCGCCATCCCGCCAACCGCCTCTCCGGGGGAGAGCGGCAACGGGTGGCCGTGGCCCGGGCTTTAGTCAATCAACCCCAAGTTATCCTGGCGGATGAACCCACCGGCCAGCTTGACCGGCAGAACGGCCATATGATCATGGAAAATTTTAAGCAGATTATGGCCCAGGGAGACACCTCCCTGGTCATCGTTACCCACGATACCCAGGTGGCCGAATGCTGCCACCGCACATTTTCCCTGGAAGACGGCGTCCTTTATGAGAGTTAATCCCCGAAGGGCGTCTGCCGGGAGCCGGACCAGGCTGCGCCCTAAAGGGAAAAACGGGGGGCCGGATGCAAAAATTCTCTTCACCCTGATTATCCTGCTGCTGGCTGCCACCTGGGGGCCCGGGACAGATGGGGCTTTAGGAGCCGAGACTCCCCCAAACACCACCCTCAAAGAAGCCGAGACAGTCACCGGGCCGGTGAACTATGACCGGGCGGTCCGGCTGGCTCTAGTCCGCTCTCCTTTTTTCACCAGGAGTTCCCTGGAAATCCAGGTCAAACGGCTGGATGAAACAGACAGCAAGTTTGATATGGCCCCATCCATAACTTTTCGCACCCAGTATTATGTGAACCGCCCGGAGACTATCTATGGCACTTCGAATAAGCCTTATACTCTAAGTTTTAGCAGCAGCAACTATAATCCCTTAGAAGCTTATTTTTCCCTGCAAGCCAAGAAGCTATTTACGCAAATCGCCATCCTGGCCCATATGCATGCCATTAACCAAGGTATCGCCAAGCTGGGCAACATGTTTCTGGAAATGGACTCTTTAGGCCAGGCCGCCACCCGCCAGGAGACCCTGATTTCGCTAACCCGGAAGAATTTGGAATACTCCCAGAAACGCCTGAGCATCGGCACCGGCACCTCCCTGGAGCTGAGGGTGGCGAAACGGGAGTTGGCCGCGGCCCAGGCCGAAAAAGACCGCATCGCCGCTTCCCGGAATCGTCTCCAGGCAAGAATCAAAGCCTTAATAGGGTTGAAAACCGACCAACCCCTGGAATTGGATTACAAAGATGCCCGGCGCCAGGTAATGGGGAACTTCGATCCGGCTGCGGCTACGGTGGAACAGGCCTGCAACCGTTCTTACCTGCTGAAGATTGCGGAACTGAAAAAGCAGTTGCAAGAATACAATATCATGCTGGCCAAGGCCAGATTACTGCCTTCCGTGTTTATGGGCGCAGCCACCCCGGATCCCTTAAGCGGGCTTACCTCCAGGCAGCTATTCTTTTCTTTGGGCCTGCAAGTGCCGGTATGGGACGGGTTTCAAAGGGTCAGAAACATTTCCCGGCAAAAAATCGTCTTGAGGCAATACGGGGCGGATAAGGACCAAAAGACCCTGGAAGTGAGCGATAAGTGGTTTGAAGCCCAGGAGAACCTGCGGGTGGCGGATGTTAACCTTAAAGCGGCTCTGGACCTGGAGGAATTGGCGCGACTCAAAGAGCGGCAAGGCGACATCCGTTATCATTCCGGAGGCGAGCCTTTGTCCGTCTATTTGGAAGGGCGTAAAAATCTGGCGGATGCCCAGAGAAATACTTTGCAGAAAAATTTGGACTACAATCTGGCGTTACTGGGGCTACGTAATCTTTCCGGAGACTTGGGTGCGAGTTATGTGGATGAGAAATCCTGGCAACAATAAGCGGGCCGCCGCTGTCCTGGTGGGGGCCCTGGCCTTGGTCTGTCTGGCTGGACTAGGACTGACGGCCTGGGGCAAGGACACGAAGCCAGCCGATGACCAGGCCAAAGCCCCGGCTCCGGCCCCGGTTGCCCCCCAGGTTCAGGAGATATCCTTTATCGGTAAATTCTCCTGCCCTGTCAAACGGGTGGTGATTCTGCCTTTCCAAGGCATCATCACTTCCCTGGAGGCCCAGGCGGGACAGAAGGTAACTAAGGGAGAAGTCCTGGCCCATTATCGCCTTTCCCCGGAGGCCACCCTGCAGTTGCGGCAGCGTCTGTCTGCGCCCCAGGTCAAAGACCTGGAAGTGAGATTGGCCCAATTGGAACGGACCCTGAACATGGCCGCTATCAAACGCCGGGAGATCAAGGAATTGGCGGCCCAAAAACTGGCCTCCAAAGAGGCCCTGGCCCAGGCTGATAAAGACTGGCTGCTGTTGGCCAGACAGAAAGGCACCATTCAGCAGCAATTGCGCCAGGCCAAGGACATATCTTCCGTGGACCTCCAGGTCTTGAAGGAGCAAATCGGAGAATCCGTGGTTGGCGGTAAATTTTCCTCGGCCGCCACCTTGAAAGCCCCCATAGACGGTTATGTGCTCTTTGTGCACCCGGATCTGCGGGTGGGCGCCGAACTGCCCCCCAAAACCGTGGCCTTCCAGGTGGGGGTAATGGATCCCATGGTGGTCAAGGCCCAGGTGCATGAAATGGAGTCTCTGAAAATAAAGGTGGGGGACCGGGTCGAAATTTTGCCGGAATCTCTTCCCGGCCAGAAGTTTGCAGCCAGGATCAGCCGCCTTTCTTGGGCCTCCTTGAAACCCGGCCTGGAAAATCCCACATACTATGAAGCGGAATTCGAGGTGCCCAATCCCAAGCTGATCCTCAAAGACGGCATGAAAGTGCGTATTGTGCTGCGAAAGTCCCAATAACGCTTTTTTGAACAAGAAATCTGAGGCCCCCCGGGGCGCATCGCCGCCTGCCCCCATCCCCCGAACTGATCCGGTTCTGGTGGTCTTCCTCTCCAGCGTCATTTTTTTCCTGGCCCATTTCCAGGCCCTGATCCGCTATTGGGTCATCAATGACGATGTGCGCCAACAGATTTTTTGGATGCAGCACTGGCGCGACAGCCGGCTTTTTCCCGGGGATTTGCTCACCGACTACGCCCGGGCCTACGTCTCCTGGGGGGTAAAGGGCCTTTACCGTCTGGCTTCTTTGGCGCTGGACCCCATCACCTTTTCCAAGTGGCTGCCCGGATTGCTGTTCGTCTTTCTGGGTTGGTGTCTCTTTCGCCTCGGCTGCCGCCTGGGCTCCCGGCGCCTGGGTTGGTTTACCCTGGGGGTTTACTGGCTGATGCCCTTTTTCCTGGATAACCTCTCCGGGGGTTTGGCCCGGGCCTTTGCCGCGCCCCTGCTGGCTTTTTTTTGCCTCGCCTGGATGGCGGCCAACCCCTGGGGCCTGGGATTGGCCTTATTGCTTCAGGCCCTCTTCATTCCTTATATTTTCCTGGTGGGAGCCGGGGCTACGGTCCTGGCCTGGCTGGCGGGACGCAGCGGCCGCGTCTCCGCGCCGGCCTGGATCACCTGGGGCCATTTGCTCATGGTGGTGCTGGGCGCTGGTCTGGTGCTGTTGATGCAGCAGCAGTTCAACGCCGCCGGCTTCGGTCCCCTGGTGAGCGTCGCGGACCTGGCCGGGCGGCTGGAATTCACCGCCCGGGGCCGCTTTGCCATCCTGCCCGTCCCCTCTTTTTTCTGGGAGTTGGTGCAACCCTGGGAGTATCTCGCCCCTTTCCGGGAAGGGGGGACTCTGGGCGGCGCTCTGGGTGTCGCAGTAATTTTAGGGGCCGCGGTTTGGGGGGGCAGAAGGATCGATTGGCAGAGCCTGAAACCCCGGCTGCAACCCTTTGGGTATCTGCTTCTCGCCTCCTTACTCCTCTATCTTCTGGCCCGGATATTTCTGCTGAAGCTTTTCGTTCCTGACCGCTACCTGATGTACACCCTGAACCTCTGCTACTGCCTGGGCCTGGCCCTGTGCCTGGAGGCAGGGATGCGCCAATGGCCTGGTTCCCGGGCCCTGGCCGGGGCCGCGGTGGCGCTGGTGGCAGTTCTGGCGGTCTGGCGCCTGCAAGGAGTGGGGTTGTACGATTATTCCATGTACCGGCCTCTCTACGCGGCCTTGGCTAAAACCCCCCCGGCGGCCCGCATCGCCGGGCATCCCAACCTGATGGACAACGCCCTTACTTTCGGCCAACGTCCGGCTCTGGCCACCTTTGAACTGGCCCATCCCTGGAGTCAAGGTTACTGGCGGCGGCTCCGTCCCCGGCTGACCGACCTTTTTACCGCTTATTACGCGGAAGACCCCCAGGTAGTCCGGGATTTCTGCCGCAAATACGGCATCTCCTACCTGGTGGTGGACGACCGCCACTTTACCCCCGGGTTCCTGGCCGGGGGCCGTTTCCTGGCGCCTTTCAATCAACCCTTGGATAAGGAAAAAAAGAGGCTGGCGGAATGGGTATTCTGTCCTTTCTTCGCACCCTTTGATGCCCAAATCCAAGGTTTGGTCCGGGACCGGCGGCGTTTTGTGCTGCTGAACCGGAACCTCTTTCCCGGCCAGGTAATAGATGCGCACCAGCGGCTTCTGGATATGCGGCCCTGTCTTCAGGAAAAGGGGGCATCCTCAGTATTATCCACCAGGAATAAATAATGAAAGCATTACTGATAAATTTACCCTTCTCCCTTATCTGCTCGAGTTTCGACCGGCCTGGAGTATGAAAGCTATGCGGGCCTTATTGGTATGTCCGGAATTTCCCCTTTCCTTCTGGAATTTCCAACAATCCATCGGCCTTAAAGGCGCCGAGACTATTGTATCGCCGTTGGGTCTCCTCACTGTAGCTTGCGTGTTGCCTGCAGGAGGGGAATTGCGCCTCGTTGATCTTAACACCGGAAACTTGACAGTAAAGGACGGGCAGTGGGCGGATTTGATTTTACTGTCGGCCATGTACATTCAGAAGGATGGCTTCTTAGCCCTGGTAAGGGAAGCAAGCAACGGGGAAAAACCGTGGTGGCCGGAGGTCCGTACCCCGCTTCAGTGCCGGAGGGGAAAAATTAAAGAAAAAGAGGGAGTATAACCGATACTCTAATTGACTAATCCTTGATCCATTGCTTGACTATGTTTTGGCAATAAGGCATAATGTATAAATCTAATTAATAGTAAGACCTATTATTGGCTAACTTATTTATTTTACATCATAAATTAATTAATAAATTGTAATCTTATTTTTCGCAACATATGAATTCAAATCCAAGGCATCGGCACGATGGTTACTATCAGCCTTACTCTTTTCACGACTTGCAATCTCTTATTATCTTGCATCTCTCCCATTACCATTTTGTTTCCCCCAGAAGAGTAGAATATTTAATGGCCTTGCACAGTCCAGGGCCTTTAAACTCGGGGCGGTTTACAGCAGGACGGTATTATTTAGAAATCCCCGGGGGCTCTCTAACAGATAAGGAAACTAGAGGCTAGGCCTTGAAGAGGCAGGCATGGATATCCGCATTATCTTAAAAATTTCCATCGTCTTGCAATTACTGGTGGCGCTACTGGCTCTGGGTCTTATTCCCGTTATCCGCAAGCGGCTGGCCTGGATCGTGTTCTCCGTGGCTCTCCTCCTCATGGCCGCCCGGCGGATCATCACCTTATGGCAGCCGGAAACCTTTGGCTTATTGGACGCCGGGGACCTGGCCGCGGAACTGGTGGCTCTCTTTACCTCGGCCTTGTTGTTGGTGGGCATAGCCTGGATTGCCCCTTTGTTCCGCTCCATCCAACGCACCAAGGACGCCCTGGCTCAGAGTGAAGCCAAGTACCGGGAACTGGTGGAAAACGCCAACAGTATCATTTTGCGCCTGGACCCCCAGGGACGCATCACTTTTTTTAACGAATTTGCCCAGAGGTTCTTCGGCTATCCGGAAAAGGAGATCCTGGGCCGGGAGATGGTGGGCCTTATTGTTCCCCCCCGTGATCGCCAGGGCCGGGACCTGGCCGCCATGGTAACCGATTTGGTGCAGAACCCGGAGCGCTATGCCACCCATGAGCATGAAAACATGCGGCGCAACGGCGAAGCCGTATGGGTTTCCTGGACTAACAAGGCCCTGCGCGACGTGGAGGGCCGTCTCACCGAGATCCTCTGTATCGGCAAAGATTCCACCGCCTATAAAAGGGCCCAGGAAGAGCTGCTGGAACAATCCTGGCTGCTGGACGCCTTTTATGAACACACCATTACCCCCCTGGTCATCCTGGATAAAAATTTCAACTATATCCGGGTGAACCAGGCCTATGCCCGGGCCTGCCAGCGGGACGTCTCCGAATTCCCGGGGAAAAATCATTTCGCCTTATATCCCAGCGAAGCTGAGGCTATTTTTGTCCGCACGGTGGAAAGCAAAAAACCCTATCAGGCCTTTGCCCGGCCCTTCAATTTCCCGGATCATCCGGAATGGGGGGTTACTTACTGGGATTGGACCCTGGTCCCCATTTTGGACAAACAGAACGAAGTGGAGTTTTTGGTCCTCTCCCTGAAGAACGTCACCTCCCGGCAACGGGCCGCGGAGGCCCTTAAGGAGAGTGAAGAGAAATACCGGCTGCTGGTAAACAACATCCCGGCTTTGGTCTTCAAGGGGTACGCTGATTGGACCGTGGATTTCTTTGACCGCAAAATTGAAGAGCTGACCGGCTATCCCAAAGAGGATTTTGATTCCCGGAAGTTAAAATGGTCGGAGCTGATCCTGCCGGAAGACCTTCCCGGGACCCAGGAGGCGGTGGCTGCGGCTTTAAAGGGCGATAAATCTTACGAACGGGAGTATCGCATCCTGGCGAAAGACGGCAAAACCTTGTGGATTCATGAAAGAAGCCAGATCATCTGCGACGCCTCCGGGAGTTTTGCCCATATCAGCGGCGTCTTC
>JAQTXE010000168.1:0-5572 GCA_028688935.1 Syntrophales bacterium
GTCTCGAATCGTCTGGTGGGCAGAAAAAACCGTCGCCCACGCTGAGTACTTTGCAAAAATATGCCAAGGCCTTGGGGTGTCGCTTGGAACTTCGTTTGGTTCCCAAGAAAAAAGATAATGCCGCGGCGTGAGGCAAGCCCTGCAAAAAAGTCTCTAATCCCCAAACGAATTTATCGCAGCAATTGGTAACTTACGCAAATATGCTATTCGCCTATTTATCTTTAGGCTGATTTCTCCACCGGGCCCTATCAGGCCGTGTGGATGGCCATCGAAAAGGGGGTCACCGTAAGCACTCTTGGTGGAAAGATGTCTTTCGTACCTCTTGCGCCGGGGGGGATGAAGTGAATGCTTCAATCAGTCCTAAAGCGGTGTTCGCCGGTGGCGCCGGAGAACTCCTGGCGACCCGGGAAGTGTCCCCGGAAGACATCTGGTGGTGGTCTATCGTGAAATGGTGAATGACGGCTTCATTATTACGGCATTTATTACCAGCAAAACCCATACCCTCTATCGGAGGACGCGAATATGGCCTTAGCCTCGGTGGAACACTATTTGAAAATCATTCCCGCGGTGAAGGGCGCCCCATTATGGTCCTCTTATGACGCGGATGCCGACGTGCTCTATATTAATTTAAGAAAGCCACGCCACTGACAGCGAACTGACCGAGGACGACATCATTATCCGTTATGAAGGTGAAACAGTCATGGGGCTGACTATCCTTCATGCCAGCCAACGCTGACTTTGCGGCATCTATTTAAGCAGAACAAATTTTTGCGCATTTCAAAATAAACGTTGCCATAAAGAATTTTTTTTGCCTGTCCGGTTGCCACGCCAAGGGACCAGGAGGTTAATTCCCTTGCCGATATTAACTCCCACCACTAGGAGAGTCTTCCGGATACCAGAAGGAGGTGGAGTTTGACTAACCGTGAGAGAACAATTATAAAAAGAGAAAGCCTCCTCGCCATCCTGCAAGAATTCAAAAAGGATTATGCCGAGAAATACGGCATCTTGGAAATCGGAATATTCGGTTCGATGTCCAGGGATGAGGCCAGGGAAGACGGTGAGTGGACATCTTTATAAAAACCCCCAATCCTTTCATCCTGGTGCACATTAAGGAAGATATCGAGAGGCTCACCGGGAAGCATGTTGATATAGTTCGGGTGCGCGAAAAAATGAACCCTTTCTTAAGGGAACGTATAGAAAGAGAAGGGCGCTATGTTCGATAAGACCCTTGTTTTATCGATACTCACGCAGATTGATGAAGCCCTGGGAAAAATCGCCAGCCGTGTCGAACGGATTCAGAGCCCGAACGATTTCATTAGTTCACCGGCCGGCATGGAAAAACTGGATAGTATCTGCATGCTTTTCATGGCAATTGGCGAGGCGTTGAAGAATATCGACAAGATCATCGGAAAGGAGGGATTACGATTTGATTTCCTCTGCATAACTTCCTGCATCGAAGTTGTTGTCGGTGTGTAGGATAAAGGGTTGGGGGGAGGTTGGCGGATCGAGGCAAGGTTGTATTTCTTGGACCTGGGCTTTATAAACGCGCCCATTCATTCGGAATTATGCGGCGCTGCAGGATGGCTTCCACTTCTTCTACCATCATTCGCAGTTGCGGGACTGAATATTCGCTATTGGAAGGAAGAGCCAAGCGGTAGTGTTGAAAGATCAGAAATTGATGCCGTGTGCCAGAATAAGGGCCGGTAAATCCCAAGCGGCGCAATTTGTGGATAAAGTCCCGTCTCTTACATGGCCTCCAGGGACTCACGGCTAGGCTCCTGGTTCAGATTGAGATTTCCGATAACCGGCAGTGGATGACCCATTTTGAGACCTACCAAGAGCCAATCCTCCAGGGTCGAGCGCAATTCTTCCTCACAAAGGCGTAAAGTATCGGCAAAGGCGATGACTCCCGGACAAGCAGGAATGCGACCGGCAAAGGTGCCGTCTTCCAGCTTGTCATATGCCGCCTGGGCCATAGCCAAGGAGATATATTCGCTCAAGATGTATTTTGTGGCCATGTTACATTGCCTCTCGTGAATACGTAAAAAAGCTTTTCATTTAATATAGCAGCATATGAGAATTATTTCCATACCAGGAAGAAGACTTTCAACTTGTGAGGCACCCACTTTACGCACTGCTATAGAGATCCCCGGACCAAACCGGGCCGCGGCCTCGATAAGATCCCAGTTTTCCCGGAACCAGGCAATAGTGTTTTTCATGCCCTTCTCAAAGGGGGTATTCGGCTCATAGCCTATGAGTTCTCGGACCCGGTCCACCGATGCCAGGAGGCGGGACTTGGTATCCCATTTGCGCCGCTCGGCGTAAAGGATGCCGGCCATATTGCCATCTGGCATTGATCATTTGGACAAGGTCCATGATCCGTGTCTCCTTGCCGGAAACCAGATTGAACTCCTGTCCCACTGTGGCCTCGAAATAACCGGTCCGGAGCAACCCGTCCACGATATCCCCCACGTAAGTGAAGTCCTGGGTTTCTTCACCGGTGCCGGTGATGGGTAAAGGCTCTCCCCTTAAATGAGGAGATACTTAATGCCGAAGGTGTTGATTTCATAGAAGACGGCATTCTGCAGGGCATCCTGGCGGATTCCCATTTCACCGACGTTCTTATCCTGGATCGAGACCTGGAAGGGGTGGAAAAGAGCGACCCCGGCCTCAAAGAGTTCGACGGGGAGACCTTCTATGTGGGCCGGGAGGTGGACTTGGTGGAGGCGGATTATGTGGAAGAGATCTTTCGGGCGGTGGTGGAGGATTAAAGACCGATAATTAGGGCAATGCCGCTTTTGTCGCTTAAATATTTGAGACATATCAGAGAGGAAACCGAATACCTGATTTCTTCGAGCCGGGGGTTGAGCAAAGACCGGTTTGCGGGCAACGAGACGCTGAAGCGAGCCTTCTTGCGGAGTATTGAGATCATCGGCGAGGCTGGAAGAAATTTTAAATCGGGTATTACCCAGCTTTTTTTTCCCCTTCTCCCAAACAATTTGATCCGGAGCGGGACTACTTATCCGCGTGGGCCAAGTTTTCCAGGAGCCTTAAAATCTGATAAAATGAACCATGATTAAACAATCCGGGAGGCTTGGTGATCGAAACTGTGCTTTCCGTCGGAAAAGTTCCTATTCGGCTCACGGCGGAACGCTGGTCCCATATCATTGACGAGTGCTGTGAACTGGCAGGGCTGCGGTTATAGGTTTTGGAAACCGTAGTCAGTCCTAAAGCGGTGTTCGCCGGTGGCGCCGGAGAACTCCTGGCGACCCGGGAAGTGTCCCCCGGAAGACATCTGGTGGTGGTTTATCGTGAAATGGTGAATGACGGCTTCATTATTACGGCATTTATTACCAGCAAAACCCATACCCTCTATCGGAGGACGCGAATATGGCCTTAGCCTCAGTGGAACACTATTTGAAAATCATTCCCGCGGTGAAGGGCGCCCCCCACCGGTACTTATGGTCCTCGTATGACGCGGATGCCGATGTGCTCTATATTAATTTTAAAAAGCCGAGCCACGCCACCGATAGTGAAATAACCGAAGACGACATCATTATCCGTTATGAAGGTGAAACTATCATGGGGCTGACCATCCTGCATGCCAGCCAACGCTGAGTCCGCGCAATGATTATGATGTCAAGACTGGTGGCGCACTCCATGGAGATTGTTCCATGGAGATTCTGCCCGGAAATCGGATGGGGAAAGTCTGACCCCGGAACCGGACTTTAAAACCACTGTTCAGGGGCGTAACCCGGGCAGAAGGAGGAGAATCGAGAATCTCGCCTCACCCCACCCCGATAAAACCCGCCTTGCCAAGCCAGGTCTGATCCGGTAACTTGTTTCGGGGTCAAAGACCTGGCCGTGTGCCACTTGGCCTTGCGGGGATAAACCGACCCTTCCCCACTCGGCAGCAACTGGTGTTTCCCCCGCAGTCACTCCCGCAATTTTTTTCTCGGGCGCCTCGGGCGCCAAAGAATTCCCGGGTTTACATCACTGGGACCGCCGCGCCTTTTTACCCTTCCCCTTCATCCCTAATTCCCAGCCTTTATGCACGCCACTGGGCCCCGGCTTTACTCTTCAAAAATCTGTCCTGGTCTAAAATGCCCCCATTTTGCCACCTTGTTAAAATTTTCCGCCCTCCGGATAATAGTCCTTGAAATTCAGGATATAGCAAAAGCATAGAAAAAGTAGCATTGCCGTGGCTTTTACCCTTGCGGGATAATATAGACCAGGAAAGCCTGCTGGCTCTTTTAATAGCCTCATGGGAAATAGGAGTAACAACATGACTTGGTTGGAAGCCTTGTTGCCTTTTCGGGCCCGGAACAATTTTGAGGCCGCGGCCCTGTTGGCCCAGAGTAAAAATCTCCTGCGCCTGGCCGCGGCCTGGCCCCGGGTGAAGCGCACCCTGCCCGCACCTCCCGGTCCGGAAGAAGTGGTGGATCTAGAGAGGCTCTGGGTAGGAACCAGGATCGATTTTATCGGCTGGGGGGAGATGACTGGGCTCCACCTGGCGGCCGTGCTGGCGGGGTTCAAGGTGTTGCAAGGCAACCAGGTGATCTTTCCGGACGGTACGGTATCTCATCTGGCGGAGGCCCTGATCAAGAAACAGGCCGCGGGCAAATTCCTGGCTGAGATGGACCTTAAGCCCGGTGATCTGCGGAAGTAACCTTCCGGGGTCTAGGGTGGCCTCTGGATATCGCTCGGCACCCCAATTTTTCAGGAAAACGGGAGATAAATGACCACCCGCCAGGAAATTGAGGAACGGTGCCTGGAGGTGCAGGCTTTGAAGATGTCGGGCCTGAAGGTGCCGGAGATCGCCTTGGTGTATGGCGTTACCGAGCCCACCGTCTGGAATTATCTTAAAAAAGCCAAAGAGCTTTTCCGCCGCGCCGCCAGAAACTTGCAGCACGAGGAAATTTTGGGGGAGGTCGCCGCCACCTTGAAGGAAATCCATACCCAGGCCTGGCGGCATTTTCACCTCTGCCCGGAGGAGAGCGCGGTGAAGGTGGGATATTTGAATACCAGCCTTAAAGCCGCGGAGAAGATCATCCAGCTTTATCAGGGGGTGGGGGTGCTGGGCAAGGCCCCCGACCACCTGGTCCTGGAGGAGGGTCTCCCCTTTGGCGATATGGAATTTCGCAAGGACTACCTGGCGCTCCTCAAAAAGGCCCGGAGCCGGGGGGTGAAGATTCCGGGATTGTGATAAGGAGCGGTTTTCGGTTTTCAGTTTTCGGTTTTCGGTAAAAAATTAAATAACAATGAGTTATCAATTCGATAGCTGCGGCAACGGAACGCGGTATTAACCCACTTATCTATCTTCCCCTTTTGGGCTGTGCCCATAAAGGGAAGCTCGGGGAACGGAGAAATGGCCATGGAAACGCTTAATCCCGGAGCCGGGTGGGATGCCCGGGAGCTGAGAAGGCTCATCGAGCATTACCGGGCCGAAGGTTTTGGGGATAAAGAAGAGCTGTTGGATTTCGTGGAGGCCTTCTGGGGGCTTAAGATTCCTAAGGTCAGGGTCTGCCCGGAACACACCCCGCCCGCGGAATATTTAACCGCGGCGTTTTTC
>JAQTXE010000168.1:5582-9075 GCA_028688935.1 Syntrophales bacterium
GGTAAAACCCTTAACGGCGCCTTGGCCACCTGGCTGGACGCGGTCTTCAAGCCGGGTTGCGAGACCAAGATCTTGGGAGGGTCCCTGGAGCAGAGCCAGAAGATGTATGCCCACATCAAGGAGCGCTTTGCCACCCCGCCTTTTACCCATTTGGTTAAAGGGGAAATGCTCAAGACTTTGACCAGGATGCAAGGAGGCGGAAGTATCCAGATCCTGACCGCGTCTTCTAAGAGTGTCCGGGGGCCGCATCCCATGAAGGTCAGGTTGGACGAGATCGACGAAATGCACCCGGAGATTTACGAGGCCGCCCTCTTCGTCCCCCAGACGGCCAAAGGCATTAAGGCCAGCATCCAGATTTTTCCACCATGCACAAGGCTTACGGCTTGATGCACCGGGTGATCACTGACGCTGCGGTTAACGGTTACTGCATCTTCAAATGGTGCATCTTTGACGTCATGGAAAAGTGTGAAGGCCGGGATTGCGGGGAGTGCCCCTTATGGGAAGATTGTGGAGGGAAGGCCAGGAACGCGGACGGCTTCTTTAAGATCGAAGACGCCATCACCAAGAAACGCCTGGCCTCTAAGGAAGCCTGGGACGCGGAGGCCTTGTGCCTCATGCCCAGCCAGGAAGGCTTGATCTATAAAGAGTTCGATATCAGCGTGCACGTGGTCTCAGACCCGTTTGAGAAGGAGCCGGAAGGGGCTGGTAGGTAAGAAATTATAGTTCCCGGTGGACTTGCAGGCCCGGGAGAAGACTTGGGAATAAAGCGGATTCTTAAGTAATCGTCAGCCCCCATACTTGCCGATAATAATCCGGGGGCAAACTTCCTCCACTGGTATCATGGGCCAAGGCGGCACACCTGCTAATGGGGCTAAAGCCTGGGTAAAAGCAGCTGGTGCCGAAAATCCGCCCCTCGCTCCTTAGTCAGACGGCTCACTCCATTTAATTCTCTCTCGCCCCTGCCTCAGCTTTACGTAACCTTCCCTTCCAAATACCTCACCCAAGCAATTTTAGACCGGGAGTTTAAGGAACCGAGAGCACCATCAGTCAGAGAAGTTTGGCTCAAATCTCACGAGAGCACCTGGCTTAAGAGATGGCTTTCCCAGAGATTGTCTGCTTCCCGCCCCAAGTTTAACTTCGCAACGGTCATGCATGATTATTTTTAACTCTTATGTGGTGCAACTAATTGTAATTTATCCTTAAAAGGGTCATATAAATTGTACTTCGTAACTTTTACTACGTATTACGCAATGCATTGTTAAGATTATAAGAGTAGATTTCAGTATAAAAAATTGTATGGTAGGATACTTTACTTTATTTATAATTATTGTCCAAGCTTTTAATGACCGTAACAACTTAACAGTACTACCTTTTATCGGTATTTATTATCTGTGATATCTATTAATTAGGCATATTATGTGCATCTCCCTTAAGTATAACCATTCATTACTTATGGGAGAACAACAATGACCACCAAGTTTGTGGGAGCCTCCGGCAAAAACGGCCGGGAACGGGAAGTGATTCCGGTTCCTGAAGGGATGACAGAGGTTAAAGCGGTGATGGCGTTCTTTCAGTGCGACCGGAGAACCGCCAGGGTGTCTATGGCACGCGGTTACTACATAGTTAACTACCACCGGCGGAGCATCTGCCCCGGGGACCTGGATAACGACGCGGTCTACCGGCTGGCCTGGTTGATTTACCGGCGCAAATACCAAGACCGGCTCCCCTGGTATGTGGCGCCCGAAGATCTCATCCAGGAAGGCGTCTTAAGGCTCCTGGAGATGGCGGGGCACCCCCGGTTTCACGAGAAGGGGTTCCAGTTTTACCTGGCGTTAAATGCCATGAAGGGCTGGATCGAACGCCAGCGCCGCCTGCGGGGCGGGATCAATGGCACGACCCCGGGTTACGAAGAAACCTGGCGGCCGGATGCCTGGTCCTCCTGGCAGACCGCCTGGCAAGCCAAACGGGAAGAAGCACCTCAGAAGACCAAGCGGAGGCTGCGCTCCGGTCTCCGGTCCCCGGAGGCCGTGTTAACCACAATCCGGCAGATTCACGAGGCGGCGGGTAAAGGTGTGAGTAAAGCGGGGTTGGGGCGGCGCCTGGGGGTCAGCCCCCGGGGCGCGGGCAGGAAGGCCCCCCGGGCTATGGAGGCCGGGCTGGCGGAGAACGCGGGCGCCGGCAACGGCTGTAAGGGACAGGCAATCCGGTTTGCGGTCCAAGGGCGGGACCTCGTCCATGAGGCGGCTTGAGGAGGGCAAAAAGGAGGTCTTTAATGGCGAAAGTGGTGATCTTCCTGGGAGACGGCATCCTCCAGGGAATTCTGGCTGATTCTTATTTCACCGAGGTTCTTATCCTGGATCGAGACCTGGAAGGGGTGGACAAAGGCGACCCCGGCCTGAAAGAATTCGACGGGGAGACCTTCTACGTGGGCCGGGGCGTGGACCTGGTGGATGAGGAATATGTCGAAGAGATTTTTCGGGCGGTTGAGACCTGAAGACCGAGGCTTTTGGGAGTGGAGAGGATGCCGGGATTGGACCTGAGGGTGAGTTAAGGTCTTGAACTTTTAATTAATTATTACTAAGATTACTTGAAAGTGGAGGTAATGGTATGTCGACAACGGATGCAATTTTGGCGGGTATAAAAGAGATGGTATTACCGGAGTTGGCGGTTCTCCGGCAGGAGCAGGCGGAGATTAAGGCGTCCGTGATGCTCACCAACAAACGGCTGGATGATGTCAACACTCACCTGGTGGACCAGAGCCGCCGTATCGATGCGGTCCGGGAGGAGTTGGGCGGCCGCATCGATGCAATCCGGGAGGAGTTGGGCGGCCGCCTAGACACTTTGAGTGTTCGCCTTGATGACACCAATAAGCGGATGGACGGCCTGCAGGCCAATCTCGTGGCAGGCTTTGACAAAAATAACGAACGGATGGACAGACTGCATAATGACCTGATAGCCCGTAATGATGAGACCAACCGGGCCATTTCCCGGCTTTATGAAGTCATTGTGCGGCGGGAGGAACTCCAAGAGATGGCTCACCGGCTTCGTCTTTTAGAGGAGAAAATGGCGGAGCTGGAAAAGCGCGTGGCTGCTTGAGATAGGTATGCTTGAGGAAAGCCAACCTGAGAGAGCAAAGAAGATATGAAGACGCCACCTCAGACTGATTGGGCCAACAATGACGCCCTGAAGGACGAAGAAGTCGGTTTGGGCAGGCCACCCGTGATCCTATCACCGGTTCATTGCCAAAAAGATTCGGCATTTTGCCGGCAATTTGCCTTTATCTGTTGAACATGACAAAGCGATGTTAACCCCCTAAAACGAAAAACACCTGGATTTTGAAAGAAAGAAGAGATGAGCTGCTTATTCCTCTTTGGATTTGACAAAAACGCTTGCCCTGCTTAGAATGAACTAAACATTTAACTAATTAGTTCGGTTGTGAGGGGAAGATGGACACCAAACCTACGACAAAATTAATTGACGCCCTGACGGTTCG
>JAQTXE010000169.1 GCA_028688935.1 Syntrophales bacterium
CTTTCTGCTCTATGGCATGGCCATGCTCTACGGCTCCTCGGGCGGCACCCTCTTCTTGAGCGACCTGGCCAAACACCTGGCCGGGGAGAATCTGCTCAAACCCCTGACCCTGCTGGCCATCGCCCTGCTGCTGGTGGGTTTCGGCTTCAAGGTGGCCTCCGTGCCCTTCCATATGTGGACCCCGGACGTCTATGAGGGGGCCCCCACATCCATCACCGCCTTCATGGCCGTGGGTGTGAAAGCGGCGGCCTTTGCGGCCTTCGCCCGGGTCTTCTTCCTGGCCTTCCCAGGCTTTAAGCCCGACTGGCAGATCGTCCTCTGGGTCTTGGCCGTGGCCACCATGACCCTGGGGAACGTCGTGGCCATCGCCCAGACCAATATCAAACGCATGCTGGCCTACTCTTCCATCGCCCACGCCGGTTATCTCCTGGTGGCCATCATTGCTGCCAACCAATTGGGCGCGGTAAGCCTGATGTATTACCTGGTGGCCTACACCCTGATGAACCTGGGGGCCTTCGGAGTGGTTATTCTGGTGGGCCGCAAGAAAGACAGCTACCTGAGCATTTATGACTACGCGGGCCTGGGGGCCCAGCACCCGGGCCTAGCCGCGGCCATGGCCCTCTTTATGTTCGCCCTGGCGGGGATTCCTCCCACCGCCGGCTTTGTGGGCAAGTTCTATATCTTTTCCGCGGCCGTGCAGGCGGGCTACATCTGGCTGGCCATCATCGGCGTCATGAATTCTCTGGTGTCCGTCTACTACTATCTGCGCATCACCGTGCTCATGTACATGAAACCCGCGGAAGCGGACCTGGGGCCCATTACCTTTGCCCCGGCCGTCACCGCCACCTTGCTCCTCACGGCTGCGGGCGTGTTGCTTATCGGTGTCTTTCCCGGGTTCCTCTATAACCTGGCCATGAATTCCGTCAAGATCTTCCCCGGGCTCTAAAACCGGCACATCTTCGGTTCCCCATCCCCGTCGGATCGGGTTTCTATAAAAGAGTAAAGCCGGGCCCATGGGCCCGGCTTTACTCTTTTAGGTAATGGCGTTTGGAGGAGGGCTTATACCAAGTTGCCATCAAACAAGTAACATATACATCCAGCCTATGGGAAGCGCAGGCTAAAGCCTGCGGCTACCAAATTACCTGTTTGAATGCGTTTTGGTATTATCTATTTCCCTTTCAGCTCGTGAATCCGGGCCTCCACTCCGGCCGTCTCTTTTTTCAGTTCTTCCAGATACTCCCGCAAGCGCTCCAATTCCTCCGCCGGAGAAATAAAGCGGCGCCGGAAGCCCATGCCGGTGCAGCAGCCGAACCCATGGTGCATGCCGCCCCCGGTGCAACAGCCGTGATGTCCCCGCATGCCGCCGTGGCCGTGCCCATGACCGTGACCCATTTGACACATAATCGTATACCTCCTTTTTGCTCTCCTTAAGGTCATCAACGGAGCTTCAGGAATTCCTCCACACTCAAATCTGCGTCACGCACAATCCCCGCCATAGTGTAAGCGTTAATGGGATTATGACGAGGAATCGTCAAAAACCGGGGGCCATTAGACTGGCCACGTACTTCCGTCCCTGGCGCACCAGACGGAATCCGGCCCTTTGCAAAGCCCTGATCGCCTCCAGGTGATTAACTCCAGGTATTTTGGGCATGCCTAAACGGCCACTTCAATTTCCCGCACATCCTGGCCCCGAATCGATTCCGTAACCGCAGCCAGATACTCCTGGATTGCATCCTGGATATTTTCCAGGGCTTCAGCTTCTGTGTCCCCTTGAGACCAGCAGCCCGGCAAACCTGGGCAAGAAACACTATACCCCTCTTCGGTCTTGTGGATGACAACCCGATACTTCATGGGGATTCCTTAGGCTGCCCGGCGGGTCCGCTTTTTCAGGCGGTTGGCCTTCTTGCGCAGGATACCGATCTTTTTCCGGGGTTCTCCCGCGGCCTTGGCTTCCTGTTTCTGGGCCCGCATCTCCCGGGCCTGTTCCTTCAGCTCCCGCATGCTCACCTTTGCGGTGGCTTTGCCTTCGTCCTTGATGCCTTTAACCTCTTTGATGGCCGCCAGGAGTTCCTCTTTGTTCATGCCGTGAACGCCCACGATTTCCCCCAGATCCAGGGCATACTTCCGGAGTTCCGTGGCCGTCATTTTGTCCAGGGGTTTTTCCTTTTTCTCTTTCCGTTCTTTCTTAGCCATTATCTCTCCAACACTTTATATTTTTGGGGGCCCCTTACTGCCCCGCGATTCCAAGGAAAAAACAGGAAAACTGATATTCGCCTGGGGGCAATTGTCCAAATCTTTGCCTTTTTCAATTTACCTTTTTTTGTGGCAAATGCCAATAAATTAAAGATCCTAGGCTCCTGCTCCACCGCTCTATTCCCTCCCGCAGTCTGGACTTCCATTATTCGGAAGGAATAAAGTTAATCTGTCTGGATATAATCGGAGAATGCCCCTCGAAGAGATTTATGGGGACAAACGCCAACAAGGCTTGACTGCAACCGGCGTTGGCCCGCAATCTGCTGAAAAATAACTATTTCCCCGGAGAAATTCCTGATAACATTGTTTTGTTAATTTAGCGATAATCAAATGCAGACAAATGAACAATCCCGAGTTATCCTGGAGCCGATAAGACTGATGCAAGCTTAACTGAGGTGTCTAAGTGGTCAATCTTTATAATCGAACTATAGATACAATTGAATCAGCTATTGACTCCATCCCCTCATGGGTAATATTTGTGTTCTTTCTGGCAATACCTGTGGTTATTTTTTGGCATCCCTACTTTTTCTACATCCTTGATGACTGGACTGCTTTAAAATTGATGGTAGAAAATCCATTTTTGAAGTATTTGTTTTCTATGGAAGGTGAGCAACTATTCCCATTTTTTCACCTGGTCTATTACGGTATGATAAAGATTGCGGGCCTAAACACTAGTATTCTAATTATCATTAATGCGTTACTTACAGGAATTATGTCTTTTATGGTTTTTCAATTTTTCCGATTACACTTGCGTCGTTTCCCGGCTCTGATCCTTTCTCTCATTTATCTCGGAGCCTCAGTGCATACCAGTACTATATTCCATGCCTTCAACGTCTGTTACATCCTCAGTTTCGGTTTTTTTGTAGGCGCGCTGCTCCTTACGGATCGCTACCTGCACCGGCCCTCATGGCTGACATTGGGAGGTATCGGGCTGGGTAGTTTGCTTGCCATCCTTTCTCACAATTTCAGCATTATGATCATCAGCATCATCCCCCTTTATGGCCTGCTGCTGGGCACCAAAGGAGCCCGCCGGGATTTCTGGCCGCTGACGGCATTAATCGGGGTATTGTTTCTCTGCTTTGCCGCCGGTTATTTCGCTTGCGGAGGGACGACGGGAGCCACCAGCCATAACCGGGGGGTATTTTTAGCCCTTCCCGGGCCTGCCTACTATCATTATATTTTTACCGGCTGGATTCTGGCGCCCAACCACCATCTGTTCCAAACAGAACTGTATTTCCCACTCTTGTTCAAATTGCTGTTGGGGCCAGAATTCCGATTCTACGGGCGTTTTTTCATAGGAGTGTTCTTCTTCCTAACTGCCATCGGCTTGATTGTCCTGAGAGGCGATAACCGGGAAAAGCGGCTCTGCCTGTGGATTCTTTTGGCCAACCTCCTGCCTTTTATCCTGGTGGGCCTGGTCAGATATCAAATTTCCTTTAACCAGGCATTTAGCCCTCGTTATGGGGTTTTTACCCTTATGGGCGTCTTACTTTTGTTCGGTCTCGGCTGGCGTATTTTTACCAGAAATTTTTCACCCAGATATCCCTGGACCTCTCTTCTTGCCCTGCCTCTCCTGGCCTTAATTATTGCAGGCCAAGCCTCCGGCATTGACAAATGGCAGCAGGAATATAAAAAAATGAGTGCGATGACGCGGGCTTGCTATGAGTGTCTGCCAAAGGGCGATGACCTGGAGGTGGAAGAGGCGAGAAAACTTTTCTGTCCTGAGAATCATTCCTTTCTCACTAAAAGACAAGCTCTGGAGATTCGGCGCTTTCTGGAAGGCCGTTGAGCAGGCGCTGAGGGGATATCAGCCATGATAACAGGGAGGCAATAAAGGTTTCCGAAGACATCCGGCCATGAGCCGGCAGCGTCTTCCCGTGGTCTAAAAATACCTGCCTGACACTGCCGGGTGAGAAGGAGTTAGAGATGAGGGCGGAGGACCTCGTGCTTCCGGCCCTCACCTTAAGCTTTCTTAACTCTTCTCTTCTTTAAGCTCCAGCCTCTCCGCCATCTTGATGAAAGGTTTAATCAGATCGATGGGGATGGGGAAGAGGGTGGTGGAGTTCTTTTCCGCGGCGATTTCCCTTAAGGTTTGGAGATAGCGCAGTTGCACGGAAATGGGTTCCGCAGCCAGCACCCGGGCGGCGTCCGCCATCTTGGCCGCAGCCTGGAATTCCCCCTCGGCGTTGATCACTTTGGCGCGCCGTTCCCGCTCCGCTTCCGCCTGCTTGGCCATGGCCCGCTGCATCTCGATGGGCAGGTCGATGGCCCGCAGTTCCACCAGGGTCACCTTGATACCCCAGGGATCGGTGTGCTTGTCCAGGATATCCGCCAATTGGGCGTTGACCTTTTCCCGGGCGGACAGGAGATCATCCAGATCCACCTGGCCGCAGACGCTCCGGAGGGTGGTTTGGGCCAGGAGTTGGGTGGCATTGTAATAATCCCGGACTTCGATTATCGCTCTCAGGGGATCGATGACCCGGAAATAGACCACCGCGTTCACCTTTACGGTGACGTTATCCCGGGTGATGATATCCTGGGAGGGAACGTCGTAAGTAATCAACTGCAGGTTGACCTTGACCATCTTATCCACAATGGGAATCAGAATGATTATGCCCGGACCCTTGGCCCGATCCATGGCCCGCCCCAGGCGGAAGATCACCCCTCTTTCGTATTCGTTAAGGACCTTGATGGCGCTCATCAGGAAGAACACCACCACAATGAGGATCAATACAAAAGAACTGGACAAGAAATTAAACATGCCCGCCTCCTTACTGAGTTTTTGCCGCCTTGCGCACTTTGAGCTTCAGTTCGATCACTTGTTCAACTTCAATGGGCTCCCCCGGAGCAATGGGCTCTACGCTAAAAGCCTGCCAATACTCCCCGTGTACGAAGACCTGACCTTCCGGAGCCAGAGAGGTATAGGCCGTCCCCCTTTCTCCTACCATGCCCTGGGCCCCGCTCATGGAACGGCGGAAATGCATGCGGAAGACCAGGTAGGCGATACTGGCAAAAAACAGGGACACAATGATTACCGTGGGAATAAGCACCGTCCAGGAAATACCCATGCCTCCAACACTCCCTCGAAAAAGCATCGTGGCTCCGAAAAATAGCGAAGCGACTCCCGCCAGCGTCAACATTCCATAGCTGATGACATAAATTTCCAGGATGAAGAAGATAAATGCCAAGATGATCAAGAGCAGGCCAATAAAGTTGATGGGTAAGGTCTGAAAGGCAAAGAGAGCCAGCAGCAGGCAGATTGCGCCCACCACTCCCGGCAGCACCACCCCGGGGTGCGCCAGTTCGAAGTAGAGCCCCGCCAGGCCGATCATCATCAGGATAAAGGCGATGTTGGGGTCGGCGATATGTTTCAGGATGCGGGTGCGCAGACCCTCGGGGATATACCTGACCGTAGCCCCGGCGGTATGCAGCACCATGGGTTTCCCGCCCACCATCACCTTGCGGCCGTTCACTTTTTGCAGTAAATCCGGCAGATCGTCAGCCATGAGGTCGATGACCTTCAGACGCAGAGCCTGAGTAGCGGGGATGGAAGCGCTCTTGCGGATACTCTTCTCCACCCAGTCGGCGTTCCGGCCCCGGTCCGTGGCCAGGGCCCGGCCATAGGCCACCATGTCGTTGACCACCTTCTGGCCCATGACCTTATCCGTCTTCCCCATGCCCACGGACACGGGGTGGGCCGCGCCGATATTGGTGCCCGGGGCCATGGCGGCCACGGGCGCGGCCATGGTGATCAGCACCCCCGCGGACGCGGCCCGGGCTCCCCGGGGCGAGACATAAACGATCACCGGCACTTTGGCATTGTTGATGGCCTGGGCGATCTGCCGCATGGAGGATTCCAGCCCTCCAGGAGTATCCAATTGGATCACCAGGGCTTCGGCCTGATCTTTTTCCGCAGTCTGGATGCCGTCCTGGATAAATTCCGCCAGCCCGGGATTGATGGAGCCCACCGCGGGCAGGACCAAGACCTGCCGGCCGGCTGCCCCGGCGCCGGAGCTCCCGAGAGATAGGCCCACTAAAATGAAAATGGCTATATAAATACAATAGTTAAATTTATTCATGCGCGGCCAAATACTCCATTACCTGCTGCATGTCTTCCCAGGTCTTATGCCTTTCCTTGGGAAAGCGGAGCAGGTACGAAGGATGGAAAGTGGGCATCACCCTAATATCTTTGTATTTTTGCCATTGGCCCCTAAGACGGGTGATGGGGGCCGGATTCTGCAACAGCGCCTGGGTAGCCACCGCGCCCAAGGTGACGATCACCTGGGGCCTGATGGCCTCGATCTGCTTCAGCAAAAACGGCAGGCATGGGCCGATCTCATCCGCCTCCGGATTCCGATTGCCCGGAGGACGGCATTTCACTATGTTGGCGATATAGACCTCCTCCCGCCTGAGCCCCAGTTTGGCCAAGAGGCTGTTCAATAACTGCCCGGCCGCGCCCACAAAGGGCAGCCCCTGGAGGTCTTCTTCTTCCCCCGGACCTTCACCGATGAACATCAGAGCCGCCCGGGCCGCACCCTTTCCAAAGACGATATTCTTCCGGCCCAGGGCCAGCTTGCAGCGCTTACAGTCCCCTAATTCGGAGCGAATCTCCTTGAGAGTTAAAAACCCGCCGGTCTCCGGCTGGTCAGCTTCCGGAGGTTCAGGCTCTGCGGGCGTACCCGGCCAGCCCAGGCGGCGCTGAAAGCGCAGCCAGTCCACTAAGTGGGCGGTGAGTTCCCGCAATTCCTGGGCCGGGTCTTCAGGCACTTTTGCCTTTCCCCACCGGCGGCAGCAGCGCGGACACCTGGTCCAAGACCTTATCCGCCACCTCTTCTTTGCTGAGGAGGGGCAGATGCACCAGAAGCTTCTTTTTGCCGATGATGGTCACTTCATTGGTATCCACCGCAAAGCCGGAGTCCACGCGGTTTACTTCGTTGGCCACGATCAGGTCTAGGCCCTTGTCCTGGAGCTTCTTCCGGGCCGCAGCCTCCAAGTCCCGGGTTTCAGCCGCGAACCCCACCACCACCTGCTTTTTCTTGAGAGGAGCCAGGGTCCTCAGAATATCCGGGTTCTGGGTAAGATGCGCCGTTAATTCCACGGGACCCCGCTTAATTTTGTGTTCGTCGCAGCAGGTGGGGTGATAATCCCCCACGGCCGCGGCCATGAGCAGGGCCTCCGTTTGGGAAAAGCGGGCCAGCACCGCGTCCAGCATCTCCCGGGCGGACCTCACCATCAAGCGCTCCACCCCATAAGGCGCAGGCAAGTTACTGGGGCCGCTGATCAGGTAAACTTGCGCTCCCCGGCGCCGGGCCACCTTGGCCAAAGCATAGCCCTGCTTGCCGCTGGAACGGTTGGTCAAGAAACGCACCGGGTCCAGGTCTTCATGGGTGGGGCCGGCGGTGACCAGGATGCGCCTGCCCGCCAAATCCTGGGGGCTAATCAATCGAGCCAGGGCCTCCAGGATGGTCTCCACCTCCGGCAGCCGCCCGTAGCCCACCGCACCGCAGGCCAGTTCCCCGGCCTCCGGGGTGAGCACCGTCAGGCCCCGGTCCTGAAGCCGGGCCGCGTTCTCCTGGACCGCCGGATTAGCCCACATCTCGCAATTCATGGCCGGACAGACCAGGATGGGCTTATTCGCCGCCAGGAGGATGGTGGTGAGCAGGTCGTCGCCTAGCCCCGAGGCCATCTTGCCCAGGAGATTGGCCGTGGCCGGAGCCAAAACAATGGCGTCCGCTTCCTGCCCCAGGGCTACGTGCTCCAGGGGTTCGCTGCCGGGGCCGAACATGGTGGTGGCCACCTTCTCCCCGGTAAGGACCTGGAAAGTCAAGGGCGTGACAAACTCCTGGGCCGAGCGGGTCATCACCACCTTGACCTTGGCCCCGCCTGAGACCAACCGCCGGGCCAACTCCGCGGCCTTATACGCGGCAATGCCGCCGGAGACCCCCAATAATATGCGCCTGTCAGCGAAGACCATCATGTTGTCCTTTGTCGGTCCATAAGCTAGGGAATTGGTGGACAGTGCCCACCCTACATTTCTCTCTCTTGCGTCTTTCTTGGCGCCTTGGCGTCTTGGCGTGATCTAAAAAAACGGATTATATTTGCGTTCCTGGCCCACGGTGGTGACCGGGCCGTGGCCCGGGTAGACGGTGTAGTTGTCCCCCAAGGGGAAGATTTTGCTTTTCACGGCGTTGATCAGGTCCTCGAAAGAGCCTCCGGGAAAGTCGGTGCGGCCGATGGAGCCCTGGAAGAGGAGGTCGCCTACGTAAACATAGGGGGCGTCTTCCATCACCAGGCTGATGCCCCCCGGGGTATGGCCCGGGGTGTGAAGCACTTTCAGGCGGTATTTGCCAAAAGTCAGGACGTCCCCTTCTTTGAGGAGGATATCCGCGCCGGAGAGACGCAGGCGGTTGCCGGTGAAGAACATGGCCTCCGCCGAAGGTTTGCCCAGCATGGCCGCGTCCGCCTCGTGAATAGCGATGGCCGCGCCGGTGGCGTCCTTCAAGGGCTGGTTGGCGTCCACGTGATCGAAATGGCCGTGGGTGTCGATGATGGTTTTGAGCTTGAGCCCGTGGTGGTTCAGGACCTCCAAAATCTCGTCCTCATCTCCCCCCGGATCGATGACCACTGCTTCTTTGGTCTCTTCGTCACCCAGGATATAACAATTGACTTCCAGCAACCCCACCGCCAGACCTTGTTGTATCATTGAGCCTCCGATCAGCGTATAAACACTAGATTTATTCCATGTAGTGTAGGGGCGAACCTTGTGTTCGCCCATCGACCAGGGCGAATACAAGATTCGCCCCTACATTTAGCCG
>JAQTXE010000170.1 GCA_028688935.1 Syntrophales bacterium
GGCCGGATTACAATTTTTCGGTAAGCCCTGGGGCCTACTGGAGTGACGGCGCCTTTTACCGTAAAACCGTGGCCTCCACCCTCTCCCTGGCGGGCAAAGACACCGGTACCTATTACCTCAATCTGGATGCAGCCGGCAATCCCCTGGCCTCTGCCGCCGCCGATGGCACCACCACCCGGCAATTCTATTGGGATGCCGGTACCCATACCATTTCCGCCAAGGCCCTTTATACCGGGGTGAATATCCTTTTTGACGGCGATGATTATGCCGACCTGCTCACCTCAGCGGCCAAGGGGAAAAGCTTCACCCGGGTGGCCGACCGCCTGGAGGAACTGGAGCAGGGCCAGGACATCTTCGGCGGTTATTATGCCCAGGACCTGCCCCATAGCGGCCTGAACTTCAAGTTCAAGGCGGGCCAGGTCAGAAATGATTCCGTCATCACCGATACCCCGGCAGGCCAAGTTGCCCTGGCTGCTTCCCAAACCAATTATGTGGAAGTCGATCCGGCCACCGGCACGGTAAGCGCCAACCAGTCGGGCTTTACTTCCGGGTACATCCCCCTGTACCAGGTGACCACCGATGGGGCCGGGATTGCCGGGGTTACTGACAAGCGCACCTCGGCCATCGCCGGGACCGGGGGCGGGGGCGGCGGCCATACCCAGGGCACCGATACCGGAACCACGGCCCCCACCTTTACCATTGACTTGGATGCCGCAGGCAATCCTGCGGGCCGGGCCGGCCTGGAAGTGGAAAATGGGGACAATCCCAACGCGGCCCTCAAGTTCAACCGGGATACCGGTAAATGGGAGTACACCGAGGACGGCGGAGCTTCCTGGAGGGAACTGGGAGACGTTAATCTTGACCTGGGAAGCCAGGAGTTAACGAAGTATGTAGCCTTTGAAGACCCGCCCCTGGTTCTGGAAGAATTGGGGCGGGAGGCCTCCGTCGATTACGAAGACCTGGATTTATCCCCCTGGATCACCGCCCCCATGGGCGTCGCGGCGGCGATTCTCCGGGTCCAGTATTGGGATACCGGGGCTGGGGATGGAGTCCTTTTTAAAAAGAAGGGTAGCCTGTCCTCCCCGCCTTTGGCCTACATGGTGGCCGAAGGCCAATACCGGCTGTTAAACATCATCCTGCCTCTGGATGAGAATAATGAGTGCCAGTATTTCCTTAATGCTTCCGGCGCGGATACCGCCTATCTCCGGGTCTTTCTCATCGGCTACCTGGAAAAGGTTACCGGCGTCGGGACCCAGGATATTTCCAGGACCTGGCCGGACCTGGCAGTCGGGGCTGGGGCCACCGTTGATTTCAATCTCACCGGTTTTATCAATCGGGGCCTGGCCCATTACCTGAAAATCCGGGAAACCGGAGGAACAGCCACCGGGAATTATGATCTGCATCTTTATGCCCGTGATACCTTCCTGGACGCGGATTTGCTTTACAAGGCGGAAGGTATTGATCCGGCTGCCGATTTTGAAGATTGGCTGCCCTTCTGGGTGCAGAATAAAGATTCCTCCCGGGAACTACATGCCCGCATTATCAATCACGATGGTGTAAATGCGGGGACTTATGAATTAACTCTGACTGCGGAACAATTTGCTTAAGGGAGATAAATCATGGCCCGGCTGTTCATCGACGGTTTTGAAAGCGGCTCCCTGGATCTGTGGGAAGTGGTTAAATACGGGGCCTATAGTACGCCGTTAGTTATAGATTCCTCGAAATATAGCGGCAATTATGCTTTGCAAATACGGGTCAACAACTATGACGGTTATGTTCAAAAGAACATTGCGGGTATTTCCACCATTTATTTCATGTTCAGGTTGATGGCTGTTAGTGGCAGTCATAATGCCACGGTTTTCAGTGTCTTAGATACCGGCGCCACTCAGCTTTGTCTCGTACTTAATGCGGATAGAACCTTGACTTTAAGAAGAGGAAATTTTGTTGGGACCGTCTTAGCTACCACGGCCTCCATTGCCACCGCTGATGAATGGATCATGATCGAAGGCAGGCTGGTGATCGACTCAGTTGCCGGTATCGCCCAGATCAAGATCAACGGGGTAATGGAAATCGATTTTGCCGGCAATACCCGGGGAGGATCAACGAACAACATCAATCAAGTGGCCCTCGGCCTCCGGTATGGTGGAGCTGCTTCCAATTCTGCCGGCTTAATTGTTGACGACCTGGTTTTGGATGATTCCGAGTGGATCGGAGATTCCCGGGTTCAAGCCCTTGTCCCCGTGGGGGCTGGAAACTCCACTCAATGGACTCCCACTGCCGGAGAGAACTGGGAGTGCGTCGATGAAGTTCCCCCGAGCAACGATGACCAGGTGGGAACCAATGCCAATGACCAACTTGATTTATACAGTGCCGGCAATCTTGTGGGATCGGTAAATGCCGTTAAATGCGTGCAATTGCAGGTCAGGTGTAACAAAGAAGGCGCGCCTACGCCCCAAAATATCAAGCTGGCCTGCAAGACCCACGGCACCAATTATGAGAGCGCTTCCTTGCCCATTCCCACGATTTCCCAGTCGAAATCCAAGATTTGGCAAAACAACCCCAACACCGGGGCCAACTGGACCGTGCAGGAAGTTAACGACCTGGAGATCGGCATTAAATCTGCCGCGTAAAGAAAAATGGCCAACGACTTCTCAACCGATCCCCGCTGCAAGGCGCTGTGGAAATTAGACGGCGACCTGACCGATAGTCGGGGGGGCAATCATCTTACCGGCTACGGCAGCCCTGCCATTTTTTTTGATGATGTAGATAAGCAGGAAGGGTCGCATTGCGGGGATTTTGAAAAGGATAACGGCAATTATGCCGTCATCCCGGATGCCACTTTGGATGCCGGGTTCCCTTTAAAGAGCGGAGACGCCAACAAGAAGATAAGCATCTGTTGCTGGGCAAAGCCTGAGAGTTATGTTTCCGGGGCTTATTTGTGGGGTAAGTTCGACACTTCCGGCAAAAGAACCCTGGCGATTATCAGAGATTTTTCCACCTTAAAAATCTTTTGGGGATATGGCACGGGCGATAGCTATGAAACCATCGACACGGGATTATACCTATATAATGGCGAATGGTATCACCTGGCTGTAAGTGTTGATGGAATTAACAAATTCATATTTGTCAGAGTTTATCGAAAGTCTACCGGCACTGTTGTATACAGCAATACCTTTTATGCAGCAAACGAACTGAATGTTGAAGATGCGCCGGTTACTTTAGCTGCGAGGGCAGACGGCAGTTCTGCTTATGCCTATGACGGTAAAATGGATGAAGTCGTTATCTTCAATGACTTGTTGTCCATCAAAGAGATAGACAATATCCGAAACGGGACCTACGCATTTAATTCCGGTTTTGTGGTCGATCAAACCCTGGCCCAGGTGGAGTACGATCTTGAGCCGGTCATCAAAGCTCACCAGGTAATAGCGCAAGTTGAAATAGTCCCGAACCCCACCGGCATCTATGTCTGCCAGATGCTGGGCCAGGTGGAATATGTGGAGGGGGCGGGGCATGGGCCGGGCGCCAGGCGCATCTTTCCGGTCCCCCATATAAAGACCACTTGGCAGAGCCAGGCCAGGAAAAGGAAATTTCCGGTGGTAATCGGATCGAGTTAGGAAGCCAAATAAAAGGGGAAGGGGGAAAGCTTGATGCTGCTGGAAAAGCTGATATCCGGCCCTTACTTCCAGGTAACCCTGGCCGCGGTGGTTGGGATCGGCGTGGTGGCCCTGGGCCTGGCCGTGGCCGTCTACAAATTCTTTCTGCCCCGCCTGGGCAAGGCGCTTCTGGCTCCGGCTCCCCCTGAAGCAACAGGAGAAACCCGGGCCATTCCCCCGATGCTCATTAATCCGGAATATTGTACGGCCTGCAAGGCGGAGCATGAACGATCCATTCAGAACCAGGAAAACATCGGCCGGCTGTTCAATAAGTTCGATGACCTGAAGGATAGATTCGACGAGGGTTTTGGGAAGATTTCCCAGGAAATCGGCGATACCAAAACCGAAATCATCAAGGCCCTGGCGGTCAAATCTTAAGGAGGGACATTATGCCCGATAAAAACTACCGAGTGACTGCAAAAGGGGGCCTCAACATCCGCTTGGGGCCCGGGGTTAATCATAAAGACGTGGGCAACCTGGCCTATGGGGAATTGGTCAGGTCTTCGGAACTGGAGGGGCCCCTGCCGGACGGGTGGCTGCCCATCGTTCTATTTGTATCCATGGAGCATGTGGAGGGAGTGGGGAAGAGCCGGAAGAAGGCCGGGGTTCAGAGGACCAAGTCCTTCCTCCCACCTTCGGGAAGATGCGAACCTCGCGCCGGGGCCTGGAGTTTATCAAAAATGAAGAAGGCTGCGTCTTGCACGTTTACGCTGACCCGGCAGGCTACCCCACCATCGGCGTGGGGCACCTGATTAAACCGGGGGAAGTCTTCGACACGATCACCGAGGAAGAAGCCTTACAAATCCTGGCCCAAGACCTGGCGGTTGCCGAAAATGCGGTGGGTAAGATGGTCCAGGTTCCCCTGACCCAAAATCAGTTCGAGGCCCTGGTCTCCTTTGTTTTCAACGTGGGCAGCGGCAATTTTCAAAAGAGCACCCTCCTGAAATTGCTGAACCAGGGCCGGTATGACGCGGTTCCCGGAGAGCTGGCCAAATGGCGCAAAGCCGGGGGCCGGATTCTGCCGGGCCTGGTGGCGCGGCGCCGGCGGGAGGGGGAATTGTGGGGCGAGGGTCAGGAATCATCTCCAGCGTCCCCGACTGAGGGGATGGTGGAGCAAACCCGGGCGGGCAAATGGAAGGGGATTGTGGGCCTGGCCTTTACCCCTGAATCCTTTCGGGAATATGTGAAGGGACTCGCCTGGGATGATTGGGTCCCGGAGTTCATCGTGCTGCACCACACCGAAGACCCGAGTTTAGCCATGCGGCCTAACGGCTTCACTCTCCAGCATATCCTTGACCTCCAGGCTTACTACCGGGACGACTGCGGCTGGTCTGCCGGACCCCACCTGTTTGTGGATGACAAGCAGATTTGGGTCTTTACCCCCCTGACCACCCCCGGGGTCCATGCCAATTCCTGGAACTCCCGCACCCTGGGCGTGGAAATGTTGGGGGATTACAGGAGGGAGCCTTTTGGCGAGGGCCGGGGCTCCATGGTTAAGGCGAATGCAGTAGCCGCGGTGGCCATCCTTTGTGAAGCCCTGGGCCTGGACCCGGAAACCATCATGCTGCACCGGGAAAACGGGGAAACGGAGCATTATTGCCCGGGGGACCACGTGTATAAACAAGAGTTTATCCGGCTGGTCAAGGAGTATGGAGCATGAATTGGCGCCAGAAGTTGATTTCGGCCGATAATTCGGAAGTCGACATCAAGGCGGTGATTTCCGCTCTGGCGCTGTTCATCGCCGTGGTCATTTACACCGCCTATGCCATCAAAGGCCTGATCGTCAAATGGGACATGCCTGCCTCCATCCGGGACATCACCGCGGCCCTTATCATCGGCGGGGTCCTCGGGGCAGGAAGCACCTTGTTCAATCAACGGTTAGGGGTGCCGCCGACACCTGTTTGCAAGGAGGAAGAAACTGAGACCCCGCCGGCAGAGGGGCCGGTGGGATAAGGAGCGATCTATGGGAGCTATCGTCGGTTGGCTTTTTAAAACCGCCTTGGGCCGGATAATCGGCGGCGCCGTAGTTGCGGCTCTGCTGTCAGGCCTCCTGTATGCCGGTTGCCAGGTTCGAAGCTGCATGCGGGCCAAAGAAGAACTCCAGGAATACCACCGGGCCGATGAAATCAGAAAGGAGGACCCCAAAGTTGATCAGCGCGTGGAAGAGCATAAAAGGGAAGTGGAGGAATTTTCTACTCCTGGCGATCTTAAGCGCGGCTTTGACAAGCTGCGGCACTACCAGGCCGACGACTAAGATCGAGAAACCATCACGCCCCCGGATTTCTCAAGCTTATGAAAACCTGCTGTTGCAAGGGGCCCCAGCCCTCCAGAAAGAGGCCCAGAAACACGAATGGGATTGGCATGGTTATGCCGACAAGATGGAGATGCGGGCGGGGTATGAGTAACTTGGGTCAGTCCTCATCGGAGCGCGAAATGGCTTTGCGGCGAGATGAGGTTTGGTCTCGGCTTGTCTGATTATAAAACAGCAGGATGCATTCAGGCTATAAAAGTTTACCTTCTCCGGCCGGAGATTCTCCTGGAGTTGATACTAAAACCAAACCCCTGAATCACCTTCAAACCGGCAAGCTCGAGCTGTGGTTATCCCTGGAACGCGGTAGCAAGGAAGCTAAATGCAGGGAGGACCTGATTGGAGACCAAAAAGGGGTAGGTGCAGTAGACAAGGCGAATGAACTTCCATGACGATATCCCTGAAAAGCAAATAGCCAGAGCTCGAAAATTTTATCAATAAAAAGAAAATGCCGCAAAGGAAGAGCATTGCCGGAAGAACTTATGGAAAGCTGCCTTGCGGGGAAAAACGAACCCCGGACCTGCCAATAAAATCATCGAGAAATATCGGCTTTGAAAGGGAAAAAAACTTGCCCTTTTCTGCAAGAAGGCTTAAAGGAGGTTGATGGGGTAATGGGGTTTATCGAAATTTCTAGACATGTTATAATATCTGAACCTAGAATGGAAGAGATCCTCGGAGAGAATAAGTGCCAAAGGTAAGTACGGCTAAGCCAACTGGCCCCGCTGAAAGCAAGGTCGAATTTATCCCTATCCAAAACCTAAAATTCGACCCCTATAATCCCCGCCTGCCTTCATCTATCAACGGTCAAAACCAGTCAGCTGTGTTGGAGTGGATGTTGAGGGATGCGTCTATCTTGGAATTGATGTTGTCCATAGGCGAAAAAGGTTATTTTCCCGGCGAGCCTTTGCTGGTCGTCCCAGATAAAGCATCAAAAGGGATTTATAAGGTTGTTGAGGGAAACCGCAGGCTTTGCGCTGTTAAATTGTTGCATAATCCAGACATAGCTCCTGTAAGGCGAAAATCTGTTCGTGCTGTAAGCGAATCAGCCCCGAATAAACCTGATACCTTGCCGGCACTTATTTACAATGATCGAAGTGAAATCCTTAGCTATCTTGGATATCGGCACGTAACAGGGATTAAACAATGGGACCCTTTGGCCAAGGCCAAGTATCTTAAACAACTGCAAAAAACTGTTGAGGGCGAAGAGCCGGCTACTCAGTACAAAACTCTTGCAAAAACTATAGGTAGCCGTGCTGACTATGTGGCCGCCCTTCTCACCAGTTTATCCGTGTATGATCAAATTCAAGAGGATGACTTTTTTGGCATCAAGTCATTAAATGAGGAATCAATAGATTTTTCATTATTGACCACCGCCTTAAGCTATAACAATATAGTAAATTTTCTAGGACTTTCTAGTAGGACAGACCCTACCCTCACTGGATTAAAAAAAGATCACTTAAAGGAATTAACACAGTGGATATTCGAAAAGGTTGGCGAGGGGAGAACAAGGCTGGGAGAATCACGAAATCTTTCTAGGCTAAACAGTGTGGTAAGCAATGAGAAAGCGCTTTCAAGTTTCAGAGCCGGCAAGCCTCTGAAGGAAGCAGAGCTACTCACCGAAAGGCCAGGAGAAATCTTCAGTATCGCTATAGTGGAATCAAAAGCACGTTTGGAGGTGGCGCGCGAACATCAGCATTTGGTTGAAAAACCCGCTCCAATTGATGTTGATAATCTGGGCGAAATCTTAACAATGGCTCGCGATATTAGAACGGTTATCAAAAGCCGATTGCAAGATTTGGAAAGTTAGTAATTTTCTATTCATGGCCTCAAAAATAGCTGCCGCACGATTAGAGAGCCTGGAAACCCTCCCGCGTGCCGCTGAATATGAAACTCATATTTGGGCAGACTATTTAGAACTGCTCTGCCTGGCTAATGAAGACCGGGAGTTTTCAAAAGCCGATGCTCTGGACCGCTTCCGGGAGCGTACAAGGGATCTAGGCGAGGGAGGAGAAGACCTTTTGTCTGGGGATGAGCTATCCCCAGGAGAGGAAAACGACAAATGGGTTCAGTTGGTGGACAACTGGTTCAGACATCTTTATTACCGCAAAGAGGCATTTGGTGCTTTTTACCCCTTTTCATTTTCACTAAGTGGCGATGTCCTGACTGTAAATGATCCCCTGATTCTTGAGAATAGATTCTACATTTTCCTCCTTCTCTCGTCTAACCTCCGGCATGTACGAAGCGTTATGGCTTACCTTACAAGCAACTTCGAATTTGTAAGTAGTGAGGCCCTGAAAAAGCTCCTTCCTGCAAACGCTGAAGTGCATATCTTCGGTGCCAATGCGCTGCATCCGGGGAAATACACGGGGAAATTATGGGATAAGATCATTGCGCTGGCTGATGATCTTAAGGAACGGGTAATAATTTCTGAGGCCGAATTTTCTCCTCATGATACTGGCGACAAGGGCTTAGACGTCGTTGGATGGGTGCCATTTAACGATCCAGCTCCGGGATTGCCCATATTTTTTGCCCAATGCGGTTGTACTCACGAATGGGTTCAAAAACAGCACTCAAGCAGCCATAGTGCTTGGAACCCAATAATGACATTCCTCTGTCCTCCTGGAAACATAGCTTTCATTCCCTATTGCTTTCGGAATTCAGATGGAGGATGGCATAAAAGCGGTGATATTCATCAGTCCTTAATCATTGACCGTTTGAGATTGGTTCAGCTTTTCCGGGACCGCCTCCAGCATTTTGAGCCACTGCTCTCCCACCAGATTGTTGAAGAAATACTTCAGCAGCGGGAACCACTTTTTTAAGTGGCCATTCTTAAAAAAATACTGTATTATTGCTCGAGAGCTATGCGCAGGTCTCTGGGGGCAAGTGGGTAGTGGGCGGCAAATTAACAGCGGTATCCCTTTTCTCTGGATGCGGCGGTTTTGATTGGGGCGTCCATCAAGCTGGCGTAGAAATAATTTTTGCCAACGATATTGATCCCCATGCCGCGGCGGCTTACAAAGCCCTTTTTCCAAAAGTTGATTTCATCCTGGGCGATATCTGTAACATCCATGAATTCCCCAAAGCTGACATCCTTAT
>JAQTXE010000171.1 GCA_028688935.1 Syntrophales bacterium
GGTTTTGCAAAGGCGACTGTTCATCGGCATTGAGCAGGGTGAGGGGCAGGGTTTTCTTGCTGACGTCCCCCATCTTGGCGGCCACGCCCTTTTTCTCTATCATCTCCTTGAGTTCCGGGGTGGCCCGGTTCAAGGCGTTGGAGACGGCGGAATCCATGTCCACTTCCAGGACCAGGTGCATGCCGCCTTTCAAGTCCAGGCCCAGGTTGAGGCCCTTGCTTACGTGCTTTTGCCACCATTCCGGCAATTCCACGGGGAAAGAGGGGAGGACAAACAGGATGGCAAGGAGGGTGAGAATAAAAAGGAATAAAAATTTCAGACGGACCGATCGCAACATAAACCCATCTCCTCAGGGCGGCCGCATGGGGAAATGGCCGCAAGGATGTTATCATTGGGGACCCTGATATGCTGCCGGTGGAAGTCAAGATTACCGGCGAAACTGAACCTTTCCAGCGGTTGTTTAACCAACCCAGGAACAGCGCGAAGCAGGGTTCGGTCTCTGACCGACTGTATATCACCGATGTCACCAATATGACCGCGAAGGTTGATCTATCCCGCCTGAAGGAGAAATAACGGGATGACCATGATGGTGGCCAGTATGTGGACCGCAACTTTCCCGAGATGGACACCCATTTCGGCCGCAGACCCCGAAAGAAGGGGTTTACGGTTACAGAAACCATGTAGTTCAGACGCCGACTCTGAGTTGCTTGGTTAAGAAAGCCTTTAAGGAAGAAGGCAGATGAGGGGGGGAAGTGATTTACAAGGGGGGGCCGCCGGAACTGCACAGATGGCTGCAAAGGATTATTTTTCCGACATGCGGTACCTCAGCTGTCACTGACTGGTATTGGGAATACCTTGACATCATCAGCAAGTACGTGACCAGCAGGGCAACCATTAAATTGCGCCGTCCAGAGTCACTCTTGCGGAGTTGCTGATCGGCTCGGTGGTTGGCAGCAACCGAAGTCAAGAGGTAATCGGGCGCGCTAGATTTATAATTGTCGATAAACCCATCGCCGGCCGCGTCGACCAGCAAAATAAGCACCACGAGAAAAAAGATCAGCCTTTTCATTTTCGGCCTTGCGGTTATCGATGCATTTATTTGCGTATAAAGCTAGCCTTTTGTTTCTGTTGCAAGTAGCAAAAATACTGAAGAAGATTCACCTATTCGCCCAAAATATAACATGGATTCCAGGACCAGGCAAGAATGATTTGATCCGAGATTATGTTGCAGTCTTGACCACTGGAATAAACAGCACGCCAAAGAAACCAGTTCACCTTTGACATGGCCATCAAAGGCAATCCGTTTCTGCTTGCCGCAACCCCGGGACTCGATCGAATCCAGATCGATATCACCTAATCCCGCTTCCTTGATCTTCGTCTTTAACAGGTCTCCCCGGCCCGGGGAAGGGCAGCCTTTAGGGCCTCTCCCGCTGATTCGTAATTAGCCTCACTTTATTGTATGTAAATTTTTCGAATTAAACCTTCAGGCAAGCTGACTGAACCGACATCGCAATCAAAAACTTGATGACACCTCTTACATTCAAGGGTGATTAACATTCACACTCCATCATAACCGATTTGGGTAAACAAGGATTAGGAAGGATTGCTTAAAAACATCATACCATTGTAGATCGGAAGGACACCGGAGGTGTGATAAGGCAGCTTATTCTTCGTCTTGGCAAGGGCTGGTCTGTTTAATAAACAGGCGCACTGGCTGGAAACACTTTTTTCATCAAAGAAAGGCTTTCATCAAATGGTGAAAATGGCTAATTTAATGAAAAAGTGATTGGCAAGAGAAGTTATGAAAACTTGATAATAAGGCGCGAGCAATCCTTATTACTTTCCGCAAACGTCTTTTTTAAAAGATAAAGCCCCTTTCTTTATTGAAGGCAGAGCACTTCAAGTTTGGAACTTGACTTTAGTCCTTATTAAGGGATATTATTTCTTAGGGAGCAATTAAGATGAAAAAGAAGAATGCTGCTATCAGCCGTCCCGAGGCCGTAGTTTACGCCCGGGTATCTTCCAAGGAACAGGAGAAAGAAGGTTATTCTATCCCGGCCCAGTTAAAACTGCTTAACACCTATGCCGTGGACCAGGGCTACCGGATAGTCCAGGAATTTGTAGATGTTGAAACAGCAAAGAAAACGGGCCGTCCAGGGTTTAATTCCATGGTCGACTTCTTTAGGAAACAACTAAAAAGTAAATCACCCAAAGAGCCTTGCCGCATTCTTTTAGTAGAAAAAACTGATCGTCTTTACCGTAACTTAAAGGACTGGGTGACCATTGATGATCTAAATCTGGATATCCATTTTGTGAAGGAGAACGTTGTTCTTTCAAAGGATTCTCGTTCCTCAGAAAAGTTCATGCACGGCATCAAAGTATTGATGGCCAAAAACTATATTGACAATCTCTCCGAAGAAACCAAGAAAGGAATGCTGGAAAAAGCAGACCAAGGAATTTTCCCCTCTTTCGCTCCTTTGGGCTACATCAACGTTCAATGTGGAGGCAAGCGCATTATACAGATAGACCCTGAGAAAGCACCGTTCATCAGGCAACTGTTTGAATGGTATGCCACAGGTAATTATTCTCTTCTAGAACTAAATCAAAAAATTCAATCAGAAGGGTTCGGCTATCGCAAAACCGGTAGGAAAATCCCCAAGAGCGTTGTCCATAAAATTTTGATTAATCCCATATATTACGGGGATTTCAATTGGGGAGGGAAGCACTATCACGGTACTCATGAGCCCATAGTAAGCAAGGAACTTTTTGATCGGGTCCAAGAGGTGTTGGCCGAGAAGGGGCGTCGGCGGACACGTCAGCAAAAGCATCATTGGCCTTTCCAAGGAATGGTGTCTTGTGGACACTGTGGTTGTGCCCTCGTGGGAGAGTTAAAGAAGGGACGATACATTTATTATCATTGCACCGGGTATAGGGGGAAATGCCCGGAAAAATATGTTCGAGAAGAGGAATTGGCGGAGCATTTCGGAGAAGCCTTGCGCGCTCTTAAACTGGACGGCAAGGTGTATTCCTGGATAGTAACCGCCCTGAAAGGCAGCCATAAAGAGGAAAAACGTTACCACGACGAGATTGTCGGTAATCTCCAGAAACAATATTCAAAGCTCCAGGATCGTCTTGACGCCATGTACATTGACAAACTGGACGGGAGGATCGCCCAGGAATTTTTTGACCGGAAAAGTGAAGAATGGCGGAGAGAGCAGGCGGATATTTTGCGGAAAATCGAGAGACACCAAAATGCCAACACCGCCTACCTGGAAGAGGGTGCTCGCATTCTCGAACTGACGCAACATGCTGTAACTCTTTATGAAAAACAGGATATGCCCGAAAAGCGCCGTTTGCTCAATTTTGTACTCTCGAACTCCTCCTGGAAGGATGGCAGACTCATCCCCAGTTACCGAAAACCCTTTGATTTACTGGCAGTTACCAACCTTGCCTACCAAAAGGAAAAGGCCATCTCACCTGCGAAAGACGGCCTTTTTGATATCTGGCTCCCCGGGACGGACTCGAACCGCCGACCAAGTGGTTAACAGCCACCCGCTCTACCTGCTGAGCTACCGGGGAAGGTTTTTGGCTGGGGGACTAGGATTCGAACCTGGTTCATGACTGAGGTAAGTCCCAATATATCAGGAACTTACCTTTTGTCAATATCTTTTTGGGGACGAACCGGGGACAAATCTTCCTCTGCCCACACAGCCTTCAATGTTTCGGTTGATAATTTAGCATATCGCCGGGTCGATGCAACACATTTATGCCCCAGCATCTTCCCGATAACCCGCTCGCTCACTCCCCTATTGATGGCTTGGGAAGCCAATGAATGCCTGGTTCCTTGATAGCAGGTGATCCTCAGCCTTGCCCCTTTGGCCGCCCGGTTCCAGGCATCGATTACCAGCTTTTTGCTCAGCGGTTTACCATTATAGACAAAGACGAAGCCACCGATGGACCGGGGAAGTCCCTTCAGAACCTCCTGAACCTTGGGGTGCATGGGCAGGTACCGGACGTCCTTCTCCTTGGTGCAGGAACGGTACTTTTCTCCGTCCATGGCCGCCTGGATTACCACGCGACCCTTCTTTAAGTTCAGGTCTTCCCACCGCAAAGCCCGGGCTTCGCTCGGTCTAACTCCCTGTTTCATCAGGAAGAGGAAAAACGCCTTGAAAACCGGATCGGGGACATGGGCCAGAACGGCTTCCTGTTCTTCCAGAGAAATCCACTCGGTTACCGGCTCCCCCACCTCAATCCGCGGCATCTCCGGCAGATAAGCGATGTCCCGCCTGCGGTAAGCATCCCGCAGGATTTTACTCAGCAGCCCCATGATGTTCGCCACCGTCTTGGGCTTGAGAGAACTCGGAAGGGCGTCTCGAAAATCCTCGATCTGCCCTTCCCTGATTTCCCGAATGTCTTTGTCTCCCAAGAGCGGGGTCAGATATTTTCGCACTATCATCTGAGCGAACTTAAGGTATCCCAGAGAAATTTCCTGGCGCCCGTTGCGGGACTCCTGCCGCTTTAGCCACTCAAGTAGGTAATTGTCGCACTTAAGGGCTTTAAACTCCCGCCGGATGTATTCCCTTGGATCGAATTTCCCCTGGTCTATCTCATACCTGATGGTGCTGAGCAGACGGCTGGCCCGCTCCCACGAATCAAGAGGATAGCCCTGCTGATCGGAGTAAAGCTTGATCCGCCCCTGGCCGGGCCAGGAAAAATCGACGAAATAGCGCTTTGGGGTAGTAAAGCACGAGGAACAACGCAACGGCTCACCTTCAAACGAGCCGCCGCATTTGGGACACTTTTCCTTGGTTCTTACCGCACCCACCATGCATATCTTTATACTACGAAAAGCATTATTTATCAAGTAATTTCGGTCACTTGTAGCCATTGCACGGATTCAAAGGAAGGCTAACCCGGAACCTTACAAAAGGTCAAAAAGGGCAAAAGAATGTAAAAAAGGCAGTGGGGTGGGGTCAGAATGGCGGACAGTTAATTGGTTTAAAAATAGGGCCCTTTCTCCTTAAACCTCCTTAAAGACCTCCTGGTTTTTAAATATATTTTATCCAAAACCAAAGGGTTATGGCATAATTCTGTGCAAGGTGGCTTTATGGATGAAGACTGGCGACATCCTGGGGGTAAACTTCGAGAACTGGGGCCAGCCAGCCTTTCGGAGACCGAATTGCTCGCTATTTTGATCTCTCCGGGCATCCGAGGCCGCTCCGCGGAAGCCATCGCCGGAGAACTCATGGAAAGATTCGGCTCCCTTGAGGGCCTTTCTAATCAGCCTTTAGAGAGATTGTTGGACATCAAGGGCCTTTCTGACGTAAAAATAATCAGGCTCGCCGCCGCTTTCGAACTGGCCATGCGCCTCGCCCGGAAGAGCAAGAGCGGTCCAGATGAAAAAGCCCAGCAAACTTAAAGAAAAAGGTGTCCGCATGCCCGACGTTCGGGAAGTGCAGAGAAATGAACTGATCTCGCAGTATCTCAAGGAGGTTGAGCCCCTCAATTCAGAACCCGCCCGCTCCCAGCGGTTCGGCATGCTGCTTCATGCCCTCTTCTCCGTGGTCCCGGCTTTTATCGAGGAATTCAGCCAAGGGGTGGAGAAGTATTTAAAGGTCCGTCAAAAGGACCGCATCCTGAAAGGACGAGCCGACAATCTCTTCGGCAACGTGATCATCGAATTCGAAGCCGATCTTACCAAGACCCGGGCCGAAGCTGAAGAGCAGCTTCGCCGCTATGCAGCCATCCTCTGGTCCCAAGAACCGGCCTCCTCCCGCACCCCCTATCTCTGCCTGGCGGCAGACGGCGTGCGCTTCATCTCTTATACTCCCCTCCTGCACGATCCCCAAGCCCAGGAAATACTCCCGGAGACGGTGGACCTCCGCATCTTGGAAGAAGTGGATTGGCGCAAATTTTCTTCTGAAGAAATCTTTTTCTGGCTGGACCGTTATTTTCTGAGGAAAGAGATTTATCGACCCACCAGCGAACTCATTGAAAAGGATTTCGGCCTCTCAAGCCATGCCTTCCAGACTGCCAACGCCGCCCTCCTGACCCTCTGGAGAGAGGTGAAGGACAAGAGCGCTTTTGCCGTGGTCTTTGATGCCTGGGACAAATACCTGCGCGTTGTTTACGGCAGCAAGGTGGCTGGAGACGAACTCTTCGTGCGGCACACGTACCTCGCTACCCTGGCCAAGCTCCTGGCTTGGCAGCGCCTCACCGAAAGCGCCGAACTCCCCGGAAACGACCGGATTCTCCATATGCTAGAAGGGAAGCTCTTCAAGGACCTGGACATCGACAACTTCCTGGAAGAAGATTTCTTCTCCTGGATCGCCCGGAGCACGGCCCAGGCCACGGCTTTGCAGGTGGTGCGGGCCTTGTTCAGCCTGTTGAGCAAATACCGCCTGAGGGAACTCTCCGAGGACGTGCTCAAATCCCTTTACCAGGAGCTGGTGGATCCGGAAACCCGGCATGATTTGGGGGAATTCTACACCCCGGATTGGCTGGCCCACCGCATGATCGGCAAGATGCTGGACGCCAATCCCCAGGGGACCATGCTGGACCCGGCTTGCGGCTCCGGCACCTTCCTTTACCTGGCCATCAAGGAGAAGCGCCGGCGCCTGGAGGATTCCCGGGAAACCCTGGACCACATCCTGGCTTCCGTTTACGGCGTGGACATTCACCCCCTGGCCGTCATCACGGCCAAAACCAACTACATCCTGGCCTTGGGGGACTTGCTTAAAAAGCGGGTCCGCCCGGTGGTCATCCCCGTGTTTCTGGCCAACACCATCAATCTGCCGGAACGGGAAGTCTTTCGCAGCCTCTTCCGCCAAGTGCCCAGTTACCGGGTCAAGCTTGCGGAGGAGCCCGTCTATCTGCCCGAAGTGCTCCTTGACAACCTGGAGATGTATGACCGCACCATCGAGCACATCCAGGGGTTTGCCTTGGATCATCGCGGCAAAACCGTGGGAGTGGATACTTTCCGGAATTTTCTGCGGGTACGGAATTTCCCCCACGCCGATGAAGAGCCGGTAGTTGACTGTTTGTTCGAAATCGCCATGGCCCTGAAAAGGTTCTTAGAAGAGGAACGGGACACCATCTGGAGCTTCATCCTGAAAAATGTCTACAAGCCCCTCTTCTTAAAGGGCAGATTCGACTTTCTCATGGGGAACCCGCCGTGGATCGCCCTGCATTACCTGGAGCCGGATTATCAGAAGTTTTTAAAGGGACAGTTCAAGGATTACCGACTTCTTACCGGGCGGGGCCACCTAATCGCCAATACCGAGGTGGGTACCCTTTTCTTGGTCCGGGCCGCCGACCTCTACTTGAAAAAGGGTGGCCAGATCGGTTTTGTCCTTCCTCGATCCATCTTTACTGCGGACCAGCACGACGAATTGCGCCGCGGAACCTTCCGCTTCACCGAAAATCGGATGCTGCACCTGTTGTGGAGCGAGGCCTGGGACAGCGATAAAGTGACTCCCCTCTTCAATGTGCCAACTTGTGTTCTTTGGGGTGAGAAAGTAGGACCCGTTTCGGGACGAACATCCTTTCCGGGAGAGATTTTTTCGGGCGTTCTGCCCCGCAAAAATGCCTCCCTTCAGGAGGCCGAAGAAAACCTGGCTATTTCCACCGCAAACTTCTCCCTCCACCACCATGGCCGCCGCACCTATTGGGCCCCGGGAGAAGGGACGGTGAAAAAGACTGCCAGTTTTTATAAGAAAAGATTTTTTGAGGGTGCAAACATATATCCACGAACTTTTTGGTTCGTCCAATTAAGATCATCATCTTTGGGCTTTAATCCCCAGTTACCTCCCTTGGCCACAGACCCCCGAGCAGTTAAAGAAGCCAAAAAGCCTTATAATGAAGTACAGTTCTCTGGGCAGGTGGAAAGCCAATTCCTTTACGCCACTTTACTTTCCACCGATTTGCTGCCCTTCGGCCATTTAAATTTTCGCTTAATGGTCCTGCCCATAGAGCCGGGCCAGAGGAAATGCAAACTGCTTAATGCCGATGAAGCCAGGGAACAGGGCTTTTCATACTTGGCGAAATGGCTGGAAAGAGTAGAGCGAGAATGGATCAAAAGGCGCGGCATTAAAGCCGGGGATCAATCAGCTATAGATTGGATTAATTATCGCAAAAAATTGACCAATCAAAATCCGGATATTACGTATTTGGTGATCTACAATTCGTCAGGGACAATCCCCACTTCATCAGTGATTCGAAAAGATGAACTATTGAATAATACAGAACAAATAGTCAACTTTCAAGGATTCGTTGTTGATAAGGTTACCATATACTTTCGAACGTCAAACCTCAAAGAAGCATATTATCTTAGCGCGATCATTAATGCTCCTGAGATCAATAATCTTATCAAGCCAATGCAAGCACGGGGACTCTGGGGACCCAGGCATATTCAAAAGAAGATTTTGGAACTCCCCATCCCCCAATTCGAGGCAGGAAATCTTCAGCATGAGCGCTTGGCGGAGCTGGGAGAATTTTGTACCCGTAAGGTCCGGGACTGGCTGGCCCAGGGCGGCCCCGGCCAGGTCAAGAGCATCGGCCGCCTGCGCCAATTAGTCCGAGCCTTACTCAGAGAGGAACTTAAGGAAATTGATATCTTGGTAAAACAGATTCTATGAGGTGGGGCTAATTATTTATTTATTATCAAGAAAATCTTTTATTTTTCCAGCAAGCTTATGAATATCCCGCACTTCACATTCCCATATTACTAAAATATCGCATCGAAGCTCCCGTAATTTTGATTGATTTTCTCTATCACAACGCACCGTCCGAGCAAGCTTTGGAGCCCAATATTCTTGCCTGCTTTTTGGGATATGCGAAGATTTACATCCATTGTGCTGCTGCCAAACACATCCATGGACAAGAATTATTTTGCGCCGTTTAGAGAAAACCAAATCGGGATTCCCTGGCAATTCTTTCCTATGC
>JAQTXE010000172.1 GCA_028688935.1 Syntrophales bacterium
TTGCTCCGTAAAGCACCCCGGCTTTTTATTCGGGCCGACGGGGATGGCACCGATACCTCTTGCCCTCCCTTAATTATTCCTGCCCTCCGGTCCTTTCCCCGGACGTACATTATCCATTAAATCCTCACTCATTGCGCCAACCGGGCCGCTCTCAGCGGGGCTCCAAGATGGGGTAAAGCTATGCTAGTTTTATTGAGCGACATCCACCTCACCGACGGCACTTCCGGAACGACCATTAACCCCCGGGCTTTTCAAAAATTCGGCAATATCTTGTTGGACATTATCGGTGAAAACAAACCTCCTCTGCCCCCGGTGGAGAAAATCGAATTGGTGCTCCTGGGGGATATCTTTGATGTCATCCGGTCCGAGGTCTGGCTGGACCAGAAGACTCAGAAGCCGAAGCAACCCATCCGGCCCTGGTCCGCGCCGGACGAAGTGGATGGGAACGGCGCCAACCTGGAAGACTATACCAAGAGAATAGTCAACGGGATTATCAATAATCCGGAAAATATTAAGATCATGGGCTACCTGGAAGAATTTCAGAAAGAATGCAAAGAGAAGAAGGTAAACGCGGTCAAGTTTACTTATCTGGCGGGTAACCACGACTGGCTGATAAACCGCTTTCCTTCAACCCGTCTGGCCATCGCCAAGTTCCTCCGGATGCCTGACTGGGAATATTACGAAAAAAACCCCTTTCCCCTCTATCAGAAGTTTCCCTTATACGGCGTCATGGCCCGCCATGGGGATTGCTACGACCCCCTGAACTACAGCGGCGACCGGAATGCCTCCTCGTTGGGAGACGCCCTGGTAATTGATCTGCTTAATCATTTCCCCCAGGAGGTCAAAGAGGATCTGGAGAAGGCCTGGGTGGAACCGGACGTGGTTGAATCTATTTACCGCCAGTTGAAGGAGATCGACAACGTGCGGCCGCTCCTGGAAATTCCGGCCTGGATTAAAAGCGTCTGCCGCTATTATCCCGATAGGGAAGGCACGATTCATGATGTCTGGAACCGTCTGGCGGCGCAGTTTTTCCAAATCCCCTATGTTCAAGATTTCGTCCGCACCAACTGGTTCTTAGGCAAGCTCTTGAAACTGGCCCTGCGGCTCACCTCCGGTATCTCCTTTAGCGGGCTGACCGCGATTCTGGCCGGTAAAACGATTCGCCGCTGGTATCAAAACGCCAACGACTATAAAGCCTATGCCATGAAAGAACCAGCCCTTAAAGATGAGCGGGTAAAATACGTGGTTTACGGCCATACCCATTACGCCGATCAGGTGCCCCTGGACGTCGCGCCCATAAAAAACCAACTGAATGAAGGAAAGGAAAAAATCCGAGAAACATTGGATAGGCTCTATTTCAACAGCGGCACCTGGCGGCGGGTTTACGAGCATACGGCCTCTGACTGGTTTAACTGCGAGTTTATCGGCTGGCACGTTTTGACGTTTTTAATTTTCTACCTAAAAAATGAAAAAGAACCGGACAGAAATTATGAAGAGTGGTCCGCATCCCTGGGCTACGGGAGGTAAAAATGAGCAACGTAACCTTCACGGTCGAAGAATTGGGTCTTCGGGATATTACCTTAAAGAATATGCCGCGGCTTCAGCGGATGCGGGACCGCCACTTTGACGGGAAGCCGGCCATCTGCACGGAACTTCCCAGAAACATTACGACTTTCTGGAAAGAAAAATTGGCTAAACTGCCGGACAAGGATGATTCCCCGGAACTCAAAGCAGGGAAGCTTTATCAGTATGTTATGGAGAGAAAGGAAGCGATAATTGCCCAGGACAATCTCTTGGCCGGCACCACTACCACCAAACCCCTGGGCGTGCTCCTGTATCCCGATCTCTATCCTCTGTGCATCTGGCCGGAATTGGAGACGATTGGGACCCGGAAGAAGAACCCCTTTGATATCACTCCTGCCCAGATCAAGGAGTTGAACTCGGTAATCTTTCCCTACTGGCTCGACAAAGGCACCATTATGGAAGCCACCCGGAAGGCCTTAAAAGAATCCGACCAGGAGTGCGCCGCCCTCCAGGAAAGGCTGGTCTACTATCTGGTCAGCAAACCCGAGTGCATCTCCCACACCATCCCCCATTACGGCATGGTGGTGAAGCGGGGGCTGGCGGACATCATCCGAGAAGCCCGGAAAGAGGAGGATAAACCCGGAAAGAGTAAGGAACAAAAGGACTTCTACCGGGCGGTGCAACTGGCTCTCCAAGGCATTATCACCTATGCCGGGCATCTGGCCGACGAAGCCGACCGCCAGGCCGGGATGGCCCAGAACCAGGAGCGCCGGGACGAACTCCAGGAAATCAGCAGAATTTGCCGTAAGGTGCCGGCGGCCAAACCCGAAACTTTCCATGAGGCCCTGCAGGCCATCTGGATCTGCAAGATCGCCCTGCACCAGGAGAACGCCAACTTGGCCCTGTCCCTGGGGCGCCTGGACCAGATCCTTTACGATCTTTATGCCGAGGACATCAAGAAGGGCCACCTGACCCCGGAAAAGGCCGTGGAACTGGTGGGCTGCTTCTGGCTGGGCATTGCCGACCACGTGCCCATGATCCCGGAAGCCGGGGAGGAGCTCTTCGGCGGCAGCGGCTCCAACCAGGCCATTACCCTGGGGGGAGTTGACCGGGATGGGAAGGACGCGGTGAACGACCTAACCTACGTGATGCTCAAGGCCACCGAGTTGCTGGTCTTGCGGGACCCCAACGTCAATGCCCGGTATTATCCGGACGTAAATCCACCGGAATATCTGCAAAGGCTGTGCGAAGTGAATATCACCACCAAGGCCACCCCTTGTTTTCACAACGACCTGGCGGTCATCGACACCTTGAAGAGCCAGGGTGTTACCGAGCAGGATGCCCGGGACTACGGCGTCATCGGCTGCGTGGAGCCCTTCAGCGCCGGCCGGACGTTCGGCCACAGCGGCGCCATCTTGTTCAACCTCACCTCCGCCCTGGAGCGGACGCTGTTCGGCGGCAAACACCGCCTGACCAAAGATGAACTCATCGGAGAGCAAACTACCCCGGCGGTGCAGATGAACTCCTTCGACGAGTTCCAGGGCGCCCTGAAGAGGCAACTGGGCTGGCTCATCGACCGGGCCGTGACCTTTAACAATTACTGCGGCCGCACCCATCAACAGATGCACCCCTGCCCCATGCTGTCCGCCCTGATGGAGGGGTGCATGGAAAAGGGGCAGGATGTCCTTATGGGAGGCGCCACGTATAATTTCTCGGGCGCGGCCATGATCGGCCTGGCAGATGTGGTGGACTCGGTGACGGCCATCCAGGAATTCGGTTTTCCCCATAACGGCAACGCCATGGCCAAGATGATTGCCGCCATTGAAAGCGATTGGGGGGAGGGCTATCGGGACCTGTACGCTAAGGTAAAAAACTCCTCGCATAAATACGGCACCGACAGCCCCCTGGCTAAGGATAATGCCAAATGGCTGATGGAATTCCTGCACAACACCTTTCAGAGCAAAGAGCACTACCGGGGCGGCAAGTACACCGTCGGGTACTGGACCATGACCAACCATGCGGGCTTCGGCATGCTTACGGGGGCTCTGCCCAACGGCCGGAGGAAAGGGGAGTCTTTCGCCAGCGGCATCACTCCAGTGTCGGGCTCAGCCCCGGTCTTGCCTGCCTGCCTCAATTTTATTGCCGGGCTGGACCATACGAAGATCACTAACGGCCAGGCCTTGAATCTGAAATTTCCCCCCACCGCCACCACTACTCCGGCGCTGTTGTCCCAGACCATTCAGGGCTACTTCCTGAAAGCTGACCGTTCACCAGGGGGCCTGCAGGTGCAATTCAATATCATGAATCGGCAGAAATTGCAGGAAGTGACCCAGGACCCCGGAAGCCCTGAATACCGGGATCTGTTGGTGCGGGTGTCGGGATACACCGCCTATTTCAAGGACCTCAATCCCCAGATGCAGCAGGAAATCATCAACCGGGCGGAGTACGATCTGGGGACGAAGCAGGAAATCAGGTACCCTTATTACGAAAGGAAGGAAGAGCCTGAACCTGAGCCCGGCCTGGTGGCGCGGGTGGTCACGGGATTGGGAAATATCGTGAGGTATGTAGGAAACTGGTTCGGAGAGTTGATCCATAGGACGCCGGCGCCCATCAGGGATTTCTTAAAAATGCTTGAGGATAAGTCGACCGGGGATTTTTTGGAAGGCCTGCTCCATTTTATGGAATTCAGACTGGAAGACCCCCTACACCTTGACCCGGAATATCATAAGAATATTGCAAAGTTTCAGGGGACTTACCGGTTCCAAGATCAAAAAAGCAATATTGAAACTGTGGTATCTTTTGCCGACGGGAAAATGCGTATTAATCCTGATAATCCGCCGCCGGCCGATTTGACGGTAACCTTTCAGGATGGCGATTGCCTGCGCAATTTCTTGCTTCCTTCTCCTACCCCGAAACGCGATTTCCTGAAAAAGGACATCATGAAAAGCATTCTCAACCATGAGATTACCGTGGAAGGCAATTTGAACTTACTCTACAAATTCGGGTACCTGGCCAACCACCTGATTCTGCACCCGCTGCCATGACTGCGGCGGCACCACTAATCTTCGATATCAGGAGGTACGCGCTGGATGACGGTCCGGGCATCCGCAGCACGGTTTTTCTAAAAGGGTGCAACCTTCGTTGTCTATGGTGCCATAATCCCGAATCCATTGATCCACAACCAGAAATCGGCTTTTACCCCCGAGACTGCATAAACTGCGGGGACTGTGTCGAAGCCTGCCCGGTATCCGCCTGCCAGTTAGAAAACCCCGCCCGGATTGACCGGGGAAAATGTACCCGCTGCGGTGACTGTGTCAAGGTCTGCCCCGGCCAGGCCTTGAGGTTGCTGGGATGCTTTTATGCCGTTGACGAACTGCTGGAGATTATTATCCGGGACCGCATGTTTTACGAGGTCTCCGGCGGGGGGGTGACCCTCTCCGGGGGGGAACCCACCCTATTTATGGATTACTGCGCCGCAGTTTTGGGACCGTTGCAAGATCTGGGCTTGCACACAGCCATCCAAACCAATGGCTTATTTGACTGGCGCGAATTTAAGGAAAAAGTGCTGCCCCTGCTGGACCTGGTAATGTTGGATGTGAAACTGGCTGATGGGAATCTGCACCGGGAATATACCGGTAGGGACAATGCCCTGGTCTGGGCCAACCTGGAAGGCCTTTTAAAAGAAAAACCGGACGCGGCTTTGCCCCGAATTCCCTTGATTCCGGGGTTCACCGCGACCAAGGGAAACCTGGAGGCTATCTCCCGGCGGCTTCAGGATCTGGGCGTCAGGAAGTGCGCCTTGCTTCCCTATAATCCCACCTGGTTTTCCAAGGCGGAAAGTCTAGGCAAACCCATTGATGTCCGCTTATCCCCACACCTGATGACCCCCGGGGAAGTGGCGGCCTGCCGCGAAATTTTTTCCCGGGCGGAGTTGATTATTCATTAATTTTAGCCGGAATCAGGCTCATGGCGTATTCGGCCATGGCCGTAATGGTCAGGGCCGGATTGATGCCCGGGTTGCCGGGCATGATGGAGCCGTCCACCACGTAGAGGCCGGGGTAATTGTGCACCTGGCAGGCGGAATCCACCACGCCCTCCTCGGCTTTGCTCCCCATGGGACACCCCCCCATAATATGCGCCGTGACCGGGATATCGAACAAGACTTCGTTGATGGTGGTGGCCGGAATGCCGTCCGTTTTGGCGGCAAAGGCCCGGGTGATCTTATGCCCCAGTTCCAGCCTGGCAGGAATGGGTTTTTCGGGGTCCGTCTTGGATACCAGGTCGCGGCGGAACGCAGTTCTGAGCTTGCGTCGCCAATGCAGGCGCAGCCTGTTGGCGTCCGACTGCATCACCAAGATGATGGTAGTGCGCCGGGCCCACCCCGGCAGGAGGTGGGTTTTGAGAAAGTCCCGGGGATGCCGGAACAGGTTGGTGACAAACTTGAGCCAACGCCGGGGTAAAGGACCGGGCCCGATTAAAGGCGCGGAGAAAAAACGCATCAAGCCGGAGCCTTCGGGGTAACGCACCGGCTCCACGGTTGTGGTGGAATCGGCTTGGAAGTTGGAGGTCACCGCAATCCCCTCGGCATAATTGGCCTGAGTATTGCGGGAGGTGACTCCCAGCATGGACTCGCTATTGGTCAGCACGCCGTAACCCAGCCGGGGAGATATTTGGGGGAGCGACCGGGTTTCGTCCCGGCAGCGGAACAGGAGCCGCAAGCTCCCCAGGGTCCCGGCAGCAATGATGACCTTCCGGGCCAAACACCGCCTCTCCGTGGCGCCAAGCCAGTCGGCAGCCCGGCGATAACTCACTTCATAGCGAGTCCCGCCGGCTTCTTCAGGAAGCGGGCGGATATCACGCACTTCGGCTTCCGCCCTAATCTCCGCCCCCCATTTCTGGGCAAAATAGAGATAATTCTTGGTCAGGGTATTTTTGGCATTATGGCGGCAGCCCACCATGCAGGCGCCGCAATGGATACAACCAGCCCGGGGTGGGCCTTGGCCATGGTAATAGGGGTCGGGCACGGTCACCCCGGGTTCTCCGAAAAAGACCCCCACGTCGGTGGCCTGAAAAGTCTCCTGTCGCCCCAGTTCCCCGGCGATTTCCTTCAAGACCTCATCCGCAGGCCACAGGCGAGGATTAGTGGCCACCCCCAGCATGCGGCGGGCCGTCAGGTAATGCGGCGCCAGGACCGCCCGCCAGTCCATCAGGGCGCGCCATTCCGGTGTATCGAATACCCCGGGGTCTGGTTCCATGAGGACGTTGGCATATGCCAGGCTGCCGCCGCCCACTCCCGCGCCGTGTAGTACCAGAACATCCTTGAAGGGGCTCAATTGCAGGATGCCGAAGCATCTGGCCACAGGCAGCCAGAGGAATTTCCGTAGATTCCAGTTACTGCGGGGAAAGTCGGCATCAGCAAACCACCGGCCCCGCTCCAACACCAGCACCCGGTAGCCTTTTTCGGTCATCCGCATGGCCGCGACGCTCCCCCCGAAGCCGGAGCCGATTATGATGTAATCGAAGATTTCAAGCGGGGGAGTGGCCATAACCATAAGGCAGCAGTTAATTGGAACCAGACAAAAATTTACTTGGACCTGGGTGGCCTATCTTAATTCTTAGCCTGCAGGGACTCCCGGGCAATTTTTAGAAAGACCTCGGCTTCCATGGTTTCAAAAATGGAGATGGCTTTGTCAATGAGCTTTCGGGCTTCCTCGGTTTTCCCCCTTTTCTTTTTCAGCAGGCCCAGATCCAGACTGGCCTGTCCCAGAATGCCCCGGGCCCCGATCCTTTCCGCGGTCTTTATGGCTTTAAGAAGATGAGTCTCCGCCTTCTTGGCGGCGAAGGGAACATTCATCACCAGAAAGCCCAGGTTCTTGGCAATGGTGGGAAAGTTCACCGGTTTGTCGGGTTGAGCAATCTGCAAAAAGATCCGGCCCAAGATATACTCGGTAACCACGAGGAGCGTGACCCGTTCGTTCTTGAGACTTGCAGCGTGGACCTCCTTGATCATAGCCAGACCCCGGTTCATCTGCCCCTTGGCAATAAGCAGGACCCCCATGAACAAATCAGCCATGCTTTTCAGATAATTGCAGCCGGACTCCCGGCTGTAGGACAAGACTTCTTCCAAAAGTTCCCCCGCTTCAGCGAACTTGATGGTTTGAAAAACGAAGCTGATACTCAAGGCAATCTTGGCCCACTGGTCGTAAAAGGGGTCGGCGGCGCCTTCAATGCCGTTTTTAGCGCACCTGATGGCCTGGGTAAAGTCCCCCAAAGCAAAATGTCCTGCGGCTTCGACGATATGCCCGGTGACGATGCTGCGGACATTGGAATGCTTTTTGCCATAGGTTTGCAGGGCCTTGCCGATGGCGATATCCTTTTTGCCTTCACCCATCTGCCAGTAATTGTGCCCTATGCCCGCCAGGGATTTGAAATGAAGATATTGGTCCTCGGAGAGTTCCCCAGACAGGGCCTGCGCAGTCTCACCGTATTTAAGGCCTTCGGAGAAAAGGCCCAGATCGGCGCAGACCCAAGAGAGCCAGGTGGCGGCATAACCCATGACCTTTGGGTGGCCCATTTTTTCCCCCAAGGCGTAGGCCTGCTTCAGGAGTTGATAAGATTCCCGCAATTTTTCTTGACCCCAATACAGGGTGAAGGCCAGGCAGGCATAGAACATGCCAAGCCTGGAGCCGTCCCCCAAGGATTCGGCCAGACCCTTGTTGGAGCTGAGAAGGTCCACCATGCTGCTGAAGTCACCACGATAATAGAAAACCAAAAACCACCTGGAGATGAGATCAATAAATAATTCGTTTTCCTGCTGGGAGCGATGCGGTTTGTTGGCCAAAAGATCGAAGGCTTCACCGAAATAATCATGCGCCTCATCGAGGGCATATCTGTCAAGGCTCTTCTCCCCTGATTTAATCAAATAATTCACGGCCTTAAACCCAGACTGCCCGTGCTTGAAGTGGAAGGCCAGGGTTTCGTAAAATTCGAAGATGCGGTGCTGAAAAATCTTCTCCATGGCTAGCCCGATGCGCTCATGGATAGCCTTGCGTTCCTTTTTCAAAAGCCCGTTGTATACCACATCCTGAATCAAAGCATGTTTAAAGACATACTCAAGATCGGGATGCACCGCACTTACGCGAATCAGGTCCAGGTGTTCCAGGACGCTTAAGTGCTCGCCCAGGTTCTCGGAGGAGACCGTAACCCTCTTGAGCACATCATAGAGGAAGGCTCTGCCGATGACGGAAGCTTCTTGCAGGAGGCGTTTGGTGTGCTTTTCCAGACGGTCTAAACGGGCGGAGATCACTTCCTGGATGGAAGACGGGAGGTCGCTTTTAGTGATGGGCCGGGAAAGTTCCCAGGCATCTCCTTC
>JAQTXE010000173.1 GCA_028688935.1 Syntrophales bacterium
ATCCCCTCCCCTGGAGCGGAGCCGTTATGGTTCACCGGCCAGGTCACGCTGTGGCTCTGGTTCACGGTGTTGTTCGCCAACCTGGCCGAAGCGGTGGCGGAGGGTCGGGGCAAGGCCCAGGCCGCCTCCTTAAAGAAAATGCGCCGGGAGATCATGGCCCGGAAGCTTGAAAATTACGGGGAATCCAGCCTGACGGAACAAGGGGAGATCAAATTCCCGGTTTGGCGGGAATCCAGTGTCCCGGCCTCCAAACTCCAAAAAGGCGATATCGTCTTAATAGCAGCGGGGGGATACATCCCCGGCGATGGAGACGTCATCGAAGGCATCGCCTCGGTGGACGAATCCGCGGTCACCGGGGAATCAGCCCCGGTCATCCGGGAGGCCGGCGGCGACCGCTCCGCGGTGACCGGGGGCACCCGGGTCCTGTCCGACCGCATCGTCATCCGGATCACCGCCGATCCGGGAGACAGCTTCCTGGACAAGATGATCGCCCTGGTGGAGGGCGCCGTGCGGCACAAGACCCCCAATGAGATTGCGCTCCACATTTTACTAGTGGGCCTGACCATTGTCTTTATCATTGCCTGCGTCACCCTGGTGCCGGCGGCCGCCTACTCCCATATAACTTTATCGGCGACGGTGATTGCCGCGCTGTTGGTCTGTCTCATTCCCACCACCATCGGGGGTTTGCTCTCGGCCATCGGCATTGCCGGCATGGACCGCTTGATTCGCAAGAACGTCCTGGCCATGAGCGGCAGAGCGGTGGAGGCCTCCGGGGATGTGGACACCCTCTTGCTGGACAAAACCGGCACCATCACCCTGGGGAACCGCATGGCCTCGGAGTTGATTCCCGCGCCCGGAGTAACAGTGGCGGAGTTAGCCATGGCCGCAGGGGTATCCAGCGTGGCGGATGAAACCCCTGAGGGCCGCTCCATCGTGGAATTTGTCAAAACCAGCCATACGTTCACCGACCAAACCTTGCACCTTCCCGGGGCCCAGTTCATTCCCTTCAGCGCCCACACCCGCATGAGCGGCTGCGATGTCGAGGGCCTGAGCATCAGGAAAGGCGCGGTGGACGCCATCTGCCAGCAGGTGCAGTCCCTGGGCGGGGAAATTCCTGAAAACCTGGAAGAGGCGGTTCACCGCATCGGCGACGCCGGGGGCACGCCTTTGGCGGTGTCCCAAGGCTCGCGGTTTATGGGAATTATCCATCTTAAGGATGTCATCAAGGCGGACATCCGGGAACGCTTCCTGCGTTTCCGGGCCATGGGCATCAAGACCGTGATGATCACCGGCGATAATCCCCGCACCGCGGCCACCATCGCCAGGGAAGCGGGGGTGGACGATTTTCTGGCGGAAGCCACACCGGAGCGCAAGATGCGCCTCATCATGGAGGAGCAGACTAAAGGCAAAATCGTGGCCATGACCGGAGACGGCACCAACGACGCCCCGGCCCTGGCCCAGGCGGACGTGGGGGTGGCCATGAACACCGGCACCCAGGCGGCTAAAGAAGCGGGCAACATGATCGACCTGGACTCCGACCCCACCAAGCTCCTGGAAGTGGTGGAAGTGGGCAAGCAACTGCTCATGACCCGGGGGGCCCTGACCACTTTTTCCATTGCCAATGACGTGGCCAAATATTTTGCTATCCTCCCCGCCCTGTTCATCACGGTCTACCCGGCCATCGCCCCTTTGAATATCATGGGCCTGGCTTCCCCCCGCACCGCCATTCTCGCCGCGGTCATTTTCAACGCCCTGATCATCATGCTCTTGATCCCCCTGGCCTTGAAGGGAGTGCGCTACCGCCCCCTGGGCGCGGCGGCCCTGCTGCGGCGCCTGCTCCTAATCTACGGCCTGGGGGGACTGATTGTGCCCTTTATCGGCATTAAGGCCATTGACCTGGTTCTGCGGGCGCTGGCCTTCTAAGGAAGAGATAAGATGCGCCACGCCGCTTTAACTGCAGTCCGGGTCGCCTTAGTCACCCTGCTCCTCACCGGAGTGGCTTATCCCCTCCTGGTAACGGGCCTGGCCCAACTCTTGTTTCCCCACCAGGCCAACGGCAGCCTGGTGCAAGATGACCAGGGGCGCCTGGCGGGTTCGGCCTTAATCGGCCAGCGGTTCTCCCACCCGGTCTATTTCCAGCCCCGGCCGTCGGCAGCCGGGGAACAGGGATACGACTCCCTGGCTTCCGGCGGGTCTAATTTCGGCCCCACTTCCCAGAAGCTGCGGGATCGTGCTATAAGTGATTTGCAGCGCTTGAAAAAAGACAATCCCGAGGCTGCCTCTACCATTCCGGCGGAATTGGTCACCACCTCGGCCAGCGGCCTGGACCCGCACCTTTCCCTGGCCGGGGCCATGTGGCAACTACCCCGGGTGGCCAAAGCTAGAGGGATTGCAGCGGAGCGGATTGCTGCCGTGGTCCGGTCACGGCTGGAGGGGCCGGACCTGGGTTTTCTCGGAGAGCCCCGGGTGAACGTGCTCTTGTTGAACCTGGCCCTGGACCGGCAGTTTGGGATGCCTTAGAAGTGAGCAGTGAGCGGTGAGCAGTGAGCGGTGAGCCGAGTAAGCGTTTGGGGATTTTTTTGATGAATGCCAACATCAGCCGGGCCCAAGACTTTCTCGATCTCTTGGAGCGCGCCAAGCGCGGGCGGCTGAAGATTTATCTGGGGTTTGCCGCGGGGGTGGGCAAGACCGTGCGCATGCTGAAAGAGGCCCACGCCCTGAAACAGCGGGGGGTGGACGTGGTCCTGGCCTATATCGAACCCCACGGCCGGGCCGAAACCGCGGACCTCATCGGTGATCTGGAGGTGGTCCCCCGGAAGCAGTTTGACTACCGGGGCATCACCGTGGAAGAGATGGACCTGGACGCGGTGCTGGCCCGGCGCCCGGCCATCGCCATCGTCGACGAGGTGGCCCACACCAATGTGCCCCTGTGCCGCAACCGCAAGCGTTATCAGGACATCCTGGAGATTATCCAGGCGGGCATCAGTGTCATCTGCGCCTTCAATATCCAGCACCTGGATAGTCTTAACGACCTGATTGAGAGGGTGACCGGGGTGGTGGTCCGGGAGACCATCCCCGACACCTTTGTGAAGGAAGCCGACCAGGTGGTCACCGTAGACCTGTCGGTGGACGACCTGATGGAGCGCCTGAAGACCGGGAAAATCTATACCGAAGAAAAGATTCCCTGGGCTTTGGAACATTTCTTCAAGATCGCCAACCTCTCCACCCTGCGGGAGTTGGCCCTCCTGGAGGTGGCCGAAAGTCTGGGGCGGCGGCAGCCCTCCGGTCCCGAGGAACTGGAGCTGCTGGGCAAGACCTCGCCCCGGGCCCTGGGCCGGGTCATGGTCTGCATGGCCTCCGCCTCCCCCCGGGCCAAGACCCTGCTGCGGAAAGGCTCCCGCATGGCCGGACGCCTCAACACCCATTGGTTCGTGGTCTATGTGGAAACCCCGGGGGAGGCCCCCACCCACATCGATGCCGAAACCCAGCGCCACCTCCTGGAACACTTTCAGAAGGCCCGGGAACTGGGCGCAGAGGTGGTCCGCCTCAAGGCCCGGGACCCGGCCCCGGCCCTTCTGGACTTTGCCCGCTCCCACGGGGTGGGCCACATTGTCATCGGCCGGTCTTATCAGCCCTGGTGGCGGAAGATTCTGGGGCGCTCTGTGACCCATCGCCTCATCGAAGAAGCCGCGGGGTTTGATGTACACGTGATCTCCTTTGAAGAGGAGGAGTGAGGCGGCATGCTCCTCAGAACCAAGCTCCTCCTGGCCCAAGTCCCCCTGGCCCTGGCGCTCCTGGTGCTGGGGGCCATTGCCATCACCACCATCGGCCAACTCGGGTCCAGTTCGGAAAGAATCCTCAAAGACAACTACCGGAGCGTCCTGGCCGCCCAGCGCATGAAGGAAGCCATCGAACGGATGGATTCCGCAGCCCTGTTCATCGCTTTGGGGCGGCGGCAGGAAGGGCAAGAACTGGCTTGGCGCAACCGTTCCCTCTTTGAGGAGGAACTGGAAACCCAGATCAAAAATATCACGGAAAAAGGTGAACAGGAGGCTTCCCAGGCCCTTTTAAGACGCTGGCGGGATTACCTGGCGTCTTATGAGAGATTTGTCCGGGAGACTGATTACCAGGTCCTAAGAAATCGTTTTTTTACCGAACTTTTGCCTAAATTCCTGGCCGTCAAAGAAGGGGCGGACCAAATTCTCTCCTTGAACCAGGATGCCATGGTCCGGAAAAGCGATGAGGTCCGCAGGTTTTCCCGGCGCCTGGAGACTTTCATCACTTTCGCTGCCATCCTCGCGGCCCTGGCCGGGATTATCGTTTCTATGGCCTTGACCACCATGATTATCCGGCCCCTGTCGGTTCTCACACAAACCGCGCGGCGCATCAAGGAAGGAGACCTGGAGGTCCGGGCTAAGGTCGAGGGGTCGGACGAAATTGCCCTCCTGGCCCAAGAGTTCAACACCATGACCGACAGCCTGGACCGCTACCGCAAGAGTTCTCTGGGAGAGCTGCTCCAGGCGCAACACTCGTCCCAGGCCGCCATCGACAGCCTGCCCGACCCGGTGGTGGCTACTGACCTGGAGGGGAAGATTTTAAATGCCAACCGCACTGCCGAAGCGTGGTTCGGCCCGGTTTTATCAGGCCCTCTCGGGGAGGCGGTTCGCCCCCTGGAACCAGCCCTGACCGCCGCCATAAAGAAAGCCCGGAAATATGTGCTGGCCGGCAAGGGCGCTTATCTGCCGTCAGACCTGGAAGAAGCAGTGAAAATAGTTGGGCCTGAGGGGGAGCGCTACTTGCTGACCCAGGCTGCGCCGGTATATGACGAAACAGGCAGTCTGGCGGGGGTTAGTGTGGTTCTCCGGGACGTAACCCTCCTCAGCAAGCTGGACGCCATGAGCAAAAGCCTGGTGGCCACCTTTGCCCATGAATTCCGCACGCCCTTGACCTCTCTGCGTCTGGCCATCCATATCCTGTTGGAACAACTGGCGGCAACCATGAGCGAAAGGCAGCTTGATCTTATTTACGCCGCCCGGGAGGACTGCGAACGGCTGCAGAACCTGGTGGATGATATTTTGGACATTGTCCGCCTCCAATCCGGCAAACTGGAGTTGTATCGGGTCCCGATTAGGATTTTCTCTCTAATGGAGAACATCTGCGACCAGCACCGCCTCCTGGCGGAAGAGCAGGAGATCATGATCTCCTATTCACTTCCTCCTTTTGACGAGGAAGTCTTTGCCGATCCCGAACGTCTGGAATTGGTCTTTGCCAATCTGATCGTCAATGCCGTGCGGCATACCCCGCCGGGCGGCTCCATCGAAATCCGGGCGCGGACCAACCGGGAGTCCGTGCGCTTCGAGGTAAAAGACACCGGAGAAGGTATACCGGAAGAATATCAAGCCCAGGTCTTCGACAAATATTTCCAGGTTCCGGGGAACATCAGAAAAGGAACGGGTTTGGGTCTGGCCATTGCCAAAAACATTATTGAAGCCCATGGCGGGGAAATAGGATTGGAGAGCGAACCGGGCCAGGGAAGCACTTTTTGGTTTACCTTGCCCAAAACCGAGGGGCAACCTGGCGGTTAATGGTCAGGTTACCGCTTAAGCTTGGCAAGCCGTTTGGGAGAAGGAGACACCCATGAAGGAACCAATGGTATTAATCGTGGACGACGAAAAGAACATCCGCCTCACCCTTTCCATGGCCCTGGAAGCCATTAACATTACGGTGGACACGGCCAGCACCGGGGAAGAAGCTTTGGAAAAGCTCGCAGAAATACCTTTTAAGCTTATGCTTCTGGATCTCAAGCTGCCGGGTATGGATGGCCTGGAAGTCTTGCGGCGGGTTACTGATAAATATCCCAATTTGATGACCATCGTCATTACCGCTTACGGCTCTATTGAAGTGGCGGTGGAGGCCATGAAATTGGGGGCCGTGGATTTTTTGCAAAAACCCTTTGATCCCAAAGCCGTGCGGGATATGGTCCGCCGCGTCTTGCTCTCAGCCCCGGAGGGGCGGCCGGCCAAGAAGTATGAATACTATATCGGTCTGGCGAAACAGAGTATCAATGCCGGAGAATTTGAGGTTGCCCGGGTTTATGCCACCAAGGCCGCTTTTCTTAAATGGAATCGGCCGGAGCCTTATAATTTAATTGGGGGAATATGTGAGGTCAAAGGCGATCGCCAGGATGCAGATAAGAACTATCGGGTCGCACTGGACCTGGACCCTACTTATCAGCCAGCCAGGAAGAATCTAGAAAGAGTGACGAGCCGGCCCTATACCCGAATGGGTATCGCCTGGGATTAACCATTCCAGTAGAAAAGCAGCTCAACTCCAAAAAGTTTCGCTTCAGCGCCGAAGCTGAAGATACGACCGGGTTATGCTCTCGAAGTTAATATATCTGCTATTTATATTCCCCCCGTCAATAAAGAAAACTCTGCTTGATATGGCATCCATATAATAATCTTCTGCCTTTCATTATGCCCCCTCTTTCTCAATGATAGAAGTGTGACAGATTGGCACATCTTTGAAAAATTGAAAAATTCCCGCAGCGTTCATAATGACCTCCGGGGGGTAGGAGTCCCGTCTCCGGGTTTTCGACTTGGGGCTGGAAGAGGGGGACAGCGTACCAGGGGCCGGGAACGGGACGTGGCAATCCGGGGGGAGAGGCCCTGCTGTGCTGTCTGGCAGGAGTAAAGCGACGAGGTGGGTGGAAAGAGCGCCATGCCAAAGAGATAGGCACTGAGCGTAGAGGCAGAGATTTTACAAGGAGTCGGTGAGTTCTCCCCTGCTTTCTGGATCTCCTTGGTCTCTAATCATAGTCCTTCCCCCTCTGGTCAGGGTACATTCCCGCCGCGATTAATCGGCTGTCCAGTTGGTCCAGCAGGGCCTCCGCCAGCCCCACCGGGTTCACCGGCCCCGGTTTCGCCAGGTTCACCGGGTCGCCCTCCGCACTCTCGTGGAAGACCTCCATGACCTTTTCCGGCGACCACGTGTTCATGGTCTCCAGGCTCTCTTTCAACATTTCCCGGCGCGAGAGGGGGCCGGCCAACTTCACCTTCCCTTTTTCCAGGGCCCATTGCAGGAGCTGCAGGAGATAAAGGCGCCCCGGATTCGGCGATTCCCGGACACTGAGTAACGCCTGCTTCGCTTGCTGGTTCAGGGGCTGTTGGTTGAGTTTCTCGGCCTCCCGCCAATTCTGGGAATGTGCGTTCATCTTTTACCCCCTCCAGTAAGGGAATGGCAGGGAGGGGAGCTGTCCCGGAACTTCCTCTTTCGCCAGTCCTGGCAGCTCCCAGAGCTATTTAAGTAACCTCCTCATCATTGGGAAGGCCAAGGACCTCCACTGCATAGTCGCCACAGGCGATGTGGACGCCTTCGGCAAAGTCTTCGGCGAGCTTGAGGAGTTCTGACAAAGTCTCGGCAGGATGACTTTGAAGGAAGGCATTAAAAGCGCGTTTGCCCTCACTTTCGGCGGTATTCAGAGTTTGAATCTCCTCCCCCGCTTTCTGCCATAAATCAAGCCTCCTTTTTTGGTTTATTACGGCCTGTCCAAAGACTGTATATCGATTTGCATCCTGTTCATTTTTCAGGCAATAGCGGGGTAGCATTTCTACCCCAAACGCTACCCCAAAAGATAAAGAGGTTAGCTCATAATAGCTAACCTCTTAATATTCCTGGAGCCGGCACGGGGATTCGAACCCCGGACCTGCTGATTACGAATCAGCTGCTCTACCACTGAGCTATGCCGGCTGCTCTGCCAATGGCGGCGTAAATTCGCTGTGCCCTAAAAAAGATATGCCACTATCCTGAAGGCGTCAAGGGGAATTGGCACGCCCCTTCACCGGGCAGCCGCGCGGCTTCGTCACAGTTTCCTGGGTGACTTGGTATTTTCCCTTGCTTAAGTCTCTTGACGCTGGGGTCAGTCCAGGTTATATGTAGGTGCACAGGCACGTAGCTCAGGGGGAGAGCACTACCTTGACGCGGTAGGGGTCAGGGGTTCAAATCCCCTCGTGCCTACCAGGATTTTCAAGGGGTTATGGTCCGGGACTGTGACCCCTTCTTTTTTCCCGGCTTCCTTTCCCTTCTTATCGATGGCCGCGCGTCAGCCAGGTTAGCGCTTTTACCGGATCGCTAAAATGGAGAAAAAATTCTATAATTACTCATAAGCTCCAATATCAGGTGGGGGAGCGTACATCTTCCATTAGACCCCGAAAGGCTTCCTCCAGACTCCCCAAAAACGTCCCCCGTATTTTTGTAAGAGAATTTTGGACAAACAAATCAGAAATTATCTGATTTCAAGTCATTACTGCACCTGTTAAGTAATTTCTACGGCTTCTGCCGGAGGCTTGGGGCAAAATTATTCACCGCCCTGCCAGGCAATTACCAGGACATTGAATTCGCTACAGAGGAGCAGCCTATGAAGACAGTGGCTGAGAAGATAAAGGAGTTGCGGGAGAAGGAAGCAAAAGTAAAGGGGATGGGTGGAGCGAAGGCGGTAGAGAAGCAGCATGCTTCGGGCAAGCTCACGGCCCGGGAGCGTTTGGACCTCTTTTTTGATCCCGGGACTTTCCGGGAGACCGACCTGTTCGTCACCCACCGCTGCGTCAACTTCGGCATGGAAAAAGTGGAGATCCCCGCGGACGGGGTGATCACCGGCTTCGGCAAGGTGAACGGCCGCCCGGTGTTCGCCTTTTCCCAGGATTTTACCTCGCGGGCCGGCTCCCTCGGCGAGATGCACTCCAAAAAAATCTGCAAGATCATGGACCTGGCCTTGAAGGCCGGAGTGCCCTGCGTGGGTTTCAACGACTCCGGCGGCGCCCGCATCCAGGAAGGCGTGGATTCCCTCTCCGGCTACGGCCAGATCTTTTATAGAAATGCCATCTCAT
>JAQTXE010000174.1 GCA_028688935.1 Syntrophales bacterium
ACGGTCCGACGACATCCTCTGCGGCAACCTCACGGCCCACGGCACCATCGCCGCCCTGATTTACCGGAATAAAACCGGCAAAGGCCAGTTCATCGAGTTGACCTCGGCGGAAGCCCACGCCCGGATCCATGACTATGCCTGGGGTTGGTACGGCATGGACGGTTCCAGTAAGCCCCGTTACGGCAACTGGGACCTGGCCATCAACATCTATTCGGTCAACCCCTGCAAAGACGGGTACATGATGGTGGGCGGCGGTCATGACCGCCTCTGGTACCGCATCTGGAAGACCGTCGGCAAAGACCGTCCCGAGCTGGAGGACATGATCCTGGATGAGCCCACTCTGCGGGTGGTCATCGACCGGGTCGGCCACGACCAGCAAGTTAAGACCTGTGTCTGCCTCACCGACTGGATGAAGGACTGGACCCGGGAAGAATGCCGGGCCAAGCTGCTGGAAGAAGAAGTGGCCGCCGGCGGCGTCTCCTTCATCGACGAAGTCGCGGAAGAGCCCCACTACAAATACCGCGGCATGGTGCGGGCCATCGAAACCGCCCACTACGGCAAAGTCCTGTTCTGCGGCTCCGTGTTCTACGGCCACCGCACCCCGGGCCGGGTCAAAGACCTGGGCCGCCCCGTGGGCTATGACAACAGCGACGTCTACCGCAAGCTGCTGGGCTTCGACACCGACAAGCTGAATGAGCTGTTTGCCAAAGGGCTCATTTAATAGAGGGGGTTAGGAAATATGACCGAACACTTGGACAAACTACCCTTTGAGGAATATTGTAAGACTATATTCAACAAAGACACCCTTGCAGAGAAACCCGAATGCCTGAAAGGCTATCGGGGGCTGTCCTGCACCCAGTACATCCTGGGGCCGGCCGCGGCCGCCTACCTGGGCGAGCTGGGCGCGGAAGTAATCAAAATTGAGGTCCCCCGCCTGGGTGAGCCCATGCGCCACTGCTCGCCTTACAACGAGTCCTGGTTCTACCCCGTATCCCGGTGGAACCCGGGCCGCGGCACCTCTCCGGCCTTCCAGGGCGCCAACCACAATGAATACCACGTCACCCTGGACTACCGCAAACCGGAAGCCAAAGAGATCTTTTACGGCCTGGTGCAGAAGTCGGATTTCATGGTTTGGAACTACCGGCCCGGCACTTTCGACCGCTGGAAGATCGGCTACGGCAACTGCAAAGAAGTGAACCCCAGGATCGTCCTGGCCTGGTGCGGCGGCTTCGGCGGCTTCGGCCCCGGCCGAAACTGGGCCTCCTACGACATCCTGGGCCAGGCCAAGGGCGGCGTCTTCTCCTTCACCGGCCACCGGGCCGGCGCAGCGGCGGGCTTCCCCAGCAAACACACCACCTGGATCATGGACTACTCCATCGGCATGCTGGTCTCCACCGCCATGCTGGCCGGCCTCTACTGGCGGGACACGGTCTCCAACCTGGGCAACTACTTCGAGTGCTCCCAGGTGCAGGGTTCCACCCGCTACACCGAATACGCTCTGCCCCTGTGGGGCCGCACCGGCATCGTCCGCATGCGCTGGGGCAACTGGGACACCGAAATCTGCGTCAACGGTATCGTCGGCTGCGGCCTTTCTTCCTATCCCCATTCGGACCATCCCGCGGAGAAGGAAGAAGGCTACATCTATGTAGGTGCTTACACGGACGAAGACTTCGCCAAGCTGATGAACCTCATCGGCCGTCCCGACCTGGCCAAGAAGTACGCCACCCATGACGACCGGGTGGAAGCCAAGGCCCAGGAAGAGATCTATCCGGCCATCGAGGAGTTCCTGAAAGACAAGAACAAGGAAGAGGCGGCCCGCATCTTCACCGGCGCCGGCCTTGTCAACCAGCCCCTGCTCACCATCCGGGAAGCAGCCAACTGCGACCACTTCCTGGAAAGGGGTTCTCTGGGCTGGTACGACGACCCGTACTACGGCGACGTCTTCACCCAGAAGACCATGTACAAGATGAGTGAGTCACCGCCGCGGTTGAAACATGTGCACCGCCCGGTGGGCTCCGATAACGAAGAGATCTACCAGAGGGTCTGCGGCTTCAGCGCGGATCAGATCCGGGAGTTTGAAACCAAGGAAATCATCTAACCGACGGACGCTGGGGGCGGGAACTTGGCCCGGCCCCCAAAGTCGCACCTCTATCTTATTGGGAGGAATGACTCGATATGACTGAATTCAAAGTCTCGTTGTTTTACGATTGCCCCAAATGCGAAGCCCGCAACTTCTTTGACCCATACAGCTATTGGGAATACTCCGGCAACTTCAAGTGCGCCGGTTGTGACGTCCTCTACTACGCTGAATGGGAAAACGGCCAGCGGGTGGTGGAGCCCGAAGCGGGCCGGGGCACGGATTTCATCCTGCCCGGCTATGCGGAGACTAAGGACCTGAAACCCCTCTCCGGGGAAGGCAAGACCTCGCCGCCGCCCTTCGCCAACGTCACCTTCCTGGGCAAACCCAAGAACACCACGGTGTCGGCCCGGGGGAAACTCTGCGCCTGCACCCAGCTCACCCCGGAAGACCTGGATGGCAGCGCCTGGAAGCGCATCACCGCCCAGCGGAAATACGGGAAATCCTGGTAGCAGCGACGTAACTTCGGAAAGATAGGAGGAATCCTCAATATGGCGATTCTGTGCGATGATTGCAAGTCCTTTAAAGCAACCTTCGACCCGCAGATGTCCAAAGTCTGTTTCGGGCACTGCCGGGCCATTGAATATCCTTTCCTGCTGGGCATTTTCAAGGAAGCGCGGCCCGGGGCCTTTACCGCCCCCACCGATTGTAAATTCTTCCAAGAAAAGAAAAAGTAGGATAAACTAAATGTCAAACCGGGGCGTCGGCGTCGCCGGCGCCCCTATCTTTTACCTCCACCGGTAGCTTCTTATGAAAGATTATTCTCTGTACTATTGGGACCGGCGTCTGGAAGAAGCCGAAGTGATCGAACTTCTGAACCAAGCCTGGGAAGAACTTTACGAACTGGAGTTCGACCATGTCTTCGGGGCCTGGCGTGGTGTCCATTTCGAAGAAGAGGCGAACATCGTCCACATCACCTGGGAAAACATGTATACCGTGCCCATGATGGTCTCCATTCACCGGGAAACCCGGGTCTTGCGGATGGACTACCCCCGGGACGAATTTCTCGAGCTGGAGCAGGCCGAAATCGAACGCCTCCGCCGCCTGCCGCCTGGGGAAAGAAGATAGCTGGAGCCGGGGTGCGGAGATCAAGGGTAAAATAACCGCTCCACCCCCTAATACTGCTCACCCACCGATCATTATGTATTCCTGGAAGTTAATGGAGGGTAGGGAATATAGGGCGAACCTTGGGTTCGCCCTGGCCTAGCGGGCGAACACCAAGTTTTCCCCTGATAAAATATATTCATTTACTTGCAAATTAAAGCGAATCGGAGCCAGCAAATGTCCATTGAGGGCTACATTGATTATCAACGCCGGGAATTTTGTAAAGACGTGCAATGTCCGGTACAGTTGGATCTGGAAAGGCAACCTGAAGGCTCTGATAATTACGAAAAAATCAGGCAGACCTGCAAGACCGATTGCCGCTATACCACCTACCAGTTTCACCATTGGTTGATCAATAAAGGATATGTCATAGTCCGGCCAGGATAGGATTCCAGAAAACATAATATACAAAAATAACTAATCAATTTATAATCTGTTGGCATTTCGCATTTTCTCAACCGGAAACCGAAAACCGAAAACTGTATTCAGGAGACCAGCGCATGGAATGGGGAATGAAAAATCGCTTAAGCCAACTTATGCCCAATGGCAGATGTTTTTTTATGCCCATTGATCATGGTTATTTTCAAGGGCCTACCCGGAATCTGGAGAAGCCGGGGGAGACGGTAAAACCGCTGCTGCCGTACGTAGATGCCATCTTCTGCACCCGGGGGGTATTGCGCGCGGCCCTTGATCCTCTAACCAGCAAACCCATTGTGCTCCGGGTCTCCGGCTGCACCAGCATGGTGGGAGAGGACTTGGCCAATGAGGAGCTGACCACCTCCATCAATGAAATTATCCGGGTGAACGCCGCGGCGGTGGGACTCTCGGTCTTTATCGGCAGCCATTATGAGAAAGAGACCCTCAAGAATCTGAGCACCCTGGTCAATCTCTGCGAGGATTACGGCATCCCGGTGATGGCGGTGACCGCGGTGGGGCGGGAATTGGAGAAACGGGAAGCCCGTTATCTGGCTTTAAGCTGCCGTATCGCCGCAGAACTGGGCGCCAGGGTGGTGAAGACCTATTGGTGCGAGGAACATTTCGACAAGGTAGTGAACGGCTGCCCGGTGCCGGTGATTATGGCCGGCGGGCCCAAGTGCGAGACGGAGTTGGAGGTCCTGGAATTTGTGCATGACGGTATTTCCAAGGGCGCAGCCGGGATCAACCTGGGGCGCAACGTCTGGCAAAGCCCGAACCCGGTAGCCATGGCCAAAGCCCTGAGGACCATTGTCCATGATAATGCCTCCGTCAAGCAAGCCCAGGAAATCTACAATAAAGAAGCTAAAGGGAAAAAATAATACCGATGAATGTGGAGGCGAACCTTGTGTTCGCCCACCCCAACTCCGGAATGAACACAAGGTTCGCTCCTGCTTATTTTGTTTCCATAATTATTTTACGGAAAACGGAAAACGGAAAACGCAAGAAATGCTGGTCGCAAAATACTACAACAACAACGATATCCGCCTGGAAGATATTCCTATCCCCAAAATCGGGCCGGGGGAGATCCTGGTCAAGGTCCGGGCCAGCGGTATTTGCGGCACGGATGTCATGGAATGGTACCGGCTGCCCAAGGCCCCCCGCATCCTCGGCCATGAGATTGCCGGCGACATCGTTGAGTCCCAGGCGGACAAATACCAAGTGGGCCAGCGAGTCTTTGTCAGCCATCACGTGCCCTGTAACACCTGCAAATATTGTCGGGCGGGTAACCATACCGCCTGCGATACCTTGCATAAAGGCAACTATGATCCCGGCGGCTACAGCGAATATGTCCGGGTCCCCAAGATCAATGTGGACTACGGCGTTTACGTCCTGCCGGAGCAGGTTTCCTATCTCGAAGGAACCATGATCGAACCCCTGGCCTGCGGGGTCAGGGGCTTACGGCTCATTAATATCAAGCCCCACCACACCGTCTTGATCCTGGGCTGCGGCATTTCCGGCATCCTTAACATTCAATTGGCCAAGCTAACCGGCGCCCGGGTTATTGCCACCGATATTAATGACTATCGCTTAAAAAAGGCAAAAGAATTCGGGGCCGATGAGGTGCTGCACGGGACCCAGGATCTGAATCTCAAGGCGGAAAGGGTCATCATCTGCACCGGCGCTTACGCCGCAGTGGAGCAAGCCTTCCGCTGCGTCGATAAGGCGGGCATCATTCTCCTCTTTGCCATTCCCAACCAAGATATTGCCATCCCCATCCCCGACTTCTGGCGCAACGAACTCACGGTCACGTCCTCTTACGGCGCCGCGCCCGCAGATTTGGCAGAAGCCCTGAACCTTATCGCCCACAAAACCATCAACATCAAAGACACCATTACCCTGGTAATGCCTTTGGAGCAAATCCAGGCAGCTTTTAAGATCGTGGCCGAAGCCCGGGAATCTTTGAAGGTGGTGTTGGAGCCTTAGTTTCAAATAATAATGATCCTATGCCTACCCATTCTAAAACCGTACCCGCTGCCATGCAATCCGCCTATGCCGCCATTGCGGCCTGATTGATCCCTTTTGTCAGCAATATCTGACCCCTGAATACGCGATGCTCTGCCACGATCTTGCTGCGGCTCTGTCGCGGAAACGCCCCTCCCCACTCTCCCGCGGGAAGCCGGAAATCTGGGCATGTGCTATTGTCTACACCTTGGGGCAGGTCAACTTTCTTTTCGACAAATCTCAAACTCCCCATATGCGCGCCGACGAATTGTGTACGGCTTTCGGTGTGAGTAAGAGTAGTGCTGCGAATAAGGCTAAGGTGATTAGCGGTATGTTCGGAATGGGTCCTTTTGAACCGCGTTGGTGCTTACCCAGCCTCATGGATAACAACCCACTGGTGTGGATGCTGGAGGTCAATGGACTGATTGTCGACGTGCGCACCCTCCCTCGCGCTGTGCAGGAGATGGCCTATCAGCAGGGATTGATTCCGTATATTCCGGCTGACCGGAAAGACTAATAAATATAATGGCTTGTCGATACAATTTTTGTCATTCTGAACGGAGCGCCGCGCAGTGAAAAATCTCGCTTTTTCCACAACATGAGATCCATCGTGCCGCTCAGGATGACAGAAGAGAGTTTTGCATGTCCCTGGATTGATCCCCAATTAACCCCGGTTCACCCTCATCAGCATCAAGCCCTAAGAAGCGGCGCGGATTGACATTTTATCCATGATACTTATTTTAGGAGCATCTGAGGTTTCCTCATATAGCATTTGCCAAAAGTTCTTTCCTCTTATACCCTCTCCCCGGCGGGGGGCTCATCATTACCCGCAAATGGAGGGATGGAGTAAATTGGACATTAAAGCAGTCTCATGTTGCTGACAGATGAATATCTAATCATGATCCACATAAAGTTTTGACGGGTTTTCCCCCTCCCCCTTCGAGGGGGGAGGGCCGGGGTGGGGGGGGCGGAAAAAACTTTCGGTAACCGGTATAATTCCCCGTAAATAGCTGGCGCAAGCGTAGGAGGAGGATCAATGAAGCTGAGGAAATTCTTGTTCCCCATTTTGCTGAGTCCGCTGCTTTTGGCGCTGGCCAGCCCCTTGGCCCATGCTTATTCCGCCCATTACTACGTCATCCCCAACTCCGTCTCTCTGCGCACCTGCCCCAGTCACGGGTGTGATACCTTGCTCACTGCCTACCAGGGGGAAAGGGTGGAAATCCTGGAGCGGACCGGCAGCTGGTCCCGGGTCCGTTTCGTGGACCGTTCCGGCATCGGCTGGATGCCCAGTGATTTGCTCAGCTACAATCCTGATTTGCGCACCGGGCCCCGGCGGACTTACTATGTCAATAAAACCAGTATCACCCTCCATGCCGACCCCAGCCCGGACTCCCGGGTCCTCAAGACCTTGCGCTTCAATGAGGCGGTGGAAATGCTGGGCGTGGGCGCCAGCGGTTGGGCCCAGGTCCGGGACCTGCGCACCAGCATCACCGGCTGGACGCCGCCCCGGTATCTGTCTTCCGAACCTCTGCGCTACCCCAAATCATCCAAGCGCCGCCACCGCCGGGCCCCCAAAAAACCTCCCAAAAAAGAACCCCCGGAGGTCCCCAAAGCCATGTAGGGGCGAACCTTGTGTTCGCCCGATAACGCGGGGCGAATACGAGATTCGCCACGATGCGAAAAGATATACGTTTAATTGTGAATTGGTACCAAACCGTTTTTAACGCCCAGGGACCAGGACACCGTCTCATCCCGGAACCTGGCTTTGCCCGGTAATTGATCTCAGACCCTCACGAGGACGCTTTTTCCAAAAGGTACTCTTTAAGGACTGGGGGCAACGCCTTGCCCGCCTCGCCCAGTTCCAGCTGCGGGAACCCGCCCCAGAGGTGTGCGGCCCAGGACAACTGGGGATCGGTGGCCGCCGAGAGGATGGGCCTGGTGGTGTAGGTCCCGGACTGCAGCAGTTCACCCACGCCCCAAATATAGCCCACAAAGGCCCGGTTGAAGGCGCCGGGATAGGTTTGATAGGGATCGTGGAATCTGGATAACTGGGCTGCCGGGGTGGCATATTCCCGGTTCCACAGCAGCCATCCCAGTGCCGTCAGGTCATGGGCTAAGAGCGATTCCGAGGCGAAAACCAGCCCAAGGTCCGGTTCCGCGGCAAAGCCCTGATCCGGTCCGAAGGTGGACTGCACCTTGGTGGCCACCGTCAGCACCAGCCTGAGCTTTTGCTTCAAGGTGGTGGTGTCATTGATTTCCACGATCTTTTCCACAAAACTCCGGGCCTCCCGGTGCAGTTCCAGCCGGCTGTCATCCCGCAGCCAACCTACCGCGGCCTTAAGACCCAGGGTCGACCCGGCCAACACGTGCCGGCTTACCCGGGGCAACAGCACTACATGATCCACCCGGGTCAAAATCTCCGGGAGCATCAACTCCCCTTGCCAATGGCTCTGGGGATGTTCGGGTTTATCGCCGAAATAAGCTTGATAGCCGGCCTCCTCGAAATAATGGACCTCCGCCCCGGCATCCAGGGCCGCCTGGTGCAGGCCGTTTCGGGTATAGAGCCGTCGGCTGGACCCCCGCTCCTTCCGGTCATCCTGGTAGACGAACTGCACCCCGGATTTATCCCCGACGATGACCCGGCCCGCCCCCTTTTCCCTAAGCAGACTCACCATCCCCAGCACCGCCAGGGGGGAAGTGGTGGCCGGATAGCGATGGCCGGAATTACCGGCCGGTTTGAGGAAGACCACATCTCCCCGGGACAGCCAGGAAAAATCGCTGGCAGCCTCAGCCACCCGCTGCACCGCGGCCACCACCGTCTCTGGGGCCGCGCCCCTGGCCACCGCCTCCACGGTCACCAATTCTGTGATCCCGGAGAAAACCGGCCGCGCCCGGAGCGGTTCCGTAATGCCCATAAGCACCCCGCCTCGCCTGTGCCCGTTATCGGTTAGATTCCTTTATCTCGCTATTCCTTAATCTAAGTTTTAAGTTTCGGATTTCTCCAGGAAGGCTGCATTTTAAGGATAGCAAGCCCGGGTTTTCCGCGCCGCCCATTCACCTTTCCCTTTACTTCGATGCTGGCCGCGGGGAGCTGATAACCACTAGGTATGGGCGATATGCTGAATAGAAGGTCGGCAATCGATACACTTGTTATCACTGCGCCATCCCGCGTTAACCCCGCTTCATTAACCCCTCAGGCCCCCGGACTCATC
>JAQTXE010000175.1 GCA_028688935.1 Syntrophales bacterium
CGTACATCTCCTCCGGGTGCGGCACCCAGAGGCGGTAATCCGCGGCCACGTGGAAAAGGCGGCTACAGCCCTGCACCGCCTTTTCCAGGGACGGGGCCTCCCGCAAATCCCCGGCGGCCACTTCCACGTCCAGCCCGGCCAGGGCCGGGTGTTGGGGGTTCCGGGCCAGGACCCGCACTTCCCGGCCCGCGTCCAGGAGTTCGGTCACCACCGCCCGGCCCACAAAGCCGGCGCCGCCGGTGACCAGGGTTTTTTGTCCTTCAGCCAATCTAAAAAACCCCCTCAATCCCCCTCCAAGAAAGGGGGACTTTATGACCTCGCTAAGTAATTTTTCTATTTATAAGTATAGAGGATATCTAGGGATAAAGGTTAAAATTGAGACCTCTGCGAAAGTCTCTTTTCTGTCATTCTGAACGGAGCGAAGCGGAGTGAAGAATCTCGTTTTTGGCAGCACGGCTTTTACAGGCCATGCCGATGATTACTCCCCTATTGGTAATCCCAGGCGCTAAAATACAAGATCCTTCGCTACGCTCAGGATGACAAAAACATTTTCGCAGCAGTCTCAACTTGCAACTCAGTTTTGGCTTACCAACCTCCCTTGCCTTAAGAGGGGTTGGGAATGATTTTTTCCGGATTATAAAGCAAATAGTGGGGAAGTCTATTCTTCTCCTGCGCTCTCCACCGCTTGCAAATACTGCCCCAGGGCCATCAGCGGAAAGCAATCCCGATAGAGGTGATAGCGGATCATGAAGTGGCCCGGAAAGCCGGTGCCGGTATAGTAGGGCTCTTCCCACCGGCCCTGGAGGGTTTGGGTCCTGAGGAGATACGCCACTCCGGCTTCGACTTCCGGGGAGCCGGCTTCCCCCGCGGCCAAAAGGCCCAGCAAGGCCCAACCGGTCTGAGAGGCAGTGCTGGGCCCGCACCCCTCCATCTCCTTATCCAAGTAGCACGAGCAACACTCGCCCCAGCCGCCGTCCGGGTTCTGGTGCTCCTTAATCCAGGACACCGCCCGGCGCACATAGGGTTGGCGCAGGTCTTCGCCGATGGCCTTTAGACCCGCCAGCACCGACCAGGTGCCATAGACGCAACTGACTCCCCAGCGGCCCCACCAGGAGCCGTCCGCCTGCTGGGTGCGCCGGATAAAATTCAGGGCCCGGATGGCAATGGGGTGGTTCAGGTTGTAACCGAAGACCCCCATCATCTCCAGGACCCGGCCGGTGATGTCTTCGGTGGGCGGGTCCACCAGGGCCTTGAGGTCCCCGAAGGGAATGGCGTTGAGCCATTCCTTGGTGTTGTCCTTGTCAAAGGAAGCGAAGCCCCCGTTTTTCGACTGCATCCCCAGGCACCAGTCGATGCCCCGCTTGATCTGGAAACGGTGTTCCTCCGGGTCCTCCAGGCCTTCCTTCAAAGCAACCAGGACCATGGAGCTGTCGTCCACGTCCGGGTACCAGTTATTGACGAACTCGAAGGCCCAGCCTCCCGGGGGCAGATCGGGGCATTTGATACACCAGTCCCCGGGTTTGAAAATCTGCATGGACAACAGCCAGGAAGTGGCTTGGGCCAGATTCGGGTGCTCCGGGGCTACGCCGGCCGCGGCCAGGGCGCGTACCGCCAGGGCCGTGTCCCACACTGGGGAGATGCAGGATTGGAGCCAGGTGCGGTCACCATCGTGGAGTTCAAAAAACTCCAGACCCTTAAGGCCTCGCTGCATAACGTCGTGGTCCGGCTGGTAACCCAGGCAGTGCAAGGCCAGGATGGAATTGAGCATGGCCGGTTGGATGCCGGCCCAATCGCCGCTCTCCTCCTGGTGTTCCAAAATCCACTTCTCCGCCTGCTTCAGGGCCAGGTTCCGCACCCAGGGCAGGGGCAGCCGGTAATAGAGCTTCAACAGCCGGTCCACCAGGACGAAGACGTTCTCCAGGTGGGGCCCCTGGGGCTTCCAGGAGACCCGGTGCCGGTGAATCGGTTCGTCAGGATGGGCGAAAAGCTCGCTGATCCCCTGTTCCGGGGGCAAAGTGCGGACCGGGCGGTGGGCCATGACGATCATCAGGGGCACCACGGTGGCCCGGGTCCAACTGGAGAGCTCGTAAATGCTGAGGCCGGACCAGGAAGGCAGGAGCATGAATTCCACGGGCAACAGGGGGATGCCGTCCCAACTTACCTGGCCGAACAGGGCCATAAAAATACGGGTGAAGACCCGGCTTTTTAAAGGCCCCCCCAGGGCCATGATAAACTGGCGCGCCCGCACCAGGCGTTCATCATTGGCCGGCAGGCCCGCGATCTTCAGGGCCATGTAGGCTTCCACAGTGGCGCTGAGTTCGCCGCCGTCGCCGTACCAGATGGGCCAACCGCCGTTGGGAAGTTGCCGGGCCAGGATATCCGCGGCCAACCTGGGAATCTTGGACTCGTCCAGACCCAGGAAACGCTGGAGCATGATGTATTCGGAGGTGATGGTGACGTTGGATTCCAGTTCGGCCCACCAGTACCCTTCCGGGTGCTGGAGTTTCAGCATGGCTGCCGCGGCCCGGCTCACTGCCTTCCGGAGCCGTCCCCAAGAATCCTTAGCCGGGGCCGCCTCTAATTTCTGGCCCGCCGGAATAGACTTCCCCCCCAAGTCTCTCCCTCCCTGGTTCCCTCTGAATCTTAATAATATATCACAAATGCCGGAAAGGCCAAATATTTTTCGGTCCCAAACCCCGGGCAGGAAGCAGAGCAAATCCCATGATCTCAGGTGATTACTCCGTCATTGCCGGAACTCTCCGGCTGCAAATCCAATTCTCCCGCCTTTCCATATGCCGGCTTTCAAGGAGAAAAAATGAAATAATATGCCTGCAAAAAAAAGTTGAGGGTAAATAGAGGTACCGGGCTAAGCCTGTTACCTGAAACCCCGCTACTCGCCTAGGCTTTCACGTAATTATCACAACGCTATTTCCTTGCTTTCTCTCCCCTTTAGTCTGGCGCTGGGAAAAGGCAATCGAAACTGGGGGAACAACTATCAAGTCCGCGCATATCAAAATAAACTTTAATCTCCCTTACTGCCCCCCATTCTCGGAGCAATTCGATATCACCTCAAAGCTACCTTCAGTAAAAAAAGAAATATTCTCCCGAATGTATCAGCGATTCGATGCGGCTTAATACTTATTTCGGGCTTCTCCATGAAGACCGCTTCCATGAAATAAATATGCAATATAATCGTTTAGTTAAGGTTTTATATCTAACCTTTATTTTCTATGTTTTGTAAATATTGCTCGAAAATAATTATTTTACCTATGATAAAACTTAAATATTATTTAAGTTTTCTTAACATCTTTCCGAAGTTATATATAGCAGACTCATGAGGCTTGTGTTTATTAAGATTTGTGACTTTTACTCATCCCCCTTGACGGGGAAAGGCTGCAGCAGTGATGAAAGTTCCGGGGATAACGTTACAGCTCCTTCGCCACCACCCCCTCTCCCAAGAAAAGGTTATTATCCCGGAGTCCTAATAATCTCCAGGCGTTTGCCACGGGGAGGAGGACTGCATGACATGCGGGGGCTAATTAAGGGCGGAAAACGCAATTTATCGTTCTTATGTTTATGCTTCTTCCTATTTCCGGCCGGAGTCTTGGCCGATGAGGTGGGACGCTTTATCCAAGTGGAGGGTAATGTCGGCCTCCAAAGACAGGGGAAACCTGTAGCTATTCCGGTCAAGAAAAATACCGGGGCCGAGGAGAAGGACGCGGTCAAAACTGAGGCTTTGTCCCGAGCCCAAATCCAGTTTCTGGACGCCTCCACCCTCATGATCGCCCCCCTAAGTCATATCACCATTGAATCCTACATGTACGACAGTCATAAGGGGGAGCGAGGGGCCTTGTGCCAGTTGACCAAGGGTCTGGTGCATTTCATCGTCAACCCCGTGGTCCAAATCGAAAAGAAAGAGTTTTTGATCAAAACCAAAACTGCAACCATGGGGATTCGAGGCACCGATTTTTACATCCTTCTGGGTCCGGATTTTACCGATGTCTTCGTAAAATCCGGCAGGGTCGCGGCCATCTCCCATCCCCAACCAGTGCCCCAACCTGATTCCCGCCCGCAAGACAGCCCCAAAATCAGCAAGCTCCTCAAACGCACTGCTATCCAGGCTGCCATGAATAACCGCGTTGTCATAAGATCCATGGAAGCTTCCCGCTTGATGGCCGGCCACCCCCCTTCACCCATCGTGCGGCTTCAGGCGAGGCATTTCCAGGTCCTGGAGGGCTTGATGCACATGGGGTTGCCTCCCAAGTTTGGAGATAGCTCCAACCCCGGGCAATTACTAGAAAATATCAGTCAGTCAGACCTTTCTTCGCCAATTCCTCCTCCTCCTCCGGCTCCTCCCAGTAATCTCGGCCCCTCCTTTCCAGGAAATGGAATCGGTGGCGGCAGCGGGATTGCCAGCCCCTTTTCTTAAATAAACCGGAGCACATCCAGCCTGACTAGCCCCACCCCAATCCCCGGGCAAAGATCTCCCACCTGCACCCTTTTGTTTAATCCCCTAGCGGTTGCCATCATGTATAAAGGATATTATAATTATTAAAAAAACGTGGTGGTTGCGCTTTTGTTGCCCCCGGTATTTGACCAACTCCAGAAAGTCTGGTATGGAAAGCCATATTGACCCTATTCTTTGATCAACCTACCATCAGCGCCTGTCCCCGGGGTTGTCCGAAACCCCGTCAACCTTTAGCGTCAACACCTCCCAGGAGAAGCAATGGCCCGGACTAAAGACGAAGAAGAACTATTGCAGGAGATTGACATTCCCCCCATCCTGCCTTTATTGGCAGTGCGGGACGTGGTGGTCTTCCCCAACATGGTGCTGCCCCTGTTCGTGGGCCGGGAGACTTCGGTGCAGGCCATCGAAGCCGCGCTGGCCCAGGACCGCCTTCTCTTTCTGGCTACCCAGAAAGACCAAACCATTGAAGAGCCGGACCCGGAAGACATTTATGGCATGGGCACCGTAAGCCTCATTCTGCGCATGCTGAAACTGCCGGATGGACGGCTGAAAATCCTGGTCCAGGGCAAGGCCAAGGCCCGAGTCCAGGAATTCTTAAGGCAGCGGCCTTACTTCCAGGTGGCCCTGGAGGTGGTCCCGGAAACTCCGGCAGGGGAAATCTCCCCCGAGGCCGAGGCCCTGATGCGCAATGCCCGGGAAATGTCCGAAAAGATTCTCACTTTAAAGGGCATCATGTCCCCGGATTTGCTGGCTATCCTGGATTCCATCGAAGACCCCGGCCACCTGGCCGACCTGGTGGCCGCCAACTTGCGCTTGAAAATCGACGAGGCCCAGGCGGTGTTGGAGGAGATGGACCCCATCCGCAGCCTCATTAAAGTCAACGATTTCTTAAGGAAAGAACTGGAAGTCTCCGCCATCCAGGCCAAAATCCAGAACCAGGCCCGGGAGGAGATGGACCGCACCCAGCGGGACTATTATCTGCGGGAGCAACTCCGGGCCATCAAAAAGGAATTGGGGGAACTGGACGAGGCCGGCCAGGAGCTGGAGGAATATCGTCTGAAAATCTCCCGGGCCCGCATGCCCAAGGCCGCGGAGGAAGAAGCCTTAAAGCAGCTCTCCCGCCTGGAGCAGATGCACCCGGACGCGGCCGAGGCCTCCATTGTCCGCACCTACCTGGACTGGCTGGTGGAAGTGCCCTGGAGTAAGAGCACCCGGGACAAGCTGGACGTCAAGGAAGCCAAGGAGATCCTGGACGCGGACCACTACGACCTGGAGAAGGTTAAGGAACGCATCCTGGAATACTTGAGCGTCCGCAAGCTCAACAAAAAAATGAAGGGTCCCATCCTCTGCTTCGTGGGCCCGCCGGGGGTAGGCAAGACCTCCCTGGGCCAATCCATTGCCCGGGCCATGAGCCGCAAATTCACCCGCATCTCCTTAGGCGGCATCCGGGACGAAGCCGAGATCCGGGGCCACCGCCGCACCTATATCGGCGCCCTGCCCGGCCGTATCATCCAGGGCCTGAAGACCGCGGGTTCCAACAATCCGGTCTTCATGATGGACGAAGTGGACAAAATCGGCACCGATTTCCGGGGCGACCCCTCGGCCGCGCTCCTGGAAGTCCTGGACCCGGAGCAGAACCATTCTTTTAGCGATCACTACTTGAACGTGCCCTTTGACCTCTCCAAGGTAATGTTCATCACCACCGCCAACCTGGTGGACCCCATCCCCTCCGCGCTCCGGGACCGCATGGAGATTCTCCGCCTTTCCGGCTACACGGAAGAGGAAAAACTGGAGATCGTCCTCCGCTACCTCCTGCCCCGGCAACTGACGGAAAACGGCCTGAAATCCGGAGAGCTGCAATTATCCGATGCGGTCCTGCGCCAGGTTATCCTCCATTACACCCAGGAATCGGGCCTCCGCAACCTGGAACGGGAGATCGGCGCTCTCTGCCGCAAGGCGGCCCGGCGCCTCGCCGAAGGAGAAAAAGGCCCCTTTGCCATTACCCGGGGCAACCTCCACCGTTATTTGGGGCCGCCCCGCTATCTCCCGGACGGCGAATTGGAAAAGGACGAAGTGGGGGTGGCCACCGGCCTGGCCTGGACCCAGGTGGGCGGTGAAACCCTGGCGGTGGAAGCCTCCCTGATGCGGGGCAAGGGCCAGCTTACCTTGACCGGGCAATTGGGGGACGTGATGAAGGAATCCGCCCAGGCTGCGCTCAGCTACGCCCGTTCCCGGGCCGATCTCTTGAAATTGGCCCCGGACTTTTATGAAAAACTGGATATCCACATCCACGTGCCGGCAGGAGCGACCCCTAAGGATGGCCCGTCGGCCGGGGTGACCATGGGGACCGCCTTGATTTCCGCGCTCACCCAGATTCCGGTGCGCCGGGACGTGGCCATGACCGGGGAAATCACCTTAAGGGGCAAGGTCCTGCCCATCGGCGGCTTGAAGGAGAAGGCCATCGCGGCTCTCCGGGCCAGGATCAAAAAGGTGATCATCCCCGAAGCCAACCAGAAGGACCTGATGGAGATTCCTAAAAATGTCAAGCGCCGCCTGAAATTCGTGCCGGTGAGCAGTATGGACGAGGTGCTGGCGGAGGCCATGGTCAAGCCCCCCTTCGCCAAGGCCCCCAAAACCAGGTCCTCCCGGAAACGTCTGGCTCCCTCGGCGCCGGTGACAGTTTGACCTAAGTGGAGATCGAACATCTATCCCGATGGCTGGTTTTAGGCGGATTGCTGGCGCTCTACATCCTCTTCGCCACTGCTGAGACTTCCCTTTTCGCCCTCACTCCCCTGGACCGCCTGCGCCTCCGGGAAAAAAGAAAAGCCCGGGGCGAACTGGTGGAGTCCCTCCTGGAGCAATCCCAACGTTTATTGATCACCCTCCTGCTGGGGGTGGAAGTGGTCACCATTTTGGCTTCGGTCCTGGCCACCTCCCTGGCCCTCAACCTCTGGGGGGACCAGGGCAAATGGGTGGCCCTGCTGGCCATGTCTCCCATCCTTCTGCTCCTGGGGGAAATCATTCCCAAATCCGTAGCCCTCACCTACCCGTCGCGCTTCGCGCCCTTGGTGGCCCCTTTTGTGCGGGTGGTCATGATCGTATTTACGCCCATTCGCGTCGTGCTCTTACAGATCAGCCGGGGCATTCTGGCCACCTTGGGTTTCCGGGCCGACCTGGAAGTGCCCGCGGTCCATCAAGACGATTTCGTCCGCATGGTGGAAGAAAGCCACCGGGGGGGAATGATCGAGGCCCTGGAGCGGGATTTTATCCAGAACCTCCTGAAATTCGGGGAGGTGCGGGTGAGCCAGATCATGGTCCCCCGTCCCGAAATTTTTTGTCTGCCCCACGACATGCCCATCCCTGAGATGATCCGGGAAGTGAAGCGCTCCCGCTTCTCCCGGATTCCCATTTATGAGGAACAGCCCGGCAAAATCCTGGGCCTCCTGCATGCCAAGGTGCTGCTGGATCACTGCCCCGGTGATGCCTGCGCCTTCGACACCGTAAGAAACCTGCTGCGCCCGGTTTATTACGTACCGGAAAATAAAAAGGCCTTTGACCTCTTAACCGAACTCCAGGCCCGGCATTTGCGGCTGGCCCTGGTGGTGGACGAATACGGGGCCCTGGTGGGTCTGGTGAGTGTGGAAGATATTTTGGAGGAACTCTTCGGGGAAATCGCCCAGGAGTTCATCGTGGAAGAAGAACTGATGGAAGAGGTCGCTCCCGGCATCTGGTGGGTCAAGGCGAGCATGTCCCTGGCGGATTTTAACGCCGCCCTGGGGTTGAAACTACCTGCCGAGGAATTCGATACCGTGGGCGGGCTGGTCTTCAACCTCTTCGGGGAGTTGCCCCGGGAAGGTGAAATGATCTCCTTCCAAAATCTCAATTTCAAAGTGCTGAGAAAGAAAGGAACCCGCATCCTGGAACTGGAGGTCCGGCGGCGCAACCCATGATTACCGGCCTGCTTCTTATTTTTATTCCTTTTCTCCTGCTGGAGGCCTTTTTCTCAGCTTCGGAGATTGCCTTGATCTCCGCCAACCGGCGCCGCCTGCGGGAGCGGGCGGAGCAGGGACACCGGGGCGCAGCCCTGGCCTTGAAACTGGTGCAGGCCCCCGAGCGTCTGGTGGCCACCACCCTTCTGGGGTCCAATCTGGCGGAGATCAGCAGTTCCATCCTGGTCACTGCGTTTTTAATTGAGGTTATGGGTCAAACCGGAGAAATCGTGGCGGTGTTGCTGCTGCCGCCCCTGATCCTGATCCTGGCGGAAATCACCCAGATCTCGCCGATCACACGGCCCACCCCTTCGAGGGACGAGACCGGGTCGATCATGCCGGAGAAGTTCGCCGCCGGCAGGATGGTGAG
>JAQTXE010000176.1 GCA_028688935.1 Syntrophales bacterium
AGATAGCCCCAATTTTGGATCACTGTATAGTAGGCCGCCAGGTCGGCGGTGAAGAAGCCGCCGTTGGTCACCCGGCTGGCATAATAAGGGGGGTCGTTGGACGGCCGCCGGTCAGCCCGGGCCCCGATGTATAAGCCATGAAAGTTTACTTCCAGGGGACCGTAGACGTAGTTGATATCGAAGTTCCAGGACTGCCGGGGACGGCGTAACAGATTCTGGCCGGTGATGATATTGATGTTCACCAACCCCCCGTCATCCAGCACCTTGAGTTCGGTGAGATAGGTATAGGCCATCCTTGCTTTGAGGCCGTGGAAGGGTTTCGTCAGGAGGTACAACTCAAAGCCCTTGGTGCGGGCCGAGGCGATATTGAAATAGCTGCCGGTGGTCCAACTGGTCTGGGTCCACTGGATCAAGTCGGTAAACTTGTTTTCAAAATAGGTGAGCCCGCATTGCACCCGGTTCTGCCAGAGCCATTGGTCAAACCCCACCTCCCAACTGACATTCTTTTCCGGTAACAGATTGGCATTACCGAGAAAGAAAGGATTGAGGGAATTCGTCTCCGTGAAGGACGGCGCCTTCACCGCTTTGCCGCCCGCGGCCCGCAAAGTGGTGTCCGTTTCCGGGAAACGCAGGGCCGCGGAGGCCCGTGGACAGAATTCCAGCTTTTGAAAGGCGCGGTTGTCTTCGACGCTGCCGCCCACGGTGAGGAACAGGCGGTTCCACACCGCCACCTGTTCTTGGAGGTACCAGGTGTAGCTGCCGCGGCGGGCCTTATTCATGGCCACGCTATAATCAAAGATATTGTAGTCGTAACCATAGCTCCAACCTTTATACTGGGCATGCCGCATCTCCACCCCCAGCGTGGTGGTGGAACCCAGGCGCTCTTTGGACCCGAAGAGAAAATTGGAGCGGTAATTGGCGGTCCACTGTTTCTCCAGATCCCGGCTATAATAATCGGTGGTTTGGAAGGTGACGTATTCCGGGTCAGCGGGATTGTTATAGCGGGAATCAAGATTTAAGAACCCCAGCAGCAGTTCATGTTCCCACCAGGAAAGGGGCCGGAAGTTTGCCGACAAACCGGTTAACATGGTGGTCGCTTTTTGGTTTTGGTGGGGGTCCAGGCCGTTGCCACCGAAACATTTGGCATCGAACCGGTCCCCGCTGCTGGTGGGAAAGCCGAAGTAGGTGTCCACGTAATAATTGGTCAGGGTGAACTTCAAAGTATCCGTGGGTTCCAGATCGAAGCGGGAGTTCACCACATTGCTGCCGAAGCGGTTGTTGAAGGGCAAAATACCGCTGTCATAATAGCGCCCGTAGGCCACGGAATAGGAAAATTTTCTCCAGGAACCCTCCAGGCCGACCCGCTGTTCACTGATGAGGTTATTTCGGCTGTGACCTTCGGCATGGCCGCCCCAGAGGCTGGTGGCAGTAAGTTTGGCCGGACCATGGCCCTGGCGGGTAATTAAATTGACCACCCCGGTCATGGCGTCATTTCCATATAACGAGCTCATGGGCCCCCGCACCACTTCGATGCGGTTCAGGTTGTCCACCGTCAATTTGTTCAAGTCAAAGGCCCCGCCGATATCATTGAGCCGAAAGCCGTTGAGCATAATCAGGTTCATGTTGCTGTTGCCGCCCCGGAGGAAAAGGGAGGTGCTGGCGCCCCGCCCGCCGGTTTGCATGATGATGGTCCCGGGGACATCCCGGAGAAAGTCTTCCACCCGGGGCTCCTGCCGGGCTTCCATCTGTTTTTTGGTAATAATGGTGGTGGAGGTGCTGGTTTCTTTCAACGGCACCTCGGTGCCGGTGGCGGTGATCACCACTTCCTCCAAGACCTGCACCCCATGCTGGGCGACTTCCTCCCCCCAGAGGGGCAAGACGCCGGTTAGTAAGGTCAGCAGGGAGGCCCAAAGGCAATCTAGGACAATCTTTCTCAATGCAGGACCCTCCCATGCTTTACCGCCCCGGAGGGGTTTGCTGCCAACCGGGCCACGCCCGCGAGGCGCACCAGGGGATACAGAGGGCACAGGCGGTCTTGCTCCACCCTGGCTATCAGGAGGTGAATGGTTTCACATGCCCTGGTCAACAGGAAGTGCCAGGCGTCATCCAGTTCCAGGATGCCCGGTTGGGAGACCACCACCTCCAATGGGCCTGCCGCCTGGCTGAATCCCGGATAGTGGTCGCCTGCTCTCACGCCCGCCGGCGGCTCCCCGCCCCCCAGTAAATAAACGATTACTCCTTGCTTCATCATGCCCTCCATAACCATGAGATAAAGGGAGGAGAATCCTCCCCGAGGCATGATCCACGCGGACAAAAAAAAATCCCCGAGTCCGTGTGGACCCAAGGATTGCACCCAGCTTACTTGATCCCTGGTTCGGCCGGGAAGATTTGCCATCTCTCCGCAGCCGCTGCTCTCCCCAATGCCTCGTTGGGGCAGGCAGGCAGTTTACAGGCAGGTCTTCTGGCTCCCGGATCTTTCTACTGCCTGCGCCTTCCCGTCCTTTTATTAAAAGACAGTGGCTGTGTGCAGGTTTCGTCCCCGGTTACAGCGGCGGGACCGCGCCGGCTTTAAACCGGCTTCCCTTTTAAGCCCCGGAGGGCACCTGTATGCTTAAGATTGCTCCATCATAAAAGAAAAACTTCCTCTGTCAAGCAGAAAACGGGGGAGGGGACGCTCTTAGCGGTCATAGCGCCCGGGAGGATTAGTAAGGAGGGCTCGACCCAAAACCATAATTTTCCCTCATCTTTGTTTGGTTTGAAAATGTTCATAACTGCTTCTCACTGGAAATCTATCACGCCCCTGAAAACTGCCCATCTTCAGATCATACCTGCATTTCTTCTTTATCTGCCGATCAAGCTATTTGGACATCTGGGCCTAGGCACCGGCGGTTGTGATTCCCTCTACCCGGTGAGTTTCATAGAAATCCTGCGTATCCTAGCCTGCCGTTGCGCCCAGGATGGCCGGCCTGTCACCTGGCTGACCCGCTCCGGCCGCTTTCTCGGCCGTCTGGAAGGTCCGGTTTCCGGAAATGTGCTGTTGCGCCGGGCCCAGCACCAAGCCCTGGACTCACCTTCTAAGACCCTGGAGGTGGCCCGGAACCTGGTGGCCGGCAAGCTCAAAAACCAGCGGAATGTTATCCTGCGCAGCGCCCGGGAGGCTGACAACCCCAAGGATCGGGAACTATTAAGTCATACCGCCCGGCTCCTGGCCGATACTTTGTTGAAATTGCCAGGGGTCACTGACTTGGACACCCTCCGGGGTATGGAAGGCGATGCCGCCCGTCATTATTTTGCCGGGTTCAGCAGCATGCTCCGGACCGGCCAGAAGACCTTCGCCATTACCGGTCGCACCCGCCGCCCTCCACTGGACCCCACCAATGCCCTGCTTTCTTTTCTCTACGCCCTGCTCCTGAGTGATTGCGTGGCAGGCGCTCAGGGGGTAGGCCTGGACCCCCAGATGGGTTTCCTCCATAGCTTGCGGCCCGGGGGCCTTCCCTGGGATTGGACCTCATAGAAGAACTCCGGCCCATCCTGGCCGACCGGCTGACCCTTACCCTCATCAACCGTCGTCAGATAGGGGCTGCAGATTTTGACCATCGCACGGGCGGTGCAGTTCTGCTAAATGACGCAGGCCGCAAAAAGGTGGTAGTGGCCTATCAGGAACGCAAACAGGAGGAGATTTTTCACCACGGGGCGCAGCAAAAAATGCCCCTGGGACTGGTGCCCCATATCCAGGCCCGGCTGTTGGCCCGCCATTTACGGGGCGAACTGGCGGCCTATCCTCCTTTCCTCTATAAGTGAGGAGCAGGCAACAATGACTATCCTGGTAACTTATGATGTCTCCACCGAAGACGCCGCGGGCCGCCGCCGCTTGCGGCGCATGGCCCAGCAGTGCAAAAATTTCGGCCAACGGGTCCAGAAGAGCGTCTTTGAATGCGAAGTTGATGAAATGCAGTTTGAGCGCCTGGTCAGGTCCCTGGTGAAAATCATCCACAATGAGGAAGACAGTCTCAGGATTTACCGCTTGACGGAGCCTTTGGAAAAAAATGTCCGGGTTTTTGGTTGGGATAAGAAAGTAGATTTTAGCCAGCCCCTGATAGTCTGAGAGCGAACCGGTAGCGGGGGTTAAAACCCCCGGAGGTTCGCAACTAGCTAATCATAAGGGAATCTAATATGATCAGCAAAGTCGGCCTTCATTTCGGCAATTGGCAGACGTTTTTGACACCGGTTCGCCCTTGAAGGAGCTATTAGACTGGAAAAATCCGGCCCTAGAAGGCCGAGGAAGCACCCGACTTCATAGTCGGGTGAGGATTGAAACATCTTCCGCCGACTCGGACGCCGCCTGCACCTCCCAAGAAGCACCCGACTTCATAGTCGGGTGAGGATTGAAACATGAAGGTCCCCGGATGCAAAATATCGGGGAAACCGAAGCACCCGACTTCATAGTCGGGTGCTGAGGCGGGTTCACTCCTTTCCTAAAGCAGTCTCTCCTCTCCAGGAGATACTCTCTCTCTTCTGATTTGGCCCCCTGGTTGAATTACATAAGCTCGTTCTTGTAGTGCATGAGGCGTATAAAAACCGGTCCCATATGACTTTCAGGCTACACCGCTTTTATACTGTCCCCGGGCCCTGTTGCGCAAGTTCCGATTCGCCTGTGAAAAAGTGGGCGCCCCCCCCCGCGGAAACCCTCTTAAATTTCATCGAGGTATATGTCAACAAGACCTATGGGTAATTGTTAGCCTCCCCCGGGGAGGACGGATATCCAGATCATATAAAAGATTATTGCAACTTGAGTGATAAGTGTTCGGCGTGTCAAGTTATATGGCCTAAGGAAGTCCCAGGGCGCCATAGTTCTTAAAATCTGATCTCAGTTAAGATGCGCTGGGTCAGGTTTAAGTATGCCTGCTTTTTATTCCCTCACGAGGGGAAATGGGGTAATTTAGGCAAGGGGCTAAAATAATATTATGGATACAGCTTCTTTCCTAAAGCCGCCAGATACAGTCCCACTTCGGGTCCTGGTGGTGGACGATGAGAAGAACATCCGGGTGACCCTTGCCGCTTATTTGGAAGGGATGGGTTGTCGGGTCATGGCGGTGGCTACAGCCGGGGCGGCCTTGTCTGCCCTGGAGAGCCAGGCCTTTGATTTGGCCTTCCTGGACCTGCGTCTGAAGGAGATGAGCGGTCTGGAACTGCTCCCCCAGCTCCTGTCCCGGAGCCCGCGTCTTGCCGTAGTGATGATTACCGCCTATGCCACCATCGACACCGCGGTGGCAGCGATCAAACGGGGGGCCAGGGACTATCTTCCCAAACCCTTTACTCCGGAGCAGATTGGCCACCTGGTGTCAGGACTGGCCGAACGCCTCCACCTGTCCCGCCAGGTGGCAGAGTTGCAGGCGCACCTTCAGGAAGCCGTCCCGGAGGTGGTCCTGGAAACGGAGTCTCCTAAGATGCGGTCCGTCTTGGAGATGGTGGAACGGGTGGCCCCCGCAGAGATCTCGGTACTGCTTCTGGGCGAAAACGGCACCGGCAAAGGAGTCATAGCCCGTTGGCTGCATTCCCGAAGCCGGCGCAGCGGCGGTCCCTTCGTGGTTATCAGTTGTCCCACCCTTTCTGAAGAGTTGTTAGCTAGCGAGTTATTCGGCCATGTGAAAGGGGCCTTCACCGGCGCCACCCGGGACCGGGAAGGCCGGTTGGAGGCCGCGCAAGGGGGCACGGTCTTCTTGGATGAAGTGAGCGAAATCTCCCCGGGGCTCCAGGCCAAGCTGCTGAGGTTTCTCCAGGAGAAGCAATTTGAACGGGTGGGGGAGAACCGCACCCGCCGGGCGGATGTGCGGGTGGTGGCGGCTACCAACCGCTACCTTGAAGAGGAAGTTAAGGCCGGCCGTTTCCGGGAGGACTTGTTTTTTCGCCTGAACACCGTGCAGATCAGCTTGCCCCCCCTTAGGGAGCGCCGGGAGGATATCCCCTTCCTGGCCCGGCGGTTCCTGGATTTTTTTGCCCGCCAGGCCCGACGGCCTACCCCGGAGCTTTCAATTTCAGCCCTTGACGCGCTACGCTCCTATTCCTGGCCGGGGAATATCCGGGAGTTGCGCAATGTCCTGGAGCGGGCGGTGATCCTCTGGCCTTCCCAGGTCATGGGACCGGAGGCCTTCCCGGAGCAGATCGCTGGCCAGGTGTCGGCCGCGCCGGTTCTGGGCGGGAATTATTCCCTGGAGCGGATTGAGCGGGAGCATATCCTCCGGGTCCTGGCCCGCACCTCCACTTTAGAGGAAGCCGCCCAAATCCTGGGCATCGATTCCTCCACCCTCTGGCGCAAGCGCAAAAAATATGAGGAAGAGAGTTAATCAATCTGCTTTGGCTGGCGCCTGACAGAGTCAATATCCTGCATTTTAAAAGCCCTTCTTCGGTAAATCTTGCATTTTGCAATCCCACCTCAGGCCACCTATTGGCTAATACATTGATATAAAAAACAAAAAAAGTCTGTAAGTTCTGGTTTAACCTTTGCATTTCCATCCAGTAGCTCTTTGAGGAGCTGGGAGATAAATCAAGGCAGGAAACCATTATGCTGGACCTGTTGATCCTGGTTGGCACCCTGGTCTTTTTTATCCTGTCGTGGGGTTATGTGCTGGGGGCCGGGAGGTTGTAGGAGCGTAAAATGACCTGGGAATATGGTATCGGCGGCTGCATTTCCCTGATGCTTTTGGGATATTTGGTTTACGCCCTTCTGTGGCCGGAGCGTTTCTAGGGAGTCAACATGAACACGGCGGGGTGGCTCCAAATTATCATTTATGGGTTAGTGGTGCTGGCCATCACCAAGCCCCTGGGAATCTATCTTTATCGGGTTTTTGAGGATCAAAACCGGCCTTGGCCCCGGGGGTTTGGTCTCCTGGAAGGCTGGACTTTCCGGCTTTGCGGCGTAAATCCGGAAAAAGAGCAGGAATGGAAGGAATATGCCCTGGCCCTGCTCCTGTTCAGCCTGGCAGGGGTGCTGGTGACTTACGTTATCTTGAGACTGCAGCTTTTCCTGCCGTTTAACCCGCAAAACTTGGCGGCCGTGCCTCCGGACCTGGCCTTCAATACCGCGGTGAGCTTCACCACCAACACCAACTGGCAGGCGTATAGTGGCGAAGCCACCATGAGCTACTTCTCCCAGATGGCGGCCCTGGCCTGGCAGAACTTTGTTTCCGCCGCGGCCGGCCTGGCCGTGGCCCTGGCCTTGGCCCGGGGGCTGAGCAGGCGGATTTCTTTGCCTCCAGATAATGGCAATCAGACGGTGGGGAACTTCTGGGCAGATGTCCTCCGGGCCATCATTTACCTGTTCCTGCCGGTCTGCCTGGTGGCGGCCTTGGTGCTGGTGTCCCAGGGAGTAATTCAGACCCTTGCGCCTTATCTGAAAATCACCACGGTGGAAGGGATGAAACAGACCATCCCCCTGGGGCCGGTGGCCTCCCAGGAGGCCATCAAGCTGTTCGGCATTAACGGCGGCGGCTTTTTCAACGCCAACAGCACCCATCCATTTGAGAATCCCACGCCTCTAACCAACTTGATTGAAATGGTACTGATCTTCGCCATCCCCGCGGCCCTGACTTACACTTACGGGCGCATGGCCCGGGACCAGAGGCAGGGCTGGGTGATCTTCGGGGCCATGGCCTTGCTGTTCCTGGTGGGGGTGGCTATCACCTACTGGGCAGAAGCCCGGGGCAATATGGCGCTGGCGGGATTGCCCCTTAACCAGACTTTGGGCAATCTGGAAGGTAAAGAAATGCGGTTCGGGGTGGCGGTCAGTTCCCTTTTTGCCACTATCACCACGGGTGCGTCCTGCGGCGCGGTCAATGCCATGCACGACAGCTTCACGCCGCTGGGGGGATTGGTGCCCTTGCTGAATATTCAACTGGGGGAAGTGATTTTTGGCGGCGTGGGCGCGGGGCTCTATGGCATGCTAATTTTTGTGCTCCTGGCCGTGTTCATCGCCGGGCTGATGGTGGGCCGCACCCCGGAATACCTGGGGAAAAAGATCGAAAGCCGGGAAATTAAGCTGGCCATGCTCTATATCCTGATCTTTCCCTTGACCATTCTGGGATTGTCCGCCTGGGCCGCGGCGGCTCCTTACGCCCTGGCAGCGCTTAACAACGGGGGGCCGCATGGCTTAAGCGAAATCCTTTATGCCTACTCCAGTGGCGCCGGCAACAACGGCTCGGCCTTTGCCGGCCTGGGGGCCAACACCCTCTGGTGGAACATCTCTTTAGGGGTGGCCATGCTTTTGGGCCGCTTTTGGATGATGATCCCCGTGCTGGCCATCGCCGGCTCCATGGCCGCCAAGAAGACGGTGCCGCCCAGTCTGGGAACCTTCCCCACCAATGGCCTGCTTTTTATGGCGTTGCTGGTGGGGGTGGTCCTCATAGTGGGGGCGTTGACCTTCTTTCCCGTGCTCTCCCTGGCGCCGGTGCTGGAAGAGTTTCTGGCCCGCCAGGGCCGGTTATTTTAGGAGAGAGGCCGGTTATGTCCATCCATCCGCGCCCGGAAATTTCCCTGTTTAATAAGGCCATCCTGCGCCAGGCGGTGTGGGACAGCGTGAAGAAGCTCGCGCCCCAAAGGGTCATGAAAAACCCGGTGATGTTCGTGGTGGAAGTGGGCGCGGTTCTGACCACGCTGTTCTGGCTGCGCGACCTCATTATCCCCTCCCCTGGAGCGGAGCCGTTATGGTTCACCGGCCAGGTCACGCTGTGGCTCTGGTTCACGGTGTTGTTCGCCAACCTGGCCGAGGCGGTGGCGGAGGGTCGGGGCAAGGCCCAGGCCGCCTCCTTAAAGAAAATGC
>JAQTXE010000177.1 GCA_028688935.1 Syntrophales bacterium
ATGGCCAGCCGTTTTTCCGGGGTGCTGCCGCCCCCCAGGCCGTCCACCGTGTCCGCCAGTCCGTCCAGGTGGAGGCCCCGGGTGGCCAGGACGGTTACGGCCAGCAGCAGCGCCGCGGCCGCAGCCGGGGGAAAGAGGCTCAGGAGGCCCGACCACGCCCCCCAGAACCCCAGACCCAGGATCAACCCCACCCAGGGAAACCAGAACAGGGAGTGGGCCAGGTCCTTAGGCCCCACCTGGCCCAACCCCCGCCAGGGGAGCACGGTGAGAAAGGTCAGGGCCAGGGGGAAGGTGCATCTCACGGCTGCTTCTCAGCTACTCCGGCTTCGGCGAAGGTGGCCATCTCGTGATAAATCCTGATACCCGCCTCCAGCAAACTCATTCCCAGGGCGGCGCCGGTGCCTTCCCCCAGGCGCATCTGGAAATTGAGCAAAGGCTTTTGACCCAGGGCATCCAACATGATCTGGTGCCCCGCCTCCACCGAGCGGTGCGCGGCAATGAGGTAATCCGTCACCGCCGGCGCCAGCTGGGCGGCCACCAGGGCCCCGGCCGTGGCGATGAAGCCATCCAGCAGCAAAGGCCGCCGGTTAGCCGCGGCCCCCAGGATAAAGCCGGTAATCCCGGCGATTTCCAGGCCCCCCACCTTGGCCAGGACCTCCAGGGGATTATTGGCATCAGGCCGGTTCAACTCCAGGGCCCGGTTAATGATGGCCACCTTGTGGCTCCAGGCTTTGTCGTCGATGCCGGTGCCCCGGCCGGTGATGGTGCTGGACGGTTTGCCGGTGAAGACCACGCCCAGGGCCGCGGCCGGGGTGGTGTTACCGATGCCCATGTCTCCCGCGGCCAAAACGTCCGCGCCCGCGGTGACGGCCGCCTGGGCCCGCTCCAGCCCCACCATCACCGCCTGCACGGCCTCGTCCATGGTCAGGGCCGGTTCCTGGGCCATATTCCGGGAGCCATAGGCCACTTTCCGGGAAATCAGCCCGGGTTGCGCCCCGAAATCATGGTTAACACCGATATCCACCACTTCCACCGCCGCGCCCGCGTACCGGGCCAGGACGTTGATCCCCGCCCCGCCCCGCAGAAAGTTAAGCACCATCTGGTGGGTAACGTCCTGGGGATAGGCGCTCACTCCTTCGGCCACCACCCCATGATCCGCGGCAAAGACCACCACCTGCTTCTTTTGCAAAGGGGGAAAGAGTTCCCCCCGGATGGCCACGTAACGGGCCGCCAACTCCTCCAAGCGCCCCAGGCTGCCTCGAGGCTTGGTGAGAAAGTCCAAGCGTTCCTGGGCCCGGGCCTGCCACTCCGGCTCCACCGGCTTTATTTGAGAAATAACTTGGGACAATTGCTTCATCATCTATTCATACCTCAAAGTTCATAGGTTCTAGGCAATCAGGACCTGCATCTGCTCACTGCTCACTGCTCACTGCTTACACCCTTAATCACCAGGGGCAGCCCGGCCGTTACCAGGACCACCAAGTCGGCCACCTGGGCCACTTTCTGGTGGAGCCACCCGGCCTGGTCCCGAAACTCCCGGGCCAGGGGGTTGTCCGGAACGATACCTAAGCCTACTTCATTGCTGACCAGGATGGTGGGGGTCCGGACCCCGGCCAGGGTCGCAGTCAGCCGGGCGCACTCCCCGGGGATTCCCGCCGGTCCGGCCTCTTCTTTGAGCATCAGGTTGGACAGCCACATGGTAAGGCAATCCACCAGGATCACTCCATATCCCTCCGGCGGATTACCCAGGAAGTCCGCCAGATCCAGGCAGACCTCCCGGGTCTCCCACTCCGGACCCCGTTCCTGCTGATGTTTGTCGATGCGGAAGCGCATCTCCTCATCCCGGGGTTCGCAAGTGGCCACAAAGAGCCGGGGAAGAGGGAAACTCTCCGCCAGGCCCAAGGCATAGCTACTCTTACCGCTTCTGGCCCCTCCCAGAATTAAGGCCAGACGGAATGTTGCAGGGATCATCTTCATTGTTTACAAGTTTAATAATCCTCTCCCCTAAGCATGTTTTCCTTATCCGAAAAACGCCTCCTTGTCCAGAGGTTTCCCGTTGACCGGTCCCGGAGAATATGCTTAGGATAGGAGCGGCAAAAGCCGGATTAACCGGCTTTTGCCCCTTCGCAGCCATGGGAGACTTTCAATATAAGGATATCATTTTTTTCATCGCCGTAGTTCATGAATCTAAGGTTCACTCGTTCATCATGAAAAATCGCCGGACCTAGCAGTCCGAACTTGGAAATTTCCTCACCATGGAGTAGGTCCTGATGGATTTCAGTCTCACACCGGCACAAGCTGAGATGCAGAACCGGGCCCGGCAAGCGGCCCAGGAAGTGAAAGCCCAGGCCGCCCGGCTTAACCGGGAAGGCCGCTTTCCCCAAGAGATACTTGAGCGTTGGGCCCAAGAGGGCTTTTTCGGGATCTCTCTGCCCCGCGCATATGGAGGCGGCGGCGGAGACTATGTCTCCTACGCCTTGGCCCAGATGGAATTGGCCCAGGCCTGCCCATCGTCGGCCCTCATGCTCCACGTCAACCACTCGATTGTCGGCATGGGCCTGGCGCAATTCGGCACCGGCGCCCAAAAAAGCCGCTACCTGCCGCCGGCGGCCCAGGGGGAGGTGTTAACCAGCTTCGCCCTGACCGAGCCCCGGGCTGGCTCGGACCCCGCCCGCCTCCAGACCGCCGCCTCCCGGGAAAACGACGGTTGGGTCCTGGCCGGGGAGAAAAATTTTGTCACCTCCGGGCCCATGGCTGATTTTGCCCTGGTGGCGGCACGTAGCGACCCTACCGGCCCGCCCCATAAGAGTATCAGCCTCTTCCTGGTGGACTTGAAAAACACCCCCGGGATTAAGATGGGTCCGGTGGAAGAAAAAATGGGACTGGTGGGGGCCTCCTCCGTTTCCCTGCACTTTGATAACGCCCCCCTGCCCCCTGATGCCGTCCTGGGGGAAGTAAATAACGGCTTGAAGCTGGCCTTAGGCATCATGGACCACGCCCGGGTGGGGGCCGCGGCCATGGCCGTGGGGATAGGCAGGGCCGCGCTCCAGGAGGCTTTAAGCTATGCTAAGAGCCGGGAGCAGTTCGGCCAACCCCTGGCGCAGTTGCAGTCCATTCAATTTAAGCTGGCGGACCTGGCCACGGACCTGGAGGCCGCGGCCCTCTTAACCCTCAAAGCCGCCTGGCTCAAGGACCAGGGCCAACCCTTCGGCACCGCCGCAGCCATGGCCAAGAAATTCGCCACCGACGCGGCCATGGCTGCGGCCCAGGAAGGCCTGCAAATCCTGGGCGGCTACGGCTACCTTAAAGACTACCCCCTGGAACGCTTCTTCCGGGACGCCAAGGCCGGGCAGATTTACGAAGGCACCAACGAAATCATGAGGTTAATCATCGCCCGGGATTTGTTGCGGGGAGTGTGAGGCATTGGGGTTTTAAGTAATGACTAAGAAACCGCTATCCCGAGGATTGATCCAGGTCTACACCGGCGACGGCAAGGGCAAGACCACCTGCTCTTTGGGGCTGGCCTTGCGGGCCGTGGGCCAGGGGCTTAAAGTCCTGATGCTCCAGTTCCTCAAGGGCCGGGACACCGGCGAGGCCCAGGCCGCGGCCCGCCTGGCCCCGGATATGACCCTGCGCTCCTTTGGCCGCCCCGTGCTGGTGAATCTGAAGTCACCGGCCCCGGAGGACCTGGCTTTGGCCCGGGAGGCCCTGGACCTTGCTAAAGAAGCGGTTCGGGCCGGGGAGCACGATCTGGTAATCCTGGACGAAATCAACGTGGCCCTGGCTTACGGACTCATTCCCCTGGAAGAAGTGCTGGAGATGCTAAAGACGCGGCCCGGCTGGGTGGAGGTGGTGCTCACCGGCCGCCAGGCGCCCCCGGAATTGATCGAGTTAGCCGACCTGGTGACGGAAATGCGGCCCCTCAAACATTACTATGAAGCCGGTATTCCGGCCCGCCGGGGCATCGAATGGTAGTGCAGTTAATTATGCTAAAATTTATTTTTCCGAAAACCGAAAACTGAAAACCTTCCTTTACTTCCACACCCCGTCAATGGCCGCCTGGCACTTGGGGCACTTGCCGTCCTTGAGGTAATATTTTTGGATGGTGTAGCCCAGGCGCTCGATGAGCACCTCTTTACAGGCGTAGCAGTAGGTATTTTCCGTGCCTTCCAGGAGGCCGGGGATGTTGCCGGTATAGACATAGCGCAGACCCGCGGCCAGCCCGATATCCCGGGCCTTCTTCAGGGTCTCCGCGGGCGTCCGGGGCCGGTCCATCATCTTGAAAGTGGGGTGGAAGGCGGTGACGTGCCAGGGAATGCCTTCGCTGACCCCCTTAATAAATTGAGCAATCTCCGTTAGCTCTGCGTCCGAGTCGTTATGGCCGGGGATCACCAAGGTGGTCACCTCCAGCCACACCCCGCCCGTATGCAGGCGCTGAATGGTGTCCAGTACCGGTTGCAGCCGGGCCTTGCAGACCTTGCGGTAAAAATCGTCTTTCATGCTTTTCAGGTCTACGTTATCCCCGTCGATTATTTCGCTCAAAGCCGCGGCCGATTCCGGCGTCATGAAGCCGTTGGAGACAAAGACGTTCTTGAGGCCGTGTTTCCGGCCCAGACGGGCGGTGTCCTGGGCGAATTCCAGGAAGATAGTGGGCTCGGTGTAAGTATAGGAAATGCTGGCCGAGTGGGTGGCCAGCGCGTCCCCCACCACCTCTTCCGGGGTGCGCTCTTCGCCGATCATCCGTCCCCCATGCAGCCGGGGGTACTGGGAGATGTCGTAATTCTGGCAATGCAGGCACATGAAGTTGCAGCCCGCGGTAGCGATTGAAAAGGAGCGGGTGCCCGGCAAGAAGTGAAACAGGGGCTTTTTCTCGATGGGGTCCACGTTCTGGGCCACCAGCCGGCCATAGGAAAACGTATATAAAGTACCCTCCCGGTTCTCCCGCACGTGGCAGAGGCCCCTCTTGCCGGGATCGATCTTGCATTCATGGGCGCACAGGTGGCAGTGGACCTTGAGGTCTTCTTTCTTTTCATAAAACCGGGCTTCCTGCATATTTCCTCCTTGAACTACCTGATATATATATCCTTAGAGGGCGGATGTAAAGGCGGATGCGGGTCGGACAATTCCTCTTCCTGCTTGAGGACCTTAAAGCATGGCCTTACCGGGAATAAGGTCTGCAAATAATACAGTTCAATTTAGCAATTCCCAGGAATTGGTGGGCAGTGCCCACCCCACATTTTTTCCTCTTCTTGTCATGCTGAGCGTAGCGAAGCATCTGGTATTTGGAGATTCTCCGGTCGCCTTCGGCTCCCTCAGAATAACAAGAGAAATTGGCCTCGCCTCACATGTCAGTGCTTAAGTTCACCACATGGAGTTTAGGAGGAAATTTTTCGCAAACTTTTTGGGCGTTTCGCCCGGCAATTATATCTCCCGGCCCCCCCTCCACTAACCTCTTGCATCTCTTGCCCGGACTTAGCAATTATGGTAAGGAATAAGAATGTGGTGGGCGTAGCTCAGACAGGTAGAGCACCAGGTTGTGGCCCTGGTGGCCGCGGGTTCAAGTCCCGTCGCTCACCCCATTTTTAAATCAAGGAATATCAGGGGTTAGGCCATCAAGCCTGACCTCTTTTTCTTTGCCCTTTTTCCCTCGCCACCCTCCATTACCCCGAGGTTGCCTGGCGCCTCTCCAGGCAGGCGAGGCATTCGATATGGGCCGTGTGGGGGAAAAAATCAAAGGGTTGCACCGTCAAAATCTCATATTGATCTTGTAGGAGGGCCAGGTCTCGGGCCAGGGTGGCGGGGTTGCAGGAAACATAGAACACCCGGCGGGGGGCCAGCTCTTGGATGGCCTGGACCACCTGGGGGTGCATGCCGGAGCGGGGCGGGTCGGTGATCAACACCTGGGGGCGGGGGTAGTGGCGGGGAGAGCCTATAGCCTCCCGGATCATCTCTTTTAAGTCTCCCGCCAGGAACCGGCAATTGTCCAGGCCGTTGAGGCGGCTATTGACATAGGCGGCGTCGACGGCCTCCGGGACGATCTCAAAGCCCACCACCCGGCGCACTCTCGCAGCCAAGGACAGGGCGATGCTGCCCGCGCCGCAATAGAGGTCCCAGGCGGTTTCTTTACCGGTGAACCCGCCCAGGCGGCTGATGGCCTCATAAAGTTCCGCGGCCGCGGCGGTATTTGTTTGCAAAAAGGCCTGGGGGGAAATCCGCAGACGCAGGTCCCCCAGTTGCTCTTCAATATATCCCGGTCCCCAGAAGACGCGGGTGGCTTCGCCGCTGGCCACCTGGGCTTTTTTGAGGCTGCAGGAATGCACCATGGTGGTGAGTTCCGGAAAGCGGGCCTGCAAATGGGCCGCCAGGGCCGCCACCGCCCCGGCCTCCCCCTGATCGGTGGTAAGGAGATGGGCCAGCATCTGGCCGGTGCCCTTGCCCTCCCGAAGCACCAGAAAGCGCCAGAAACCCCGATGGCTGCGGGTGTCGTAAGCCGGCAGCCGGCTCCGGCGGCACCAGGCGCGCACCTCCCGGACGATGGCAGGCGCTAAAGGGGATTGGAGGAAGCACTCCTCCAGGTCGAAGATGTTCTCGAAGGAAGAGCCCACGTGCAACCCCAGGACGCAGTAGCCCTTAGGGGACTTTCCACCCCCTCGCTGTCCCGCCGGCAGCCAGGGCCGGGAGGCAAAAGTAAACTCCATTTTATTGCGGTAATAAATTTGCTGGGGGGAGGCCACCGGCGCCAGGATTTTTTCAGGCTCCAGCCCCTCCAGCCGGCGCAGGGATTCTTGGACCTGGAGCCTCTTCCAATGGAGCTGCTCCCCGTAAGCCACATCCTGCCACTGGCAGCCGCCGCAGACCCCGAAATGGCGGCAGAAAGGCGGGGTGTAAGCCGGGGACTGCTCCAGAAGCCGCAATACCTGGGCTTCCGCGAACTGCGCTTTTTTCCGGGTGATCTTCACCCGCACTTTCTGGCCGGGGATAGCGTGTTCCACGAAGACCACGAAGCCGTCCACCCGGCCCAAGGCTTTGCCGCCAAAGGCCAGCTTGTCGATGACCAAATCGACTTCCATTCCTTTGGTCAGCGGCGAGGCCGAGATTTTGGCGTTGGCCGGGGGCATATCCGCAATCTTCAAAATAATTAATTAAGTTAATTTACTTACTTGCATAAACTAATTTTTTCGCCGACCTCTGCGCCTCTGCGATGAAATCCTTCTCTCCTGGTAACCGCAGAGACGCAGAGAGCCCAAAGAATGGACTGCTGTAAGAGACTCTCATAAAAAACATATCATAATTTCTTGAGGAAATTCCCGAAGGTTCGCTTTTTGGCAACTTAGAGCTTAGAACCCAAAAGTGCTTGAGAAAATATACTTTTTGTCTCATTCTGTGTTACTTTTTTAGCATGGCAATTCGCCCAGGCTGGAGAGCCTTGGCTGCCAAAACAATACCGTTTTCTCATCCCCCCAGATACGCGGCCCCTGGCGCCAGGCGGATAAAACCTATGGAAAAAAGCCATCTCGATTATCTCTTCGATCCCGAGAGCGTGGCCATTATCGGGGCCAGCGAGAAAGACCGGAGCATCGGCCGGTCTTTGGTGCAGAATCTCCAGAAAGCGGAATTTCCCGGGGCCATTTATCCGATAAACCCCCGGTATTCTGCCGTACTGGGCCTGACGGCCTTCCCATCCGTGAGTGAGGTCCGCTCTCCCATCGACCTGGCCGTGATCGCCATCCCCATTAAGGATATCCCCCGGGTTATGGAGGAGTGCGGGCAAGCCGGCGTCAAGACCGCGATCATCATTTCCGCGGGGGGCCGGGAAACCGGACCCGAGGGAGAAAAGATCGAAGCCGCCATCCAGGCGGAGGCCCGGAAATGGGGGATTCGCTATCTGGGGCCGAATTGCTGGGGGGTGGTCTGTCCACCCTGCCGCCTCCATGCCAGTTTTGCCCCCCATTTCGCCCGGCCCGGCAGCCTGGCTTTCATCTCCCAGAGCGGCTCGGTTTGCAGTTCCATCATCGGTTGGGCCGCCCTGAAAAATATCGGCTTCAGCCACTTTATCAGTCTCGGCTCCAAGGCAGACCTGGATTTTGCCGATCTCATCGATTACCTCGGCAACCAAGATAAGGTCCGCAGCATTATTCTCTATATGGACCACCTCACCCGGCACCGGAAGTTTATGAGCGCGGCCCGCTCCGTCTCCCGGGTGAAGCCCATCATCGTCATCAAGGCGGGCCGGACCTTCGCCGGGGCCAGGGGCGTCACCGTCTCCGGCGGCGTCTGGCACGGCAAAGATACGGCCTACACCGCGGCTTTCCGGCGGGCCGGGATCATCCGGGTGGATACCTTCGCCCAACTCTTTGATTGTGCGGAAGCCCTGGAGAAAGTCCAGCGGCCCCTGGGTCCTAACCTGGGGATTATCACCAATGCCGGCGGTCCGGGAGTGATGGCGCTGGACGCCCTCAGCCGTTGGCAGGTGGAACCCGCCACTTTAAGCCCGGGAACCCTCCAGAAATTGCAGGAGATTCTTCCACCTTACCGGACGCCGGGAAACCCCATCAACCTCCTGGGAGACGCCACTCCCGAGAGGTATGCCCGGGCGGTGCAGATCGGCCTGGAGGCCCCGGAACTCTCGGGATTGGTGATTATTCTCTCGCCCCAGGCTCTCACCGACGCCACCGGGGTGGCCCGGGCCGTGGCCGCCGCCACCCGAGGCCAAGCCCGGCCGGTCTTTGCGGTCTGGATGGGGGGGGAAGACGTGGCCGCGGGCCCCAAA
>JAQTXE010000178.1 GCA_028688935.1 Syntrophales bacterium
AATATCTGCATCGTCACCCCCCCGATAACTACTGCCAGACTCACCACATAGATGGCCTGGGAGGATGAGGCTTTGGGCCGGGGGTTTTCTTGGAGCCGGTCCCAATGATCCCATAGTTCTTTGATATCCTTGGTGGCGATGTGCAGATGCTCTTCCAGGGCCTGCCGCACTTCCAGGGAGGGATCATCCAGTTCCAAGCCCAGCAGAAATTTAGGGTTGTCGCCGGCCTTGGGCCGGGTCCATTGGACCTTGCCCTGGATGGTCATCGCCTTGCCTTTGGCGTTCGCCGGCAGGTTAATGATCCCCCCGCGCCCCTGAAGTTCCCGGAGATCTAGACCATCGGGAGGGTAATGCACCTCCAGAATGACGCCGGCGGCAGACAGGCTTTTGACGTTCACCGGCAGATGGAAAGGAGGGCCTCCTCCCGGAGAAGTGAGGACCTCAAAGTCAGGGGGATCGGCCCGGCCCGTTGCGGCAGCCGGGTTGGCGCTGGAAGGGTACAATTCATCCATGATTATCTCCACCAGCCTTTATCTTTTTTCTGATTTTGGTTCTGCGTGCACAGGCGGCGCAAACGGGAAATTTCTTTCTGCTGTTGGGTGCCGATTTTATCCCTGAGGACTTTATTTTCCCGGGAGCAATCTTTTTGTATTTCGTACCAGGCCCCTAACTTCCCCAATTCGTAGAGCATGGCTTCATAGCGGTCCCGCTCCACCGAGATACTTTCCCGAGGCCTCCAGAGCACCCGCATGGTAGGATGCTCATAGACCTCGGGGACGGAGGGGGTCGGCTCCTGGACGGGTAAGGTAAATTTCCCCGGGGGGCCTTGCCAGGTTTCAGTCGGGGGCTGGGGAGGGGTGTAGGTAAAAGAGACCGGCGCGGGCGGCGCCTGCCTGGGGTTTGACGGAGGTACCGGCGGGGCCGCCGCGGGGGTCTGGCCTCCGGCTCCCAGGGCCGCAAACGCGCTCGGCAGTTCCTGGAGCAGATTAGTCACCCGCTCCAGGGTGACCTGGGTTTGATCTTTTTGGGTGCCGGCAATCAGGTTCTCCAGTTCCTGGAGACCCCGGGGACGGTTACGGGCGTCGCCCAAGGGAGCGTGCCACAGGAGTCCCAAGAGGATGTGGGGATCAGTCAGGCCGGCCTGTAAGGCGGTGTGCAGCACTTGTAGATAATATTCCGTGGCATCGGCGGCAGGAGCCATAAGGGTCTGGAGGAGAACGGGATAGGCGGAGATGGTCTCGTATATTTCTTCCCAAGCCGGAGGGGTCGGGTTCTCCGGTCTGGACGGCGCGACAAAGTTGGGGATCTGCTCCTCCAGAAACTGCCAGAGCCGGGGGCTGGGGCGGCAAGGGGGGCTTTCCCAGGGGGGGCGGAGCCAGCGCAAATTCTCCTGGACCCTGGGCTCCAAAGACGGCGGCGCCAGGACCAGGCCCCCGGTGCCGAAGACCATGAGCCGGTGGGTATCGAGAAAACAAGAGGCCGGCGCGGCCCAGCCCTGGGGTAGGACGTAATAATGCTGCTCCCAACCTCCGCCCACTTCGGCCACGCATCCGGAGCGCCAATCATCCCCGCCCCCGAAGGGCAGTTCCCCTTCGTCGGTCCGGACTTCCAATACCAGAAGGTTGGAGGGGGCGCCGGTGCGCACCCCCAGATTGACCAGTACCCCTTCCATACCTAAATCGGAGAGCCTTTGGGTCCAGAGGCCCTGGGGCTGGCGGAAATCCAGATCCAGATCCACCGCGCCTTTGGGATTCACCGCCACCAGATCCCAACCGATTTGCAAATAACGGCCGGCATATTTGGATAACACGTCACTATAGTCCAGATTCCTCTTAAGATTTAAAATCTGGCCGAGTTCGTCCGGACGTATACCCGCGGAAACATTTTCAGGCGCGATTTTGCGCCTGGTCTCCGGAGAATCGGTATCTTTTTTCGCTTTCGGACGGTTCATGGCGCCTGGCTCGGGTAGCCCCAGGGGTCCATCACCGGTCGGCTACCTCTTAAAAATGCTATAACATCCTGTTATTTTTATTAATAACACGCATGGCAGAGCTCAGCCCCGGGTAATCAGGCCGGCGCTCTGCCCGGGCTCAAGCCAGACCTATCACCTTAAGAAAAGGAGAGGTCAATCTTTTCATCGGCAAGGAGGAGGGGGAACTTAAAAATCCGGGGGAAAATAGGATAAATAATTTTATAAATATTTAATTAATAATTAAATAATTTGTTATATGGGATTTTTCCTTGACAGGCCCGGCCCCCCCCGATATATGACTTCTCATTGCCTAACGGGAGTGGAACTTGATGGATAATTACAGGATTATCTTGAGCGAAGCCGAAATGCCCCAGGAGTGGTACAACATCCAGCCGGACCTGCCCCGGCCCCTGCCGCCCTACCTCCATCCGGCCACGGGTGAGCCGGTGGTTCCCCAAGACCTGGCCCCCATTTTCCCTATGGAACTGATCCAGCAGGAGGTGAGCCAGGAGCGCTATATCCCCATCCCGGATGAGGTGCGGCGGATCTACCAACTGTGGCGGCCTTCCCCCCTGCACCGGGCCCGGCGCCTGGAAGCGGCCCTCAAGACCCCGGCCCGGATCTACTATAAAAACGAGTCCGTCAGTCCCGCGGGCAGCCACAAGCCCAACACCGCGGTGGCCCAGGCCTATTACAACAAGGTGGCGGGGATCAAGCGCCTGGCCACCGAGACCGGGGCCGGACAATGGGGGTGCGCCCTGGCTCTGGCCTGCAACTTCTTCGGCCTGGAATGCACCGTTTACATGGTAAAGGTGAGCTACTTTCAGAAGCCCTATCGCCGCTCCCTGATGCACATCTGGGGGGCGGACGTCTATCCTTCCCCCACCGACCGCACCGAGGCCGGCCGCCAGATTCTGGCTAGAGACCCGGACACCTCCGGCAGCCTGGGAATGGCCATCTCCGAGGCGGTGGAAGACGCGGCCACCCACCCGGAAACCAACTACTCCCTGGGCAGCGTCCTTAATCACGTGATGCTGCACCAGACCATCGTCGGCCTGGAGACCAAAAAACAATTGGACCTGGCCGGGGAAAAGCCGGACGTCCTCATCGGCTGTGTGGGGGGCGGCAGCAATTTTGCAGGTTTTTGTTTTCCTTTTGTCCCGGAAAAACTCAAAGGCCGGGACCTGAAGATCATCGCGGTGGAGCCCACCGCCTGCCCCACGCTCACCAAAGGGGCCTATGCCTATGACTTCGGGGATACCGTGGGCCTGACCCCCATGATCATGATGCACACCCTGGGGCACTCCTTTGTGCCCCCCGGCATCCACGCCGGGGGCCTGCGTTACCATGGCGATGCGCCGCTTTTGTGCCTGCTGGTCCATGAAGGGGTAATCGAGGCCCGGGCCTATCATCAGAACCCGGTCTTCGATGCGGCCCGCCTCTTCGCCCAAACTGAGGGCATCATCCCTGCGCCGGAAACGGCCCACGCGGTGAAGGCCGCGGTGGATGAAGCCGTACGCTGCCGGGAGACGGGGGAGGCCGAGGTGATCGCCTTTAATTTCTCCGGCCACGGCCACTTCGATCTGGCGGCCTATGACGCCTACCTGGAAAATGAACTGGAAGACTTTGACTATCCGGAGGAAATGCTTAAAAAAGCCCTGGAGGACTTGCCCCAAATTCCCAAAAAATGATAGTCTAACGAGTGGTTTTTGGTGAGCAAAATAGCGCGGCGTGAGGCACCATGGAGAAGGGAAAGACGAAAGGGAAGGGCATCCGGGGCTGGCTGCTGAGTTCTACCCGGGAACAGGCCCGGGACACCGGCATGGCCATGGTCCTCATCTGCCTGCTCATCGCTTATTGGGGTCATCATCCCCGCTTTCTGCCTCTGGCCATCATCGTCTTGCTGGTGACCATGATTGTACCCCAGGCCTTCAGGCCTTTGGCCGTGCTCTGGTTCGGGCTCTCCCATGTCATGGGCAATGTGGTTTCCAAGGTGGTCCTGAGCATTATCTTTTTTGTGGTGGTTACTCCCATCGGCCTGATCCGGCGTGGGCTCGGAAAAGATTCCCTGCAGTTGCGGCAGTGGAAGAAGGATCAAAGCTCGGTGTTCGTGTCCCGGGAAGGGGTGATTAGCCCCGAGGACTTGCAAAATCCTTATTAGGATTATCATAAACATATTTAGCTGCTTGAGGAATTAAGCATGGGTATTATGCGTGACTTGTGGGGATTTTTGAAGGTCAGGAAAAAATACTGGCTGTTGCCCATCATTCTCACCCTGCTGCTGTTCGGTTCGTTGATTATCTTCGCCAGCGGCTCGGCTATTGCTCCCTTCATCTATACCCTCTTTTAGGATGGACCGAGTTGCCTGACGCCATCTTAGGTATTTCCGCGTTTTATCACGACAGCGCCGCGGTCCTCCTGGCGGACGGCAAAATCATTGCCGCAGCCCAGGAGGAACGCTTCACCCGGAAAAAACACGATCCCAGCTTTCCGGCCCACGCCGTGGCTTATGTCATGGAGGAGTCGGGCTTAAGGATAGAGGACTTGAGCGCCGTGGCCTTCTACGACAAGCCCATCCTCAAGTTCGAGCGCCTGCTGGAGACCTACCACGGTTTCGCGCCCCGGGGTTTGCGCAGCTTCTTGATGGCCATTCCGGTGTGGATCAAGGAAAAGCTGCTGATGCGCAAACTCCTCAAGGATGAACTGGCCAAGTTGGGACCGGGGGACCCGCCGCTGCTCTTCCCCGAGCACCACCTGTCCCATGCGGCCAGCGCCTTTTACCCTTCCCCCTTTCAGGAAGCGGCCATCCTTACCGTGGACGGCGTGGGGGAATGGGCCACCTCCACCATCGGTTTCGGCCGGGGCAAAGAACTCAGTATCCTTAGGGAACTGCACTTTCCCCATTCCCTGGGCCTGCTTTATTCCGCCTTCACCTATTACACCGGCTTCAAGGTCAATAGCGGTGAATACAAGCTCATGGGCCTGGCCCCCTACGGCAATCCGGAAGCGGCGCGGGTGAAAAAATGGCGGCAGATCATCCTCGATGACTTGGTGGACCTTCGGGAAGACGGCTCCATCCTCCTGAACATGGACTATTTCAACTACGCCACCGGTCTCACCATGTGCTGTGAGGACCGGTGGACCGAGTTGTTCGGCGTCCCCCCCCGGCGGAAAGAGACTTTGATTACCCAGGAATATATGGATATGGCCCTGGCCATCCAGCAGGTAACCGAGGAAATCGTGCTGCGCCTGGCCGATACCGCCAAAAAGCTCACCGGCGCCGATTACCTGGTAATGGCCGGCGGCGTCGCCTTGAACTGCGTGGCCAACGGCAAGCTCCTGCGCCGGGGAACCTTCAAAGATATCTGGATCCAGCCGGCCGCGGGCGACGCCGGCGGCGCCTTGGGCGCGGCCCTGGCCGCCCGGCACATCTGGCAGAACCAGGAGCGCCTGGTGAGCAATCCGGGACACGACCAGATGCAAGGCGCCTATCTGGGGCCGGAATTCAGGGCCGGGGAGATCCTGCGGGTGGCCCGGCGTTATCAGGCCCCCCACCGCTATTACCCGGATTATGGGGAGCTGATTAAAGAAGTGGCGGCCCTCCTGGCCCACGAGCAAGTGGTGGGGTGGTTTCAGGGCCGCATGGAGTACGGGCCCCGGGCCCTGGGCAACCGCAGTATCCTGGGAGACGCCCGCCAGGCGGAGATGCAAAAAAAGTTAAATTTAAAAATCAAATACCGGGAAGGTTTCCGCCCCTTTGCCCCCTCGGTGCTCATAGAAGACATGGGGGAATATTTTGAGCTTGATAGAGAATCCCCTTACATGCTGCTGGTGGCCCCGGTCCAGGCCAAAAGGCAGAATCCCCTGCCCCCGGGATATGACGACCTGCCCCTTTTTGACCGCCTCTACTTTCTCCGGTCCGATATTCCGGCCATCACTCACGTGGATTACTCCGCCCGCATCCAAAGCGTGCATAAAGAGACGAATCCCCGGTATTGGCAGTTGATTGAGGAGTTTAAAAAGCAGACCGGCTACGGGGTGATCGTCAACACCAGCTTCAACGTCCGGGGAGAGCCCATTGTCTGCACCCCGGAGGACGCCTACCGCTGCTTCATGCGCACCGAGATGGATTACCTGGTGATGGGCGACTATCTCTTCGAGAAAAAATCGCAGCCCGCCTGGCGGGAAGACAAAGACTGGCGGGACGATTACGAGTTGGATTAGGTATAAGTGAGAATCTGAGGGCGGGGGACCCTCCCCCAACCCCTTACGGTTTTTAGAATAGTAAAGGCGGGCTAATAGCCCGCCTTTACTGCTTTAATATGCGGGTGGGGGAGGGGTTAAGGGCCCTTAGCCCCCGCCTCCATATCTTTCGCATCTACATCACCACGATCTCTTCCAGGCCTTCCCGCCAGTTATCCCAGAGGAGGGCGTCCAGGCGGCCGTCGGCGATGACCTTGAAGGCATAGCGGGTCTGGGCCGCGTAGAAGTCGCAGAGGGGCGCGGGCGCGTTCAGGCTGCCGTTGGTGGCGTATACTTCCGCGGGGCAGGGCGCGCCGCAGAAGTGGCGGACTGCACAGTGTTTGCAGGGCTCCAGTTGCTCTACCACCCGGGTGGTCACCTGGACAAAGGCGAGGGTGGCCATCAGGTCTTTAACAGAACTCTCGAACAAGTTGCCCCCGTGGAATTCCGGCAGTCCCAGGAATTCGCTGCAGGGCGCCACCTCGCCGCCGGCGCCCACCGCGAAGAAGCAGCGGCCGCCGCCGCAAGGGGAGATGTCGCACATCAGCCGCCGCGCGCCTGGGGCCACCAGCCCTAGGAGCAGGTTGGCGAAATTACCCACCACCAGTTTGCGCCCGGTTTTTTCATATAATTCAAAGGCGCGATCCAGGGCGGCAAAGAAGTAATGGGCCAGCTCCGTTTGGTCGGGCATCAGGTCCCGGCCCCCCTTCTGGGTGCCGCGCACCGGGTTGAGCAGGACGTTGGTCAGCCCCTTAGCGTGGAAGAACTCCACCAACTCCGGCAGCGAGCGGACGTTTTCCCTGGTAACGGTGGTGATGACGTTCAAGCCGGGGTAGCCGATGAGTTCCTCTAAGACCTTGATGGTCTGGGCAAAAACCCCACTGCCGGCCCAGGTATGCCGGGTGCGGTCCGCCACCTCCGGCGACGGGCCGTCCAGGGAGATGCCGATGCCCGCGCCGTGGTCCTTGAGGAAGTCCATCGCCTCCTGATCCAGGAGCACCGCGTTGGTCTGTACTCCGAAGCGGAAGTAATCGCCGTATTTGGCAATACCCTCAAATACCGCGTCTTTGGCCAGCAGGGGTTCGCTGCCGTGGAAGACCAGTTGGGGCCGGGCCCCCTCCGGTAAGGTGTTGACGAAAAATTCTTTCAGTTTGGCCAGAGCTTCCAGGAGCCGGGCCGGGTCCATGTCGCTGCCGCCTCGCCGGGCTTCCCGGGGTAGGTAACAGTAGCCGCAGTCCAGGTTGCAGCGCTCCGTGGGGTTGAAATAGACCGCGGAAGGCAGCAGCTTGAAGCGCACGGTCTCCAGGTCTGCGGCCAGCCTGGCCTCTTTTTCCAGATATGATTTAGGCAGCTCCCCGCCCAACAGATAATCCAGGGCCTCGGCCCGGGGGGAGAGCACCCAAAAAGCGGTGTCGGCGTTAATCAAGGCCACGTAATCCGGGTGGCCCACCTCGAGGACGTCGAAATGGGGCCCGGCCCCGGCGTTGACCGCGGCCTGGGACGGACCCCATAAAGGTGAAATTGCCTGGGCCATGTCCTACTTCTTTTTGGCGTCCGCCATCAGGTAGTGGGACAGACCCACCTGGTCGCCGTTGGGCGCGCAGGTATAACGGATGCTGATGTTTCTCTTGGTACTCTTGTCTTTGGCCATATATTGTCCTCCTTACTCCGTGGTTTACCGGCCTGCCGGATGCAGCATCAACGGCCGCCGGGGGATAAGCTGGTTTTCACGCCAAGACGATTAATCTCACGCCAAGACGCAAAGTCGCAAAGACGCCATTATTATTATTTTTTATAAATACTGAATCTTGCGTCTTTCTTTGCGCCATGGCGCCTTTGCGTGAGAAATAAAAAAAGGCAGTCCCATCGGTTCGATGGAACTCCCTTTACCATCAGGAGTAGCCTAATTTTCACCAGGCAGGTCTTCTGGCTCTCGGATCAACCGGAGAGAGTCAGCCTTCCCACCGTTTTTGTGTAAACGGCAGTGGCCGGCTTTTAGCCTTTACCCTCTTTCCGTCCCCGATTACAGCGGCGGGACCGCCCCGGATTCGCACCGGGTTCCGGATTGCCTGACGTATCATTTATATTTTTTTGGATAATAAATGTCAAGCAGTTTCGGGGTCAGGCTTTAGTAACCAGGTTTTCCCTGGCCAGCTGCTCCGCCAGTTTCCGGGCTGCGCCCAGCTCCTCGGGGTCGGGGATGTATTTGATTTTGAGGCCTTCGTGGACCACTTTCAGTTTCATGGCTTCCAGTTCCTGGTTGATGAGCTTCACGGCCTCACCGCTCCAACCGAAGGAGCCGAAGGCCAGGGCCGCCTTGTTCCGGGGCCGCAGTCCCTTGAGATAAGTGAGGAACTGGCTCACCGTGGGGAAGAGGTTGTTGTTGAGGGTGGGGGAGCCGATGAGCAGGAGCCCGGCGTCCAGCACCTCGGTGACGATGTCGCTGATATGGGTGCTCCTTAAGTGGTGGAGCTGGGCCTCCACCCCGGCGTCCATCAATCCGTCTATCAAGGCCTCGGCCATTATTTCCGTA
>JAQTXE010000179.1 GCA_028688935.1 Syntrophales bacterium
GGCGAGGTAGTTATGCATATCCAGGAGGGCCAGCAGGTGGCCCCGTTCTTCATGGGCGACGCTCATCAGAAAGCGCCGGGCCAGGGGGTTGGCTATCTCCTTGGCCAGCTTGGTGTAGTAGTCGATGGAGCACTCCTCCATCTTGATGCCGGTACGCAGGGCTTCCAGGTCGTCTTTGCCGCCGGTCCCCTGGGTGTCCCTGGTCATGGCCATGACGCAGACGTAGGGCTCGTGTTTGGGAGGAGTGAACGCGGCCAGGGACTCGGTCCAGCCCGGGTCTTTTCCCAGACTCTCATAGATTTCCTGGAACTTCTTGATGTGGTAAACTTCAGCTTCCGCCAAATATTCCAAAATCTCCCGGACCCCTTCGCTCTTCACTTTTTTGGCGGCCTCCAGGTAAAACTGGCGTCCGTTAACCTCCATCTGCACCGCGTCTTTCAAGGCGTTCAGCAGATACTCGTGCACTTTGGTCATTTCTCTCTCCTGACCGGGGTCAGGCCCTTCGCGGCGCACGCCCCCGTTTCTTGGTTTCCTTCAACATAAGGCTGACACTTACTCTTGTCAATTCTTCTTCCAGGTGTTCCGCCCCGCCTTGTCAAGGTCCTGTTTCCATGCTACAAAAAGACATGACCCCTTTCAGCCCGGACTTCCTCAAGTCCCGGCTCTCCTTGGACCCGCCTCCTCCTGAGCCGCCGCCGGGGTTACAGCCGGCCGGGGTTCTGGCCCCCGTCTTCTTCGTCGATACCACCCCCCATCTGCTGTTCACCAAGCGCACCCTGACGGTCCGGGACCACCGGGGCCAGATCTCTTTTCCCGGGGGGGTGAGGTCCTCCAAAGACCCCCACCTACTGGCCACCGCGCTTAGGGAAACCGAAGAAGAAATCGGTCTAACCCCCGGGAACGTAGAGGTTCTGGGTTCATTGAAGCCACTGGCCACGGTCACCGGCTACTGGATCAGCGCCTTCGTGGGCCTCATTCCCTACCCCTATGAGTTTCACCTCAACTCCCGGGAGGTCAAGAGGCTCCTGCTTTTGCCCCTGGAGGGTTTTTGCAAGCCCCGGCGCTGGAGCACGGGGGATTACACCTATAATAACACCACCACCATCCCGGTCTGTTACTGGAAGCATCGCCGCACGGTGATTTGGGGGGCCACGGCCCGCTTGCTCCTGGACTTGTTGCAGCGCTTGGGGGAAAACGTCTTTCCTGGAGACAGGGAGGTCCCCTGTGTGGACTGACCTGGCCGGGGCCGCAGCTTTGGTGAAAGACGGCGACTTGGTGGCCTTGGGCGGCCATACCCGCCAGGCCCCCATGGCCCTGATCCGGGAGCTCCTCCGCCAAGGCCGCCGGGACCTGGGGGTGGTCACCGTGCCCACCGGCGGCTTGAACGTGGATTTGCTTATCGGCGCCGGTGCAGTTTCCCGGCTGCATTTCGCGCAAGTTTCCCTGGAGGAATACGGCCTGGCCCCCAACTTCCGCCGGGCCGCGGAGCAGGGGCGGCTGACGCTCTGCGAATACCCCTGAGGCGCGCTGCTCAGAGCCCTCCAGGCGGGGGGCATGGGCCTTTCTTTTCTGCCGGTCCGCGGGATTTTGGGGTCGGCCTATCTGGAGGTCAATCCCCGGTTTAAGGTCATTGCCGATCCCTTCAGCGGCGAAGCCCTGGTGCTGGTCGAGGCGCTCACCCCGGACGTCACCCTGATCCACGGCAGCCGGGGGGATGAAGCGGGGAATATCCTCATACCCCGGGTCTCTGATTGGGCCCTGGCCATCCGGGCCTCCCGGACGGTTATTGCCACCGTGGAGGAAAGGGTGCCCGGCCCCCTCACCGATCAACCCGAGTGGAGCCTCATCCCCGCCATCCACCTCAGCGCGCTGGTGCACCAGCCCCAAGGGGCCCGGCCCACGGAATTCCCCGGTTACTACGGCCCGGACGCGGAGCATTTGGCCGTCTATCTAAAAAGCGCCAAAGACCCGGCGGCCTGGTCCGATTATATGCAACAGAACATTTATCAGGATGGAAAATACTAAATCTAACAGCAGAGACAAGGAGGGTACCGATAAAATCACAAGAATGAATAATTCTGGAGCATACTATTGAAACATTCAGTTTGATCTGTAAAATCTTATTTTCTAATAAATTTGAAAAATGTTTCTGATTCTAATGCCATTTATTAAATTGTCAATGTATAATCTATCCTTGCTTCAACTCCCTTTCTTCAGGATGATAGATTTCTTTCTTATTGAATAAACCATACTGAGTATTAAGAACTTCATTAAGTAAATTCATGAGCATACTATTCGATGCTGATGCAGCACCATGTCCAATTTGTATCTCTTTTAGAATTCTATTTATTTCTTTAGAATGCGATAGTTTTAAAACTAACTCTTGTATCCTGCCTAATTGAATATACGCTGTATTTGTGCTTTGTTTTATTTTTAAAATATTCCCTGCTAAACCACCTAATCCATTCTGTACAATATTCTCTATTGTTTTCTTCTCAAGACTAACCCTTTTTGCATGTTTTATACTATAAATTCCAAGGATGATGCCGAGGATACCCACTAGAACACTGATAATTGACAACAGAATATCCATTTAATACCTATAGTTATCTAAAGGTAAGTATCATGAATGGTTTAAAAAATACCCTTTCAATAAACTCAAATAAACCGAAAAATTATAAGATTAAAAGACTTAAAAATCAAAGGAAATATCTCTAAAAAAAATCCATAACCTTTCAGTTATGGGCTTTGTGTTTTCGTAGTGGTGAATTTCCATAGATATAATTATTTAATTAAATTAGCAACCCGCTTTTCTCCTTGCCACTGTGTCCTTCGTGGTGAAGTCTTTTATTTACTGCCGTTCACCCCGCCATTCACCATCCGCACCACCGCCATGTCCGGGAAATAGTCGATGATATTCAGGCAGCCGTAGTTCTGGTCCAGGCGGAAGAGGTTTTGCAGGGAGAGCCCCAGGGCCTCGGAGAGGATCACCCGGTTGAGGCCCGCGTGGGCCACCAGGAGAAAGGCTTGCTCATAATGCGCCTCGATCAAACCTTGTAGCGCCGGCAGGGCCCGGGCCTTGAGGTCCATCAGGCTTTCGCCTTCGGGAATGCGAAAGTTGGCCAGGTCCTGGAAACGGGCCTGGAGGTGGTCCGGGTATTGCTCGGCAATCTCCTGAAAACTTAAGCCCTCCCAGACCCCGAAATGGATCTCCCGGAACTCGGGCAAAGTCCGGGGTTTTATCTCGCGCCCCCGGCAGATGATCTCCGCTCCCTGTACGGCCCGGCTCAAATCCGAGGCATAGACCCCGGCCAGCTCCACGTCTTGAAGCTGGGCCCCGGCCTGCTCCAGTTGCTTGATACCCTGGGGACTCAACTCGATATCATTATTCCCATGATAAAGATGGGTATGCCCGTCCGCCACCTGCCCATGCCGCAGCAGATAGAGGCGGGTGGGAGTTAAGGAACCCTTAGCGCGTAAGGCTTGCAGTCGCATAAAACGTACCTTTAAAAAACCATATCCAGGGCGCCCGCAGCAGTTAGCGGGCCCTGGTCACGGTTTCGTTAATCTCCAGAAACGTTAAGACGATCCGGGTGAATTCCCTGGGGGCTTCCCGCATCAGCGCGTGGCCGCCGTTTTTGAATTGGGCCAGCCAGGCCCCCGGAATCCTAGCCGCCAGGGTCTTCGAGCCTTCCGGGCCCACCACCTCATCGGCGGTGCCCACCACCAGCAGCACCTGCTGGGTGATCAGGGGCAACTTATGCAGAGGGGTTCTCCACTGGGCCGTAGCCTCAAGCTGACGCCGGATAATGGGATTTTCTATTTTCTTCCCCTTTAATAGGGCCGCCACTTTACTGCCGTCAGTGGTGGTGGCGTAGATCACCGCCTTCTGAAAGCGTTGGGGATAATCCAGCAGCAACTTTTGGGTGATGGCGCTGCCCATGGAAAAACCCAGCACGTTAGTCTTTTTGACGCCCAGGGCGTCCAGCAGGCTGATAACATCCTTGGCGAAGAGGCCATAAGTGAAGGGCCTCCCATTAGCGGTGGAGTAGCCCATACCCCGGTTATCTAGGAGAATCAGTTGGTATTTCCGGGACAAGGCCTCAAGGAGTTCAGAGGGCCAACCCTCCATGGTACCACCCAGGCCCGGGATCAGCACCAGGGGTTCCCCCGCGCCCGCCAGCTTGTAGCCCATCTTGATGCCGTTGGCCCGCACCTGGTAGATGGCTCGGCCTTGCCCATCCACCGCCACCTTTTCGCCCACCGGCTTTAGGGTAGGGGCAAGTTGGACCGCGGGTACCGGCGGCGCGGGCGCGGCCTCTCTCCCGGCCGCATATCCCCCGGCCGGCAGCAGCAGCAACAGGCCCAGAATCAGGATGAAAGCGAATTTTTTATATCGGCGCTCCGGTGGCATCGGTCTCTCCTTCCGAGGGCATTTTCCCTGTTTATTTTAATTTGTTCTCAAATTGTACTTGGGAAAGACCATGATTGCCACGCTTATCTTGGCGGGAGAAGGAACGTCGCCAAGACCTGCTTGGGAACGAGCGGAATACCATTTTTTTTGTTGGGGCGGACAGCGGGTGTGGACTTCAGCAATCTTTGTCATTCTGAACAAAGCGCCCCCAATATGTCATTCTGAACGGAACGCAGTGGAGTGAAGAATCTCGCCTTTCCCAAGACCTTGAGATTCTTCGCTCCGCTCAGAATGACAAAAAATCTGATTTTAGCAGTTTATGTGGGCTGGCGGTGAGGCAGGCGGCTTGAGTAGGTGGTGGCAGCATCAGCCAAAGACGCCACCCCCACCCTAACCCCCATCAAGGGGGAGGGGATAAAGACCAATTTGTTGTTAAAGGGATGTTTTTCCCGTAGGGGCGAATCTTGTATTCGCCCTCATCGCGTAGGGGCGAACACAAGGTTCGCCCCTACACTGCGATAGCTTTTTTCACCTCGTTCCCAAGTTGTACTTGGGAACGTCAATATTTGCCAAGCTTAGCTTGGCGGCTAGGGGAGCGTTCCCAAGCTCAGCTTATAAATTGCGTAGTGATTTAATTGCTTCCATCAGCTGTTCATACGTAATAGAATCTATATGTGAATCTTGCCGTGCGTAGGTTTCATTGCGTTCTGAGGCCGGAATGAAAGCCATCGCAAGGTTATTAATACATAAACGAAGCCCTAAAGTTTTAGGGTGGCCCCTAAGGTTAATATTTGAACTAAGAGCAATAATTGCATTAGCAAACCTTAATTTCTCCCAATATCCGAGAGAATCCTTTACTGATTTGAGGCCACTAATTATCAAGTCTATGATAGCCTTCTGAGCCTCTTTTATATCACCTCCATCTTCGATCATTTGAATAATTGAATCTATGTCGTGCATGGATTCTTGTCCCTCATTCCCGAAGCGCACTTTACTATCTTTTGTGGCGTCCGCAACTCTCTCAAGAAAAAGCTCTGGAGCAACAACATCGACACTAACGAATACTTCAGATATTACAGCAGCACGCTTTAATAGACGCTTATCCAGAGTTATGAAATAACCGCCATACTTCGCTGCCTCCGCTACGTAAGATAAATCGGCTTCTATATTCTTTAACTCGGCATTACCTCTTGCGCGATGTAATAGTCGGTCACGCTCTATGAGTTCTCCTGGAGTCAGGGCAACGCGGTCAGTGAAGATGATGTCTTGAGCAGCAGTACGGACATCGGCTGGTGTCTTAATAGATAATAGTTCGGTCCGCACAGAGTGCGGGATTATCAGCTGGATTTCTCCTGAGGTATAAAGCTCAAGAATTTGCCTAATAGGCTCCCAGTTCCCTGCCGCTATTTGGTGAACAATATTTGCATCGATGAGATTGTTGACGAACAAGGGGTTGATAAAGCGCGCCATACCGGTCTTCCATTAAAAGAGTTTGGCCGGGCCTTGGCAGAAGCCCTACTCTTCAAACATAAAATTGTTCGGCACCACCACGATGCCGCCTTCGGTGATTTGGAAGTGGCGGGCGTCGGCTTCGGGGTTGAGGCCGATGGTGTAGCCTGGGGGGACTTTGACGCCGTCTTCGATGATGGCCCGCTGCACCTGGGCCCCGGCGCCGATCTCCACATTATCCCAGAGGACGGCCGCGTCCACCCGGGCCCCGGCGCCGATGCGGACGCCGGGAGAGAGCACGGATTCCCGTACCGTGCCCTCAATGGAACAGCCGGTGCCGATGAGGCAATCTTCCACAATGACGGCCTGGCCGGAATAAAGGTATTTGGCGGGGGGGTACATGAAGGTGCGGTGGCGGACAGGCCATTCGGCATCATACAGGTCGAAGACCGGCTCCGGGCCCAGGAGGTCCCGATGGGCCTGGAAGTAGGCGTCTAAAAGACCGATGTCCCGCCAGTAGCGGGGTTGGCCGGTGGCGGGATTGTGGAAATTATAGGCAAAGACTTTTTTCTTGCCCACCATCTGGGGGATGATATTGCCCCCGAAATCGTGTTTGCTTTCTTTATTTTTGGCGTCCCGGATGACTTCTTCCACCAGCACTTCGGACTTAAAGAGATAGACCCCCATGGAAGCCAGGGCGTAATCCGGGTTGCCGGGTATTCCCGGAGGGTCTTGGGGCTTTTCCAGAAAACCCACGATCTTGGAGTCCGCGTCCACGTGGAGAATACCGAAGGGGCTGGCTTCCTTTCGGGGCACCATGACCGCGGCCACGGTGAGGTCCGCGTCCCGGTGCTCATGAAAATCCAACATCTCCAGATAGTCCATTTTATAGACATGGTCCCCGGAGAGGATCAAGACCTGGCGGGGGCGTTCTTCCTGGAGGATATTGAGGTTCTGATAGATGGAGTCCGCGGTGCCCCGGTACCAGCGGTTCACCATGATCTGCTGGGGGGGCATGGAATAGATGTATTCCTCCAGGTCCGGGCGCATGATATCCCAGGCCAGGCGCAGATGCTGGTCCAGGGAGAAACTGCCGTATTGGGAGAGTACCCAGACGCGGCGGATGCCGGAGTTGAGGCAGTTGGAGAGGGTGAAGTCGATGATGCGGTAGACGCCCCCGAAGGTGATCACCGGTTTGGCCTTGTCCCGGGTCAGGGGAAAGAGGCGCTCGCCTTTGCCGCCGGCCATAATGATGGTGGAAAGTCCCTTTAAGCTTTTTTCCATGGTCGCCCCGGAAGTTAGATCAGCTCTTTAATCTTCTGTTTCAATTCGCTGAGGTCCGAGGACTTGACCACGTAGGCGTCCGCGGCCCAGCTCATGAAGCTCTCTTTGTACTGGGAATAAGCGGTGTGTAAAATAACCGGCAGTCCCTCTTTCATCCCCAGGATGCGGGGCAGGGCCTCCAGGCCGTCCATGCCGGGCATGCGGATATCCAGGATCACCAGATCAAGTTTCTCCGTTTCCACCGCCTTTAAGGCGTCACGGGCATTACTCACCCCGATAACCCGGTAGCCTTCTTCGGTCAACTCGTCGGTAATAAGCTTACGGATCGGTTCTTCGTCGTCCGCCACCAGGATGGTTTTCATAGACTTCTCCCTGAAATAAACCTCTAATTTTAATAATATAAAACAGCCGGTGCCGGGGGGCAACCGGGGGAAAAGAAGGTTTTCTGTTTTCGGTTTTCAGTTTTCAGTAAAATACATTAAATAGATCAACAAGTTGTTGCCTGTGACACTAACCTGGATTTGGGAAAGATATGGCCCTCAAGTCGTGACTGGCATCGGCAAGTTTCCTGCCGCAGCTTATGAATTAACCGAAAAACGAAAACTGAAAACTGTATTTAAACTCCCGCCGGCGGCTGCCATTTCTCTCCCATAAAGAGGGGCAGTTCTGCGGCGCAGATGGGGCCAGGGACTATCTCCCAGCCGGGGAGGTAGCCGGCCAGTTCTTCCTTCAGGGGCGCCAGGACCCCGGGGATGATGAGGCGGCGATGGCTCACCCGGTCTTTGAGACTTTGGGCCTCCAGGCTCTGGTCCAGGCGCTGGGGGGTAAAGCTGCGGTAGATCATGGCCATGTCCGCGGTATCCCCCCGGCAGTCCACCAGCAGCAGAAAAAAAGGGCTGACGGTGAAAGAGAGCAGGGCGGTGAGCACCGTCAGGGTGAACTCGCTGTTGCCGGTGACCAGCACCGGGGCCGCGGCGTCCGGCTCGTTGATCTCATAGAGTTCCGGGGCCACGGGCCGGGGCAGTTCCAGGGACTGCACCGGGGGCAGGATTTCTTGGGCCCTGAGGGCCAAAGACAGGGCGTAACGCTTGTCTGGGGCCAACCCGGGGCTGTCCTCGGGCCTTGCCCGGCCCTCCTTCAGGGCGGAGATCAACTCCCGGCAGTCCGCAAAACCCGCGGCCCGGCATTCAGCCGGCGTCAGGTAAGGGGCCAATTCGATGCGATCGATATAAAGATTCGCCTCCGGCACGGCTACCTCCGATGCACGCTATCTTCCAGCACTCGCTATTTCCAAGACAACAAATAGTGTTTGTATCTCATTGAAATTAAATATTCTTTTAACGAAAAACCAAAAACTAAAAAACTAAAAACTGTCTTACTCACCCTAACAGACACCGGGTTTAAGGTCAACGCCCGGCGAGGACAGGGCAATCGCAAGTAGCCTTGGTATGGGATATGCTGCACTGGTAATACTTTCGTCCAGTCGGCCGGGATGCGATTTAATCGAATAACTTCTTGAAATAGTTAATTAATTCTAGACTTTTGCTAGA
>JAQTXE010000180.1 GCA_028688935.1 Syntrophales bacterium
CCTGTTCCCGGGGTCCAATCTCCGGGGGCTTGGCCACTTGTAAAGTGAAGAGTTCCGGCCGGGTCTGGCGGCCGATGAACAAAATATCCCCGAAGCCGGCGGTGGTCAAGAGCGCCACCTTGGCCCCCTGCCGCTCCAGGAAGGCGTTGGTCCCCCGGGTGGTGCCGTGGACCACCTCCACACCCTCCAGACCCTGGGGGAGCAAGGCGGAGACTCCGTCAATAATCGACTTTAGGGGATCTGCCGGGGTGGAAGGGACTTTATGCACCCTGCCCTCCCCTTCTCCCAGGAGGACGAAATCGGTAAAGGTGCCGCCGCTGTCGATGCCGAGACGCATAAATGATTATTATACTTGCAACTGAGTTGAATCTGCATTATTTTTCCTGATATGAGTGACTTGTGTGATTTTCCCCGATTGCTGGCCCGACATGGCGTGAAGCCCACGGCCTTGCGCCTGGCGGTCCTGGAGGTCCTGGGGGCCGCTTCCAAGGCCTTGCGGGCCCAGGAAATCTTGGAGACCATCCGGGCGCAGCGCCGGGTCAATAAAGTCACCGTCTATCGCATCCTGGACGATTTCACCCGCCGGGGTATTCTCCGGCGGCTGGCCCTGGAGGACCGGGCCTCCCATTATGAGCTGGCCTGCGAGCACCACCCGCCCCACCCTCATTTCCAGTGCCATAGCTGCGGCCAAGTGCAGTGCCTGGAGCCCGCGCCCCTGGAGCGCATGTGGGCGGAGCTTAAGGGGCCTTTGGGCAACCGCGCCGACCGCATCGACGTCCGGGTGGAGGGGGTGTGTCATAAGTGCCGGGAATTAAGCTGAGAAAGGCAACCGAGTTGCGCAAAAACCTGTTTCCTGTTTTTTGTTTTCTGCTTTCGATTTTCATGGTATTGGCCGGGAATACCGCGGCTAATGCCGCCAAAATCCCGGTGGTGGCCTCCATTGTGCCCTTGGGGGATTTTTGCCGCCAGCTGGGGGGAGACCGGGTTACGGTGCAGGTGCTGATTCCCCCGGGAGCCAGTCCCCACATCTTTGAGCCGCCCCCTTCGGTGATCGCCCGGGCCGCCCGGGCCCGTCTTTTCGTCTATACCGGCGCGGGCCTGGAACCCTGGGCCGCCAAGCTTCTGGCCTCCCGGTCCAGTAAAAACCTGGAGGTGGTGGAAGCCGTCCAGGGCCTTAGCTTGATTGAGGAGGCGGGTGGACACCACCATGGTGAGACATTGGGGGAAAAACAGCATCACCATGCATCAGCCTCCGGTACGAAAAAGGCCCACGATACCCATGAGGTTCACCGCCATGCAGTCGGCAACCCTCACGTCTGGCTGGACCCGGTGCTGGCCCAGGACATCTGCCGCCGGATCGCCGCCTCCCTGATCCGCCTGGACCCCGGCCAGCGCCGCTATTATGAAGAACGCCTCCAGGACTATCTCCAGAAACTGGCGGTCTTAAACCAGGAAATCCAAAAACGGGTTTCTTCCTTCCGGGTCCGGGAGTTTGTCTGTTTTCACCCTTCCTTCAGTTATTTCGCCCGGCGCTATGGTCTTCGGGAAGTAGGAGTGATGGAACTCTCCCCCGGTCGGGAGCCTACCCCCCGCCATCTCCAAAAGATCGTAGCGGCCATCAATAAATATGGCATCCGGGTGGTATTCGCCGAACCCCAGCTAAACCCCCGGGTGGCGGACGTCATTGCCCGGGAAGCCGGGGCCAAGGTCCTGCTCCTGGACCCCGTGGGGGGCAGGCCCCCTTATGGGGAAAATTACCTGCAACTGATGCGCTACAATTTGGGCATCATGACCCAGGCCATGAAATGAGGGCGCCATGCCGGAAGTAGCCGTGGACCTCCGGGATGTGTGGGTCTTTTATAACGGCCTGCCCGCGTTGGAGGAAGTCAATCTCGAGATTCAGACCGGCAAATACGTGGGCGTCCTGGGTCCCAACGGCGCGGGCAAAAGCACCCTGCTCAAGGTGATCCTGGGCCTGCTGGTTCCAGCCCGGGGGCAGGTCCGGGTCTATGGGGAAATACCGCAAAAGTTGCGTCACCGGGGAGAGGTGGTGGGGTATCTCCCCCAGCGTCCCCTGAACAATCCCCATTTTCCGGTCTCGGTCTTGGACGTGGTGCTCATGGGCCGCTATGGCCGGGTGGGGCTGGTGCGCCGGCCCAGCCTCCGGGATCGGGAAATCGCCCTGATGAATCTGGAGCGGGTGGGTATCCCCCACCTGGCGGGCAGAACCATCGGCGAAGTCTCCGGGGGGGAACAACAGCGGGTCTTCATTGCCCGGGCCCTGTGCGTGGAGCCCCGGCTCCTGGTGCTGGACGAACCCACGGTCTCTCTGGACGCCTGCGCCCAGGACGAGGTTTTCGAAATGGTTAACCGGCTCAAAGACGAGTTGCAACTTACGGTGCTCATGGTCTCCCACGATATCGGCGGGGTGGCCCGCCACGTGGACGACATCGTCTGTATCAACCGCCGCATTCACGTGCACCAGGCCCCACCCATCGGCCGTCTGGGGCTGGAGAGCGCCTTCGGCTGCAGCGTGGAGTACCTCTTTCACGGCGAGATCCCCCACCGGGTAGTAAAGGTGCACGATGACTGAGCTCCTGAGTATGGGCTTTCTGCAGCGGGCCTTGCTCGCCGGGATCATGGTCAGCCTCTTGTGCGGGGTGCTCTCCGTCTTTGTGATCCTCAGGCGCATGGCCTTCATCGGCGTGGGCGTCTCCCACTCCGCCTTCGGCGGAGTGGCCCTGGGTTTTCTGCTGGCCGTGGACCCTCTATGGACCGGCATCGGCTTTGCGGTCCTGGTAGCCCTGGCCATCGAGTGGGTTCAAACCCACAGCCGGGTGGAAGAAGACACCGCCATCGGCATCTTTTTCGCGGCCTCCATGGCCCTGGGGTTGGTCTTTCTCCACCTGTCCCGGACATACAACGTCGACGTCTTCGGTTTTCTTTTCGGCAATATCCTGGCCATCGGCCAAAAGCAATTGGTGGAAATATTAGTGGTGGCCACCGTAGTTTTGGCGGTCACCCTGGCCTTTTACAAGGAATTGGTCTTTTTGAGCTTTGATGAAGAGATGGCCTGGGTCAGCGGTGTGCCGGTGAGGGCCTTGCGCTACCTGTTTCTGGTAATGCTGGCCCTGGTAATCATTACCTCCATTTACCTGGTGGGCATCATCCTGGTGGCGGCGCTGCTGGTGATCCCCGGGGCCACCGCCCAGAATTTGACCGGACATATCCGGGGGATGATCATCACCTCCGCCGGAGTGGCCGTGGGCGGCGCGGTGGGGGGGATCTCCCTCTCCTGCTTACTGGATTTTCCCACCGGGGCCACCATCGTGCTGCTGCTATCCCTGGTTTATCTGGCGACTATCATGGTTCCCCGGCTGCATTCTCATAAATGAAGGTAGTTCCAGGAGCAGGGCCTGACCGAGACAACGAAAACCTGCCCTTCCCCCGACTTCACTTTTCCTTCCCATATTGTCAAGGCCGGTGACAGTGATTAGTTTGTCTGCAAGCTCTAGCCCTTTTTCTTTATTAAAAGCTGATTACCCGGGCCAGGAGGCGCGGCCCGGATAAATCATAAGGTCTAAAAGGAGACGGATCATGAAATACCGTATCGCGGCAGGCTTGCTGGGATTCATCCTACTGCTCATCTGTGGTTGCGGTGGCGGCGAAGTCGCCCCCCAGAAGGCCAAGACCACCCTGGTTAACCCCCAGGGCCAAAAAGTGGGAGAGGCTACCCTGGAAGAGACCTCCCACGGGGTCAAGATCATCTTGAAGGTGGAAAATCTGCCTCCGGGAGTGCATGCTTTTCATATTCATGAAAAAGGGCTTTGTAACCCTCCGGATTTTAAAAGCGCCGGGGGCCACTTCAATCCCTTCGGCAAAAAGCATGGCCTGAAGAATCCCCAGGGGCCCCATGCCGGTGACCTGCCCAATCTGGTGGTGGGCCAGGACGGCAAAGAGACCATCGAGGTCATCGCCTCCCTGGTAACCCTCAAGCCCGGGAAGAATTCCTTGTTCCAGCCCGGGGGCACTTCCCTGGTGGTTCACCAGGGTCCTGATGATTATATGACGGATCCCGCGGGCAACGCCGGACCGCGCATCGCCTGCGGGACTATCACCAAATAACAAGGAATATATTACAGACCGGAGCCTTAAACCCCGGCTTTCCTCGAAACGCCGGGGTTTAGGCGTTATTCCGGCAGGCTCGGGCGATCATTGAGGAAAGGCGAATGAACGGGCAGGAAGGGGCGGTGCCCGGTAAAAAAATGGGCGGCATGAAAAATAAGAGGAAAGGCAGGCGCCCTTGGAAGAAGTATTAGTTACGACCCGCCAAGCCATCAAAGAGCTGCTTCTGGAAGAGCCCCTGTCCAGCCTGGATCTCTCCCAACGCCTCTCGGTCCCGGAAAAAGAAGTTCTGGCCCATCTGGACCATATCGCCCGGGCTCCGGGTCCCGGCCTGCGTTTTCAAATTACCCCGGCGATCTGCAAAAATTGCGGCTTTGCCTTCAAAAAACGGGAACGCCTCACCATCCCCTCCCGTTGCCCCCTCTGCCGCCGGGAGTCCATCAGCCGCCCGCGGTTTGCGCTGGTGAAGAAATGAATGTGCGGGAGGGGGCTAAGGGCCAGTGGACCCTTACCCCCTCCCCCAAATCACTATTCCACCGTGACGCTCTTGGCCAGGTTGCGGGGCTGGTCCACATCGGTGCCCCGAAGATCGGCTATATGGTAAGCCAGGAGTTGCAAAGGCACCACCAGGACGATGGGCGAGAGCTCCAGGGACACGGCAGGAACGGTGATGACACTCTCCACCCTTTCCCGGACCTGGTAGTTGTCGGCTTCGGTGAGGGCGATAATGTGGCCGCCCCGGGCTGCGACTTCCTCAATATTGCCTTGCACCTTCTCCAGGACCGGGCTGCGGGAGGCCAGCACCACCACCGGCATCTTCTCATCGATCAAGGCGATGGGCCCGTGTTTCATCTCCCCCGCAGCGTAACCTTCCGCATGGATATAGGAGATTTCCTTGAGTTTCAAGGCCCCTTCCAGAGCGATGGGATAATGCAGGCTTCGGCCCAGATAGAGAAAATTATGGGCGTGCATGTAATTTTTGGCGAGTTCCCGAATTTCGTGGTCCTGGTCCAGGGTCTCCTGGACCCAGGTGGGGAGCTTTAGGAGTTCGGCCAGGCGTCGCTTCACTTCGGGACGGGTGAGCCGGCCCAAGTGGCGCGCCAGGAACAGGGCGATGAGGTAGAGGGCCACCAGTTGGGTGGTGAAGGCCTTGGTAGAGGCCACCCCGATCTCCGGGCCTGCATGGGTATAGAAAACACTGCCCGCATCCCGGGCGATGCTGGAGCCCACGGCGTTGACGATGGCCAGGGTCTTGGCCCCCAATTCCTTGCCCGCGGTGAGGCCGGCCCGGGTGTCCGCGGTCTCCCCGGATTGAGAGATGGAAATCAGGAGGGTATTTTCATCCACCAGGGGCTGACGGTAGCGGAACTCGGAACCCAGGTCCACTTCCACGGGTAGGCGGCAGAGACTCTCCATGATCGTCTTGCCCACCATGGCCGCGTGAAAGGAGGTGCCGCAAGCCACCAGGAAGATCTTTTTCAGGCCCTGGATGTCCTCGGGGGTCAGGTGGATTTCGTCCAGGATCACCTCTCCCAGGTCCGGGTTGATGCGGCCCCGGAAGGTATCGATCAAGGCCCGGGGCTGCTCAAAGATCTCCTTTTGCATGAAGTGCTTGTAACCCGCCTTTTCCGCCATGGCAGGGCTCCAGTTGATCTGGTGCACCGGCCGTTCGCATTTTTCCCCTGTCCGGTCCAGGAGGAAATAATGGCTGTCCCGCACCACCACGAGGTCGTGGTCTTCCAGAAAGATCACCCGGCGGGTGTAGGGGAGGATGGCCGGGATATCCGAGGCCAGGAAAAATTCTCCTTCCCCCAACCCCAGGATCAGGGGGCTCTCTTTGCGGGCGGCCACTAGCATCCGGGGTTCCTGGGCATTGACGATCACCAGGGCATAGGAGCCCTTGATCTCCATGAGGGTGAGGCGCACCGCCTCCAGGTAATCCACCCCCTGATTCAGGTGCTTGACGATGAGATGGGAGACGATTTCCGTATCCGTCTCCGAGGAGAAGCGATGGCCTTCTTTGAGCAACTGCTCCTTGATTTCCAGGTAGTTTTCAATGATGCCGTTATGGACCACCGCAATCTCCCCCACCTGGTGGGGATGCGCATTGATCTCGGAGGGGCGGCCGTGGGTGGCCCAGCGAGTGTGGCCGATGCCCACCTGGCCGGGCAAAGGCTCCTGGCTCAACAGCTTGTCTAGCTCCATCAATTTGCCCACGCTGCGGCGGATGGCCAGGCCGTTATCGCCGATGACCGCCATGCCCGCGGAATCGTAACCCCGGTACTCCAAGCGTTTCAGGCCGTCCAGGATGATGGGCATGGCCTCCTGGGGGCCTAGATATCCAATAATACCGCACATAATTACCTCAATTATGGAGTTTATAATCGCTTATTTTTATTTGGTGCCAGTTGCCGCCTTGGCAGATCCCGGCTTCTCCCAATGCCAATGCCACGGTTCAAAAGCCACTCCCAGGGAATTGTTTCTGGGATAAGAAAGATAAAAGTTGAATTTATGGGCATGCTGGAGCAACCATTGGTACTCGGGCAGCCTCTCGAAATCTTCCGGGGTCTGCCCCGGGGACTCCCCGTCGATACCCGCAGCATTAATAAAATCGAGGGCATTATTGACGGGATCACCATGTTCGCTATAGCCGGGGAAGGCCACGGCGCGGGCGGTTTCCTGCAAGGAGTATTGGTGGGTCTTAGCCAAATAATAGAGGAAAAGGTAGGCCTGCATACCCGGCGACCGATAGCCGCTATTGATAAAGAGTTCCCGCCCCAGATCCCGCCGCATCTGTGCCATCATTCTCAGGTAATCGTTATAGGAGGCCTCGGGGCAGTATTGACTGCCCGTGGACTTCCCCTGGCCTTTTAGTATATAGGTCCGGGGCGGAACCTTAACCAGGTTACCGGGCTGCTCCAGGGTGTGGAACGGTCCTTTGAAGCCCAATTCCCCAGGATCAATGGCAAAAATGCGCTCTACCATCATTTTCTCAATAAAATTCAACTGGTTCATTAAAGAATTATATTCCATCCGGGGCTGTTTTTCCCCCGAGGGAGCCTCCACCTGCTTTTCCCATTTGGCCACCACCGCGGCCACCACATAGCGCTGCAGAGGGTTCAAACGCTCAAAGTTGGGTTTGGTATAGAACGCGTAACCACTTACCACCAGTACCGCCAGAACCAATCCCAAGATAGCCAGGGGCACAAACCGGCCCTTTGTCCGGACAGAGGCAAGCACCCGGACTATCCTTCTTCTTCCTTTTTCTTGCCGATGAGCCGCCGTTCCAGGTTAACCTGCCGGGCCCGGGAGATCCCCAGCTTGCCGGGGGGCACGTCCTTGGTGATGGCGGAGCCCGCGCCCACGTAAGCGCCGGCGCCGATGGTCACCGGGGCCACCAAGGCAGTGTTGCTGCCGATGAAGGCCCCTTCTTCGATGGTGGTTTTATGCTTCCGGGCGCCGTCGTAGTTGCAGGTGATGGTGCCCGCGCCCACGTTGGTCTTGGCCCCCACTTCCGCGTCACCCAAATAAGTAAGATGCCCGGCTTTCACACCTTCGTGGAGCACCGATTTTTTCACCTCCACGAAATTGCCGATGTGTACCCCTTGCCGCAAGTCGGCGCCGGGGCGGAGATGGGCAAAGGGGCCGATATCCACCCCGGCGGCGAGACGGCTCTGGGTGATAACGCAGCCCATTTTGACATGAACGTTATTTTCCAGGGTAGAATCCACAATTTTAACCGAAGGCTCGATGAGGCAGTCTTCGCCGATGGTGGTGTCTCCCTGCAGAAAGACGTTGGGATAGATCACCGTATCCCGGCCAATGGTCACCCCGGTCTCGATATAAGTGGACTCGGGGTCCATGAGGGTGACCCCCTGGTCCAGGTGCCGGGCGTTGATTTTGCGCTTCACCGTCTGGGTGGCCGCGGCCAGTTCGGCTCGGCTGTTAATGCCCAGGAGGTTATCTACATCCGGGTCAATCAGGGCCTCCACGGTGCGGCCCTGGTCCCGGGCAAGGTGAATCAGGTCGGTGAGATAGATTTCCCCGGTAACCGGGCTCTTGGGTATTTTGTCCAGCGCTTCCCGGAGGAAAGGGGCTGTGAAACAATAAGCCCCGGTGTTGATCTCCCGGATGGCCAGAATCTCCGGGCGGTCCTGGGAATCTTTCGATTGCAGCACCGCGGTGACCCGGCCCCCCTCATCCCGGACCACCCGGCCGTAGTGCAGGCCGTCCGGCAGTTCCACCGTCTGGATGGTCACCGCGGCCCTGTGGTATTTATGCATCTCGTGGAGTGCGTCGATGCTCTCCCGGGAAATCAAGGGCGCGTCGCCGCACAAGACGATAACTTCCTGGGTTTCCGGAGACACCGCGCTCATGGCCACCTGCACCGCATGGCCGGTGCCCAATTGCGGCTCCTGGACCACGAAGCGCACCTGATAATCCTGCAAGGCCTCCTGGACCTTCTACGCCTGATAGCCTACCACCACCAGGATATCGCCGATGCCCGCCTCCCTCAGGGTATCCAACAGATAAGCGATCATGGGCCGCCCCAGGATCTGGTGCAGCACC
>JAQTXE010000003.1 GCA_028688935.1 Syntrophales bacterium
CGAAACTAAAGCTTAGCTTCTCCAATCCCCGAAAATCCCGGAGGTCGGGGACCAGCAGGGCCAAAAAGGCGTAGCCCACCAGAAACAGCGCCCCCAGACCCAGGAGGAAGCGGAGGAGGCTCGGGGCCGGCTCAATCATAGAATCTCCCCGAGAGCTTACGGTAGTCCACCCGGTAAACCAGACCCGGGCCGGGCACGGCCAGCCGGTGAAAAGCCGGGGATTCCTGCACCGCCTTCCGGCTCACCCAGGGCTTGTCTCCCTCCCGGACGAGGAGAAAGGAAGCCTGGTCGTTGTGCAGAGTATAGAAGAGAAAACTGGGGGGCGTACCCGGCGTGAGCAGAATATGGCGCCGGGGGGCGAGGTGGTAGCGGGCCTCGATCTCTTTCCCCGCCTCATAATTATCCACGAAGACGTAGGTGGATTGGGGCGGGATGATGGGGGCCACGGCCAGCAGCCAGTGGTAGAGCGGGTCTTCCTGACGCATCGCCGCGCCGGTGCGTTGGTCCGCCACCCTCCAGGCCAGATCCCGGGCCTCGGGGGCGAAATACCAGGCCAGCCAGATGATTTGCAGCATCCAGAGGCCCAAGACTATCCGGAAGAGCCAATGACGCCAGTTTGTTGAGATTTTCATTGCAGCTGAGAGGGCAAAAAGGGGAAAAGGGGAAGAGGGGAAAAGGGAAAAACAATTAGTACTGAAAATTGCCGGACTTTCATTTCCCCTTTTAACCTTTTAACCTTTTCCCCTTTTAACCTCTACTCTTGGTTAATCCCAGAAACGGAAGCGGATGATATGGAAGACCGCGGCGAGGCCGTCTCTCCAGGTGATTTTTTTACCGTGGGCATAATCCCGGCCATGGTACTGGATGGGCACTTCGTAGATGCGGCAGCGCTGTTTGGCGATCTTGGCGGTGAGTTCCGGCTCCACCCCGAAGCGGTTGCATTTGATGGTGATGCCTTTTAAGACTTCCGCCCTAAAAACCTTGTAGCCCACCTCCATATCCGAGAGGTTGAGGTTGGTGAACATATTGGACAGGGTGGTAACCACCTTGTTGCCCATGTAATGCCAGAAGAATAAGACCCGGTGGGGCCTCCCGCCGATGAGACGGCTGCCGTAGACCACGTCTGCCACGTCTTCTTCGATGGGGGCCAGCAAGGCCGGGTAATCAACCGGCCGGTATTCCAGGTCCGCGTCCTGGATAATCACCACGTCGCCGGTCACCTGGGCGAAGCCGGTGCGTAGGGCCGCGCCTTTGCCCTGGTTGCAATCGTGGTAAAAGAGCCGGACATTATCATATCTTTCCGTCAGACGGGCCAAAATATCCCGGGAGCCGTCCGTGGAGGCGTCGTCCACGGCGATGATCTCTTTATCGTAAGGGGTCTCCTGGACCAGCCGGAAAATTATCTCCAGGGTCTCTTGTTCGTTGTATACCGGAATGACAATGCTCAATTTCATCCGTTCTGCATCGCTCCTTGAGAAAAGCTTTGCGCCTTGGTATGAGAAAGATTCTCACGCAAAGACGCAAAGAACGCAAAGGATAATTTTCTAATGGTATACTTTAATTAAGAAATTCAGTCAGGAAATATTTTTGAGTCAGCCGCCGATCCTCGCCATCTGCTGGCAGGCAAGGAGGGTTTCCGGATCGGTAAACTCCGGCTTCCAGGCCTTGAGTTCCACGGCTTCCCGGAAGAGCCGCCCCAAAGCGGCATCGTCCGCGCCCTGGCGGAGCGGTCCTTTCACGTCTATCTCGTACTTGCCGAACAGGCAAGGCCGCAGGCGCCCGGCCGCGGTCAGGCGGAGGCGGTTGCACCCCGGACACTGATGCTCACTGATGGGGGAGATGAAACCCAGTTCCCCCCGGAACCCGGGGAAACGGAAGATCCGGGCCGGCCCCGCCGCGGTCTGCCGGACTTGGGGTTCTCCCTCGCCCAGAAAGGCCAGCCGCCGGTGCACCTCCGCCATGGGAAGGAAATGGCGGCTCCATTTCCCTTTAGCCACGGTGGGCATGAATTCGATGAAGCGCACCTGGAAGGGGCGCTCCCGGACCAACTGGACGAAATCCGGCAATTCGCCGTCGTTTAAGTCTTTGAGCACCACACAATTGATCTTAATGGGATGAAATCCCAGGGAGGCGGCCTTTTCCAGGCCGGCCTGCACCTCCAAAAGATTGTCACTGCCGGTGAGTTCCCGGTAACGCTCCCGTTTGAGGGTATCCAGGCTCAGGTTGAGGTGGCGCAAACCCGCGTCATATAGCTCGGAAGCCAGCTCCTGCAGGCGCACGCCGTTGGTGGTGAGGCAGACTTCCTCCAGCCCCTGAACCTGGTGTAATTCGCGAATAAATTCCACCACCCCCCGGCGCACCAGGGGTTCGCCCCCGGTGACCCGGATTTTGCGGATGCCCTGGGCCACGGCCACCCGGGCCAGGTGTAACATCTCTTCGTACCGCAGGATCTCCGGAGCCGGCAGCTTCACCCATTCTTCCGCCGGGGTGCAATAAAAGCAGCGCAAGTTACAGCGGTCGGTAATGGACAGCCGCAAATAGGTGACATTACCTAAAGGTTTTTCGGCGTTTCCTTTTTCCATGGTCCCACTATCTTCTCTTTTTATTTTACCCTGATCCCGTGAAAATGGGAGGGGAATTTTGCCTTGACAGGAAGGGGGCTGCCCATTATCATAAAGGTATAGAGAAGATGGGTACCCCCCAAGGGGTTTAAGAGGGAAGCCGGTTTAAATCCGGCACGGTCCCGCCGCTGTAACCGGGGACGAAACCTGCGGCAAGCCACTGTTTCCTTAAGGAAATGGGAAGGCGCAGGAACTAGAACGATCCGGAAGTCAGAAGACCTGCCTATCTGTCCAGGCTCATGTCCCCGAGGTAGGGACTTGCAAGCCGGTCCGGAGGTTTAAGCCCCGGACCCCCCTGGGATCAAGAAAGCTGGGTGCCATCCCTGGGTCTTAAATGACCCGGGGTTTTTTTTGCCCAGAACGCGGCGGGCGCCAGGGGAGGTTAGTAGCCAGTAGTCAGTGGCCAGTAGCCAGGAAAAGACTTGAAGAATTGGGTTGTCTGGCAACTGGCTACTAATACGCGGGGATCGGGAGCAAGAGTGGAAGAAGTTAAATCATTTAGCAAAAGGAGGCATCATGAAAGACGGACTGATCGTTTATCTGGTGAGCACCGCCGGTGTGCCGGAGGAGTTCAACGCGCCTGCCGCCGCCCAAGACCTGGGTTATCACGCCGACCGGGTGGCGGTGGTGGCCCCGGACCAGGGCTTTTTTACCGTGGAGGACGCCTGGCATTTCCTCCTCACCCGGGGTTGCGGCCGCATCCGCCTGGTGGTAGGCCAGGCGGAGGGCCCGGACCACCTGCGCCCTCTGGGCCCCGCAGTGCGGCTCTACGGCTAATACCAATTCGACCTCATACCAAGTCGCAATCAAACGACAATGTTTCCGTAGCGAATCTTGTATTCGCCCAGAATGGCGGGCGAACACAAGGTTCGCCCCTACAGTTTGCTGCCTTTTGATTGCGGCTTGCTATCAAACGGAGCCTTTTGACTGCAACTCGGTATAATTCACCACAGAGGCACAGAGGACATATAACATTTGCCAAAAGTTCTTTCCTCTTATTCCCTCTCCCCCCGGCGGGGGGAGAGGGTCAGGGTGAGGGGGGGGAGGAAAAATATTTTGGCAACGAGTATAGATTTACACAGAGGAAAAAAATAGGCTGTGGCGCGACCGCGCCACAGCCTAAAATATTCTCTGTGCTCTCTGTTTCTCTGTCGCCAAGGCGGGCGAGACGCCCGCCCTACCAAATTTTTATGCTTTTAAGGCGGGTCCCAACGGTCCATGAGAAACTGTGATGAAATCTTTCTCACTCCACCCGGAACTCGATGGTCCTCTGGTCCTGGCCGTAGGCGGTGCTGACGACGGTGACCAGGGTATAGACCCCCGGCTTGGCGTCGGCCGGGAGTTTAAAGTTGACCTCCTGGTCGTAGGCGCCGTTATGGATGCTGCTGTCCATGGACTTGGTGGTGCCCAGGGGCCTGCCCTGGAAGAAGATTTGCCGGGTGACGGTCACCGGGATGCCCACCTTTTCCGGAGTGAGGAGGGTGTAAGAGGTTTGCAGCAGCAGGGTGTCCCCGGGCCGGGCCCGGAGCGGCTGAACGCTGACCTTATCCAGACGGATGACGCAGCCGCCGGTGGGGCAATAGTTCTCCTTGGATATGGCTTCTTCCCGGTTGAGACGAAGGTTCTCCCGGGTGCTGCCCCAGAGAGCCCAGTTTTTTCCATTAAGGGGAAACTCCAGGGCCAGGCCGGGAACGCTCCAGACCGCCAGAATGATGAGCATCAGGCCGATGATCCAGCCGGTTTTATACTTTGTTAACATGGTGCTCTCCTTGCTGAGATGATTGCCTCAAAGTTTTGCGGTTACTTGCTGGTGGACCAGCCCGACAAAAAACGTCTGGCGCCCATGAAGGAGACGCGCCAGACCTCGGCGTCCAGACGGCCGATGTACACGCCCTTGGGGGAGGCGTGGATGAACCGGCCATTGCCCAGATAGATGCCATTGTGGCATGCGGTTTCGGCATAGGCCGGATGGAAAAAGCCGGCGGCGAAGTACTCGGGGTGCCGTTTCCCGGCCTGGCAATAACGGTTAAAGAAGACCACATCCCCGAAACGCAAATCATGCAACGCCACCGGCCGGCCCTGGGTAAACTGCTGGGCCACGGTCCGGGGCAGATTGACCCCGGCTTGATGAAATGAAGCCTGGACCAGGCCCGAACAATCCACTCCAGTCGGGGTGGTGCCGCCCCGGCGGTAAGGGGCGCCCTGAAACCCGAGGACGGCCTGCTCCAAAGCAGCCTGTTGGGGAGTCAGGGCCGGCGGCGGCGAGGGCGGCGGCACCGGCGCCATCTTGGTCCGCGGGGGCCGCGGCCCGCCGCAGCCGGACAGGAGCAAGGCCACCCCTAAAATAATAAATAAAAGCTTCAAAAAATAGCCATTCATGGGCTTATCTTTTTAAAAGAAGCCTTAAATTTAAATATTTTTAATATCTACTTGTCACTCTTTTTTCTTAATTGTTTTAAAGAATTTTTCTTTATATTCTCCTTTAAGGTCTAAAATATATTTAAAGCCGCGATATTTTGGTCTGACGGATTCTGGTATCTGTACTATATGAGCTATTTCCGGGGCTTTTGTGTTTAGTAATATAGCAATAACATCTTCACAAAAAGTATAACAATTCTCCATCGTTACAGTTAGATAACTTCTTAAAGGAACTTTTGTCTTCGCTATTGCAGGAATTATAATTATCGGCTTACCGCTTGGAGATAATTCTATATCAAACCGTTCAATATTTAGTTCATCATGTTCTACTTTTCCTCTTAAATCATACAGTTCTTTTACCCAATTACTGTCATCCTCAATCATCTTCCATTCTATACTCTCATCGCCAAATATAGTCTTTAAATAATTTTTTACATCCTTTATTCCCTTGAATGATTTTGAAAAAATAATGATGGCAATTTTTACGATTTTTCTAATAGCAATTACACACCAAATTAAAAAATCCTCAAAATGTTTTGTTAATCTTTCAGTTGGATCATCAAAACTGATCGCATGAGTCTGATATTTTATTCCATCGCCTGAAATAATTTGTTTAATCACTTGATCTTCTAATAAGATATATGCCTTCTTGGAATCTTCCGCCTTTAAAATATCTTTCATGCAGTCAAATAAACATTCTTTTAATTTATCAACTTGCTCTTTCGGCAACTCAATAATATTTCTGTCTAAGATATCAGAAAATTGTAGGAAAATACGATTAACTATTTCATTATTTGCTCCTTCATCTAATATTTTTACAAATTTAAATTGCGGTCTTTCCATAAAATTGATGCTCTTATACCAATTCCTAATGTACAAAAATCTATGGCATTTAGGGTGAGGGATGATAAAGGCCTTTGGTCCTTGGCTCCTTCCCACAATCTCATTTTTCTTCTGTTTCCAGCCGGGGAAACAGGGCTGCCCCTTTTTGCAGTTTACCGCCGGGCAACAGCCGGCCCCATTTCAAGACCTGGGGCAGGGGCAGGTCCCAGAGGCTTAGGCCCAACCCCAGTTGTTCGCTCATTTTCAGGGCGCTGCCGGGCACCACCGGCCTGAGCAGCGCCGCCAGCCAGCGCAGCCCTTCCAGGAGATGATAAAGGACCGTGTCCAGACGCTGGGCTTTTTGGGGGTCCTTGGCCAGTTCCCAGGGCGCAGCGGCGACAATGTAACGATTGAGAAGATTGATGAATTCCCAGACCCGGGCCAGGGCCTTGGGAAACTCCAACTCCGGGAAGAGCCGGAGAAAATCCCGGGCCGTTTCCTGGGCCGTGGTCACTACTTCCTGGTCTCCGGCCTCCGGTGGGCCCGGGGCCGGCACCACGCCCTTCCGGTACTTGAAGGCCATGCCTAAGCTGCGGGCGAAGAGGTTGCCCAGGTCGTTGGCCAAGTCGGCGTTGATCCTGGTCTTTAAAGCCTCTTCGCTGAAATGGGCGTCCAGGCCGAAGACCATTTCCCGGAGAAAGAAATAACGCGTCTGGTCAATGCCGTAATTTTGCGCCAGATAGCGGGGTTCCACCACGTTTCCCAGGCTCTTGGACATCTTGCCCTGGGTCATCTGCCAGTAGCCGTGGACGTTGAGATGCTGAAAGGGCTCCACCCCCGCGGCTTTGAGCATGGTGGGCCAATAGATGCCGTGGGGTTTGAGGATGTCCTTGGCGATGCAGTGCTCCGCGGCAGGCCAGAAACGGCGGTAAGCCTCGCCCGCGGGATAGTCCAGGCCGGTGAGATAATTGAGGAGCGCGTCAAACCAGACGTAAGTGACGTAGCGTTCATCAAAGGGCAAAGGGATGCCCCAATCCAGGCGGCTTGCCGGCCGGGAAATGCACAGGTCTTCCAAAGGCTCCCTGAGAAAGGCCAGGGCTTCGTTGCGGTAGCGCTCCGGCCGGATCCATTGGGGATGGGTCTCGATATAGCCGATCAGCCAATCCTGGTAGCGGCTCATGCGGAAGAAATAGTTTTCTTCCTTGATATAGGTGGGCTCCACCTGGTGATCCGGACATTTGCCGTCCACCAGGTCCCTCTCCAGGTAGAAGCATTCGCAGCCGTAACAATAGAGGCCGCCGTATTCCCCGAAGTAGATATCGCCGGCGTCGTGCACCTTTTGCAAGACTTCCTGGACCACCCGGATGTGCTCCGGGGAGGTGGTGCGCACATAGACGTCGTAGTCGATCCCCATCTCGTCCCAGGTCTGGCGGAACTGGGCGCTGATGCGGTCCACGAATTCCTTGACGGGAAGGCCCTGTTTGGCCGCGGCCTCCAGGACTTTTTCCCCGTGTTCGTCCGTGCCGGTCTGAAAACGGGTTTCATCTCCCAGGAGGCGGTGGAACCGGGCCAGGGCGTCCACCACCACCGTGGTGTAGGCGTGGCCCAGATGGGGCTCGGCGTTGACGTAGTAGATAGGCGTGGTGATGTAAAAGACAGAGTTTTCTGTTTTCTGGTTACTGTTTTCTGGTAAGGTCCGGTTCTTGTTATCCACAGTAGTGCTCAATTATTTCACCTGGTATTATTATTGATTAGACTTAAATTTAACAAATTTGAGGAATTTGGTTTAGCTTTTCCACAGAAAACCGAAAACAGAAAACCATTCACTTTCCTTCCAAGACCTTCAGCCGCTCTAAAGCCTGATGCACCAAGGTCGCGTCAGCCCCGGGGTTGGCGATTTTTAAAAAATAACGGTAGGCGGCGATGGCTTCCGGTTTTTTGCCCGATTGTTCCAGGGCCCGGGCTTTATTATAGACCGCCCGGGCAAAGTTGGGGTTGAGTTTCAGGACCTGGTCGAAGTCCGCCAGGGCCCGCTGGGGATCTTTTAGGGCCAGGTAGGCCAAACCCCGGTTATGGTAGACCTCGGCGGCCTGGGGGTTGATGGTCAGGGCCTGATTGTAGTCTTTCAGGGCCTCCCCGGCATTGCCCTGGTCCAGATAGGCGTTCCCCCGGTTATAGTAAATCTGCCAATCCTTGGGCGCGTATTTCAGGGCCTGGGTGTAGTCTGCCACGGCTTTGTCATAAAGACCAGAGCGGCTGTAGGCCAGGGCCCGGTTATAGTAAGCCTCGGGGGCTTTGGGGGCCAGCTTCACGGCCTTATCGAAATTTTCCACCGCCTCCACGTACTGCTCCAGCCGCATCAAGGCGATGCCCCGGTTGATGTAGGCTTCCGGCAGGTTCGGGTCCAATTTCAAGGCGGCGTCGAACTTCTCCAAAGCCAAGGTGGGATTGCCCTGGTTGAGCGCCTCGGCGCCCTGGGAGAAGAGCTGCTTAATCTGGGAATCCTGGGACTTAGCCGCCAGGGCCGAAGAGCAGGGCAGTACCAGGAGGGCGGCAACCAGCAGAGAAAAAAGCAGGACTGAGGGTTTTAGGGACATGGTTTTATTATTAATCCTTCATAAGATTATTTGTAACTTAAGTCTTGGGAAAATATTGAGTTACTGTATCCCGGACTTCCTGAAGCCAGATTTTTCTTTCCTCCTGGGTGCTGGTTACCACTACGGCAAAATTCCGGCGGTGGAAGTTGGCCACCCCGCAGAGGCCGAAAATACAGTTTTTCCAAATAGTTTCCAGAGGATCGCCAAAAACCGCCGCTTCCCTGTCCGGCGGGGTGTTAGAGGTATTAAATACCAAGGCGGCTTTGGCTGTCAATAAGCCGAGGGGCACTCCTTCACCTTTATCGCCTTCCTGGAAGTTATAAGCCACCCCGGGCCGGAAAACTCGATCGATCCAACCCTTGAGGACGGCCGGGGGCTGGCCCCACCAGTTGGGATGGATGATGACCAGGCCCTGGGCCCGGGAAACCTCCCGGCAGTGTTGGGCGATTAAAGGGGGCAGGGCCGCGGCGGCGGCAATCTCCTCGCCCGGCAGCAGGGGGGCAAATTTTTCTTGGTAGAGGTCATGGAAAATGACCTCATAGCCGTTATGGTCCAGGGTTTGGACCACCATCTTGGCGATGGCGTGATTGAAGCTGCCTTTTTGGGGATGGGCCAGGATTACGGAGATTGCCAAGAAATACTCCGACTTAGTGAGCTGAAGGGTAGGTGCGGGATAACATTGTTGCGTCTTACTTTGCGCCTTTGCGTCTTTGCGTGAGGCTCATCTTTCCGGAGCATTATCCCTAACTTCCCTAAGATTCGTTCAACTTCCGGGATTCCTCCACGAAATCTTTATGGCTCCCCTCAGGGTCGAGGCCCGGGCAGGCGCCTTTGGCGGCCTCGAACTCGTCTTCATCAGCCAGCAGGACGGGGAGATAAGGCCACTGGCGGCAGATGAAAGGCTTCACCGGATGGACCCGGCAGCGGTTGTCCTGGAGAAAGACGCAGACGCCATCGGTGATGGCCAGACGGGTCCCCAGAGAGGAGGGTTCCAGGTAGCGGTCGCGGAATTCCTCTTCGCCCATCTCCAGTAAAGCGGCCATGGCCGCCACTTCCTCGGGCCGGACGAAGATACCACCCCGGCCGGCACAGCAATCGCCGCATTGTTGGCATTGAAATACGGGGCGCTGACTCATGGGTTTAAACCAACCTCGGTTTCTGCTGCCGTAGAGCTGATCAATAACCTATTGATAATTAGCAATCCTTTTACCGAAAACCGAAAACCGAAAACTGAAAACGGCATTAGAGGTTCTTCAATGACGGTTGGCCGGTGGATTCCAGCACGCTGCGCCATAAAGGGGAATCCAACTCCAGTTCTTTATGCTTACCCACCGCCACTTTGATGGGAATGTGCACGTAATGGCCATGCCAGCGGCTGACCAGCATGGCGGTTTTACCGGCCATACCCGCGTGCACCGCGTTTTGCCCCAGGAAGGCGCAGTAAATGCTGTCATTATAGTTGGCCGGGGTGCTGCGGATGAGGTAGCTGGGGTCAATGTACTTAAGGGTGACTTCCAGGTCCCGGCTCCGGAAATATTCCTGGATCTGGTAGCAGAGGAAGAGGCCGATATCCCCGGGTTTGACATTGCCCGAGGGGTCCCGGGGGAGGTGTTCGGCGTCGAAGTATTTCTGCCCCGCACCTTCCGCCACCACGATCACCGCGTGGCTCCGGTGACGGAGGCGGGACTCCAGGCAGGAGAACAGGCCGCATTCCCCTTCCAGATCAAAATCCGCTTCCGGGATCAAGACGAAATTGACTTCTCGCAGAGCCAGACAGGCGTTGGCGGCGATGAACCCGGAATAGCGCCCCATGAGCTTCACCAGGCCGACGCCGTTGGGCGCGCCCAGGGCCTCGGTATGGGCGGCCCGGATGGCTTCGGTGGCCATCTGCACCGCGGTGTCGAAGCCAAAAGAGCGGGAGACGAAGGCGATATCGTTGTCAATAGTCTTGGGGATGACAATCACCGAAATGCGCAGTTCCCGCTTTTTGATCTCCTGGCAGATTAAATCCGCGGCCCGGAGGGTACCGTCACCGCCGATGAGAAAGAGGATGCGGATGTTGATGCGGTCCAGGGCGTCGACGATCTCGCTGATGTCCTGGTGGCCCCGGGAGGAAGAGAGAATAGTCCCCCCAAAGGTATGAATATCGGCCACCACGTCCGGTTTCAATTCCATCAGATCATGGCCGTACTTGGGAATAAAGCCCTGAAAACCGTAGCGCACCCCGTAGATATGGCGGACATTATAGAGATGGTGCAACTCCAGGACGATGGCCCGGATGACGTCATTGGTGCCGGGACATAAGCCGCCGCAGGTGGCGATGGCGCAATGCACCTTGTAAGGGTCGAAGTAGATTTTGGCCCGGGGGCCGGCCGTTTCAAAGAAGAGGGGCTCCTCCCCGGGTTTGAGCCGGTCTAAATATTCCCGGGTATCATCCACCAGCACCTGGTCCGCATCCTCAACAAAGGTCTTATCCAAGACCCGGCCGTCCCGGGTGACCATGGGGATGGTCTTCAGGGGAGAATCCACTTTGGCTTCCCCCAGGAAGGGGATGCGCGTGTCCAGCGTATCGGACTCTTTCAGAATGACGAGATCTTCTTTTTTCTTGGACATTTTTTCCCTTCAGGCGGCAGTCGGGGGAAAAAGATGGCCCGGCGCCTGGTTACCGGTTTCCCATCCCACTTTACCAGGTTTCGGTCATGGCCTCCAGTTCATCTTTGAGTTCCCGGGCCATCAATTTCTTGATGGCCTCCCGGGGGGCCAGGTCCTCATAAAGAATACGGTAGACCGCGTCCACAATGGGCATCTCCACCCCCAGGCGCTGGGCCAGGAGATGTACGGCCCGGGTGGTCTTTACTCCTTCGGCCACTTCGCTCATGGACTCCAGGATTGCCGGCAGGGCCTGACCTTGACCCAGCTTCACTCCCACCTGGAAATTGCGGCTTTGGGAGCTGGTGCAGGTGAGGACCAGGTCCCCCAAACCCGCCAGGCCCATCAGGGTCATGGGATTGGCCCCTAATCTAGCCCCCAACCGGGTCATTTCCGCCAGACCCCGGGTGATCACCGCGGCCCGGGAGTTGGCTCCCAACGCCATGCCTTCCAGGATGCCGGTGCCGATGGCGAAGATGTTCTTCAGAGCCCCTCCCAATTCCACGCCGGTGACTTCGAGGGTGGTATATACCCGGAAATAGGGCGTAGAAAAAAGACGTTGCAGATTATGTGCCACTTCCCGGTGCCGGCTGGCGATGGTCACCGCGGTGGGAATCTTGTGGGCCACCTCCCGGGCAAAACTGGGACCGGAAAGGACCGCATAGGGAAAGGCCGCGCCCAACTCCTCCCGGACTACTCCTTCCATGGTGAGCAGGGACTCGATTTCCATGCCCTTGGTGGCGCTCAGGAGCGCCGCCTCCGGCGGCAGATGGGGCCGCAGTTCCCGGAGCATCTCCCGGAAGACGTGTGAGGGAACCGCCAGCAGGACCAGCCGCACCCCCTGCAGGGCCACGGCGAATTCCTGGGTGAAGATGATCCGGGAAGACAGTTTTACTCCCGGCAAAAAGGTGTGATTGAGCCGCTCCCGGCTTAAAGCGGCGCACACTTCCGGCTCCCGGACCCAGAGGTGCACCGGCACTCCCTTATCCGCCAGGAGTTGGGCCAGGGCGGTACCCCAGGCGCCGGCCCCGATCACCGCTACGGCCTGGACGTTAGGAGATACCAAGGCCGGTCCCGCCGTTATCGTCGTTGTCTCCCTGTTCCGCCACTTTGGCCAGGCTCACCACCTGTTCCTCAGGATCTGCGTCCATCAACTTGACGCCTTGGGTCACCCGGCCGATCACCGAAATATCCTTGACCGCCAGGCGCAGAATCTTGCCGCCGTTGGTGACCAGCATGACTTCATCATCTTCCTGGACCTGGAGAATGCCCATCACCGGACCGTTCCGGGGCGTGATGCGGATGCCCAGTCGGCCCTGGCCGCCCCGGTTTTGGGCCGGGTATTTCTCCGGCCGGGTGCGTTTGCCAAAGCCCCGTTCGGTGACCGTCAGAATACTGCCCCCGGGGTGCAGCACTTCCATGCCCACCACCTCGTCCTTGGGTGCTACGTCGATGCCCCGTACTCCCCGGGCGGCACGGCCCATATCCCGGACTTGGCTCGAAGGAAAGCGAATGACTTTACCCAGCCGGGTCTCGATGAGGATCTCCTGGTCCGGTTCGGCCAACGCCACGCCCACCAGTTCATCCCCTTCATTTAAGCCCAGGGCGATAATCCCGCCGCTCCGGGGCCGCTGGAAGTTCATCAGATCGGTCTTTTTCACCACCCCCCGGCGGGTGGCCATGACCAGTGAAAGCCCTTCCACAAACTCCCGGACGGGCAGCACGGTGGCCACTTTCTCGTCCAGGCCCAATTGCAGCAAGTTGACGATGGCCTTCCCCTGGGCCGAGGGCATGCCCACGGGTATCTCATGGACCTTCAGCCAGAAAACCCGCCCCTTATTGGTGAAGAACAGGAAAGAGCTGTGGGTGGAGGCCACGTAGAGTTGGGAGACAAAGTCGTTCTCCCGGGTGCCCATACCGGTGCGGCCCTTGCCCCCCCGGCGCTGGCTGCGGTAAATAGTCAGGGGGGTGCGCTTGATATAGCCCCGGTGGCTGACGGTGACCACCATTTCCTCATCGGCGATGAGGTCTTCGGCGGTTAACTCCTGGGCCTGGGGGATGATTTCGGTGCGGCGGCCGTCTCCGTAACGCTCCTTTAATTCCTGCAACTCCTGGGCGATCAAGGCCTTGACCTGGGCCTCCTCCGCCAGAATCTGCCGGAAACGCCGGATGGCGGCCTCCACCTCCTCGGCTTCCTTGATGATCTTCTGACGCTCCAGGCCGGTGAGGCGCTGCAAGCGCATATTTAAAATTTCCTGGGCCTGGATCTCACTCAGGGCGAAGCGCTCCATCAACTGCGCTTTGGCCACCGCCGGACTTTCCGCGGCCCGGATGAGGGCTATGACTTCGTCCAGGTGGTCCAGGGCGATGAGCAAGCCGGCCAGGATGTGGGCCCGGGCCTCGGCGTTTTTCAGTTCATAGCGGGTGCGCCTGATGATGTCTTCCCGGCGGTGCTCCAGGAAGTGGCGCAGCAGGTCCTTAAGGTTGAGAAGCTCCGGCCGGTTGTGGACGATGGCCACCAGGTTGATGCCGAAGGTGACCTGCATCTGGGTGTGCTGGTAGAGTTGGTTGAGGATGGTCTGGGAATATTCGTCCTTTTTCAGGAGGATCGCCACCCGCATACCTTCCCGGTCCGATTCGTCCCGGATGTCGGCGATGCCTTCAATCTTCTTTTCTTTCATCAGTTCGGCGATGCGCTCAATAAGCCGGGCCTTGTTCACCTGGTAAGGCAGCTCCCGGATGACCAGGGTCTCCCGGCCTCCCTTTTTTTCCACGGCCACCTTGGCCCGGAGGCGGATCAGGCCCCGTCCCGTGCGGTAGGCCTCAGCGATGCCCTCGGCCCCATAGATGAACCCGCCAGTGGGGAAATCCGGCCCCGGGATAATGGGCAGCAGCTCCTCCACGGTGATCTCCGGGTTGGCCAGGACCGCCAGCAAGGCGTTGCACACCTCTTCCAGGCTGTGGGGGGGGATGTTGGTGGCCATGCCCACGGCTATCCCTGAGGCGCCGTTGACCAACAGATTGGGGAGGCGGGTGGGCAACACCAGGGGTTCCTGCAAGGAGCCGTCGTAGTTGCCCACGAAGTCCACGGTGTCCTTGTCCAGGTCCTGGAGGAGTTCATGGGCCAGCCGGGTTAAGCGCACTTCGGTGTAACGCATGGCCGCGGGCGCGTCTCCGTCCACCGAACCGAAGTTGCCCTGGCCGTCCACCAGGGGGTAGCGCAAAGAGAAGTCCTGGGCCATGCGCACGATGGCGTCATAGACCGCGGTGTCGCCGTGGGGATGGTACTTACCGATGACGTCCCCGACGATGCGGGCGCTCTTGCGGTAGGGCCGGTTCCAGTCGTTGCCGGTTTCGCTCATGGCGAAGAGGATGCGGCGGTGCACGGGTTTCAGCCCGTCCCGGGCATCCGGCAAGGCCCTGCCGATGATGACGCTCAGGGCGTATTCCAGGTAGGATTTACGTATTTCATCCTCGATGTTGATGTGTACGGCTCGTGTTTCCATAGTGAATAGGCTCGGTTGTTTAGTCATTTATTTCCACCGCCGATGCACGCCGATGGACGCAGATTGGTGCGCTTGCGCACCATAGAATATTTTCCCAGTGTTCTGGATGTACTTTCTTATACTTCAGATCTTTCATCCTTGCGAAAATGTTCGGAATTTTCGGGTGCCAGGATAACACAACCAACCATGTGGTTAAACCATCCATATCCAATCTTTAAGATGTACTCAGGAGCACCACCCGCCCTCACGGACATTGAATTTGGCTCATCTTCTCCAATAAATTGAATATCGAGTGGCAATCCACCCTCGTGGACTAATTGGCAGCGTAGCCATTTATAGAAGATATGCTCAAAAGGGTGACATTCGCCTCGATATTCGACACGCATTACTGGTAAACGTGTGTCACGCAGGAACTGCTCAAAACACTCACGATCTTTCATTTTTGGATAGCGCAGACGTGCAGTGGCAGCCACTGCGATCAATACAGAAAGTAATGCTCCTTCTGCTCTACCATTTTTCCAAAGAAAAAGAGCACCATCAATACGTTCGCGAATACCTATCATGACGCTATTGACTTTTTGGTTTTACCATCTGTGTTCATCGGCGTTTATCGGCGGTTCATATTTCCACCGCCGATGCACGCCGATGGACGCAGATTAAAAGTTTTTTACTATGCGCCTAATTTCTACTTTGGGTTTACCAAAATTAACCAAGAGACATACGGAAAGACCGGTAGCTTTCAAATAATTTAAACATTGGGCCATGTGCGCATCATCAAGAGCCTTGGCCGCTTTTAGTTCAATAATGACCTTTTCCTCAATTAACAAATCCGCAGCAAATTCGCCAACAATCGCACCATCGTATTTAACCTGGATGCCATGTTGTTGCCGTGTCTGCAAGCCGCATTTTCGAAGTTCATGGGCCAAAGCATTTTCATAAACTTTTTCCAAAAAACCGCTTCCCAAGGTATTACTAACTTTATAAATGCAACCGATTATTTTTTCCGTAATCCTGTCAAATTCCTTTCGGCGTTCATCGGCGTTCATCGGCGGTTCATTGGACGGCGGCATACACGACCTCTTTGGTCGTCAAAATTTCATAACGCCTGAAAGGATTGCGGATTAGCCTCTTCTCCACCAGATCAACCTTCCGGTTAAATATCTTCTCAATCTCCTCCTGCATCTCTAGATGATCGTCTATAGTGAAGTCTTCATCCGGTTCGAAGGTCACCAGCACATCCACGTCACTGTCAGGACGAAAATCTTCTCTCAAAACTGACCCGAACAGGGCAAATTCCTTAATCTTCCACTTGCGGCAAAAGGCTTCTATCTTGTCCAAGGGAATTTCAAAGTTTGCTTTGGTTTTAATAACGGAGCGATCCATAGAATTTTTAAAAGCTTAAGGATTGATCGTCGTCTGATACGCAAACTTCCCCTGATCCACCTTGATCACCACCACGCCCTTGAGGGGATTGTGGTCCGGGCCCATGGTGATTTTGCCGGTGACCCCGGGAAAATCCTTGATCGCGGCCAGGGCGGCCGCGACTTCGGGTCCGTCTGTTGTTCCCGCTGTTTTCATGGCCTGGAGCAGCAGGAAATAGGCGTCCGCGGCCAGGGCCGAAAACGCGTCCAGGTCCTTGTGATACGCGGCCTCGAAGGCCTTCAAGTATTTCTTCCCCAGGGGTGTGACCGCGCCCTGGCGGTGGAAGTGGGCGGTGAAATACATGCCCTCTACCGCCTTACCGCCGATGCTCAACAGTTCCGGCACCTGGGCCCCGTCCCCGGTGAGGATGGGGGCCTTCACCCCCAGGTCCTGGAGCTGCTTGGCCAATAGGGCGTTTTCGGCGTAATAATTGGGGGCATAGATCAGGTCCGGGTTTTTGGCCTTGAGTGCTGAAATCTGGGCGGAAAAATCCTGGTCCCCGGTCTGGATATAGCTCACCGCCACGATTTCACCCCCCCGGCGCTTAAACTCCTTTTGGAAGTAATTGGCCAGGCCCACGCAGTAATCCTGGGCCTGGTCGATGAGAACCGCGGCCTTTTTGGCCTTCAGGTTCTCCCAGGCGAAGCGGGCGGCCACCCGGCCCTGGAGATCGTCCACAAAACAGGCCCGGAAGGCGTATTTACGGTTCTGGGTGACCAGGGGGTTGGTGGCCGTGGGCGCGATGTTGGGAACTTTGGCCCGCTCGGCGATGGGCACCCCGGCCAGGCTGTCGGAGCTGATGACCTCGCCGATGATGGCCGCCACCTGGTCCTTTTCGATGAGGCGGCTCACCGCGTTGGCGGCTTCGATCTTGTCGCTCTTGGTGTCCACCAGATACAGCTTTACCGGCTGCCCCAGGAACTTAGGCTGGAGCCGGTGGGCCACCTGCACCCCTTCCCAGACCATCTGGCCCATGGCTGCGGCCGCGCCGGTCATGGGCAGGTAGAGGCCGATCTTGATCTCCCCGGCTGCCAGGGCCATGGAAGGACACACCCCCAAAAGCAGCCAGATGAAAATTAAGCCGATAAGTTTCCGCAAATGCTGACCCCAGCAGGGAATTAAGCGGGGTTTCTGGACCAACCCGGAAAAGTCTTGTCACCTTCCCCCTAACACGCCTATAATACCACAAAAATCAGGGATCGGAAAGGTTTTCCGGTCAGGGATGCAAGGGAGAAAAATATGGAACTCCTGGTGGAAAAATTAGAGATTCCCGAGGGGGCCAACCTCATTCTGGGGCAGAGCCATTTTATCAAGACCGTGGAGGACCTCTATGAGATCATGGTGGCCTCGGTGCCGGGCATCAAGTTCGGCCTGGCCTTTTCGGAGTCCTCGGGAGATTGCCTCATCCGGGTGGAGGGCAACGACCCGGAACTGATGATCGCCGCGGCGGAAAACGCCCGCCGTCTGGCCGCGGGCCACACCTTCAACATCCTGCTCAAAGACGCCTTTCCCATCAATGTCTTGAACGCCATTAAACTTTGCCCGGAGGTCTGCCGCATCTTCTGCGCCACCGCCAACCCGGTGGAGGCGATCCTGGCCCAGACCGGCCAGGGCCGGGGTATCCTGGGGGTAGTGGACGGCCTCTCCCCCAAGGGCGTGGAAGAAGACCCGGGCCGCACCTGGCGCCGGGACATCCTGCGGCAGTTTGGGTATAAGAAGTGAGCGGTGGGCAGTAGCCAGTAGCCAGTAGCCAGTAGCCAGTGGTCAATAGCAGCTAGTCTGTAATCTGTAATCGCTGAATGGAAAGAATTTTGGCAGAATTCGCTTTTACTGATCACTGATCACTGATCACTAATTACTTTAAGCTGCCCCTGCACAATACGGAGATAAAGTGAAAGTAGCCATCCTGGCGGCGGGCTTAGGCACCCGGCTCCGCCCCCTCACGGACCTGGTGCCCAAGACCCTGATGCCCGTCCTGAACCGGCCTTTGATAGGGGTGCTTTTAGCCCAGGTGGAGGAGGCCGGGTTTCTCCAGGTGGCGGTGAACACCCACCATCTGGCGGAGCAGGTGCAGCAGTTTTTGGTATCCAGACCCTGGAGCTTCAACCTGAGTATCAGCCCGGAGCCGGAGCTGCTGGGCACCGGCGGCGGCTTAAGGCAACTGGGGGAGATTCTTAGGGCCGAGGCTTTTTTGGCCATCAACGGCGACATCCTCACCGGCCTGGACCTGGGGGCCATCCGCCGCAGTCACCGGCAGGAGGCTGCCACCACCCTGGTGCTCCATGATTGTCCACCGTTTAATAACGTCTGGGTAGATGGAGCGGGGAAATTGGCGGGCGTCGGGGAGCGGCCGGCCGCGGCTCAGGGGCCGCCCCTGGCTTATACCGGGGTCCAGGTGGTGGGAAGAAAAATTTTAGAATATATCCCCCCCGGTGGTCCTTATGACCTGGTGGCCGCCTGGCGCCAGGCCCTGGAGGCAGGGGAGACCATCGACACCACGGTTATGGCCGGGCATTTCTGGCAAGACCTGGGCACCCCCGAGGCATATCTTACGGCCCACCAGCGGCTGCTCCAGGGGGAGGCCCCGGAATTGGCCCGCTATTTCGGGCCTCTGGCCGATCCTTTGATTGGCCCCGGCAGCTACATTGAACCGGGCGTAAAATTCGGCGGCGGCGTCTCTCTGGGGGCCATGGTCCGCATCGGCGCGGGGGCCTATTTACGACGCACGGTGGTTTGGGATGGGGCTGCCATCGACCCGGGGGTGGAGTTGCAAGATTGCATCGTTGCTTCCGGGGTAAGGGTAGGGGCCTCGGCCCGGGGCCAGGTGCTGGCGTGAAAGTGGGAAAATAGATATTGGCCAAGAATCCTCACTTTGTTTAGAGCGACAAAAGATCCGCCGGAGGAGGAGTCAGATGATCACCCACATCGTCTTGTTCAAGTTGAAGGACCGCAGTCCGGGAAACCTCGAGAAGACCAGGGAAGTGCTGGCTTCCATGTCCGGGAAGATTCCCCAGTTGCGCCATTTGGAAGTGGGAGTGGACCTCTTGCGCACCGACCGGTCCTTTGATCTGGCCCTGGTGGCTAAGTTTGACAGCCTGGAGGACTTGAACGCCTATCAGGTCCACCATGAGCATCAACAAGTGATCAAATATATGCTGACGGTCAGGGAGTCGGCGGTGGCCGTGGATTACGAGGGGAGCTAGAGTTAACTAGCCTGATTCCCCAGCTCCCTCTCTCAATCTATGAGGAGAAAACGCCATGCCCGAGTTCATCATCACCAAGCGCCTGGAAGATGCGGCCGCGGCCCAGGGGGTGGCTCTGGCCGGGGCCCAGCCCCTGGCCGGGGACGGCTCGGACCGCCGCTTTTTCCGGCTGCCGGGTTCCCCCACCAAGTTTCTCCTCTGGTACCCTTATGCCCCCGGCGGCGAGGTCAATGAAAACGATTCCTATTACCGCATCGGCCGCCACTTGCGGGCTCAAGGCGCCCCGGTGCCGGAAATCTTCCATTACTGCCCGGAAGAGGGTTGGCTGTTGCTGGAGGACCTGGGTGATATCCACCTGGAGTCGGCCGTAAAAGGCCGGGCCGGAGAGGCGCAAATACCCTTCCGCTACCGGGAGGCCCTGGATCTCCTGGTTAAGATGCAGGTGGAGGGCGTTCAGGGTTTTGATACCTCCTGGTGCTTTGACACCCCGGTGGTGGACGGGCCGTTTTTGCGGGAGCGGGAGTGCCTCTACTTTGTCCTGGCTTTTCTCCAGGGCTACCAGGGTCTGCAGTTGGCGGCCGCGGATCTGTACGCGGATTTTGACCGTCTCACTAAGGCCGCGGTTGCCTTAGGGGAGCGTTATTTCTTGCATCGGGATTTCCAGTCCCGGAATCTGATGATCAAAGACGGGCGTTTGCGGGTCATCGATTTTCAGGGAGCCCGGCTGGGACCCTTGGGCTATGACGTGGCCGCCTTGCTCATCGACCCTTACGTGTCCTTAAGCCCTGCGCGGCAGGAAGAATTTTTGGCCTATTATCTTCAGGAATTGAAAGAGCGGGTGGCGGTGGAAGAGGAAGCCTGGCGCCAACAGTACTCCTACCTGGCCCTCAGCCGCAACCTGCAAATTCTGGGGGCCTTCGGTTTTCTGACCCGGGCCAAGAAGAAAGCCCATTTTGCCCGGTATATTCCTGCTGCGTTACGGGAACTAAAGCGGCGGTTGGCGGAAAAGGCGGGGGAATTTCCCCGGTTGGCAGAGGTGGTGCTGAGCTTACCTCCAGGCTCTTGAAGTACTCAAGAATAAACCTCCTTCCGGTGGCCGACCTTCACCACACAAACGATCAAGTCCCGATCCCGGATGGCATAGAGGATGCGGTAACGTCCTTGTCTCAGCCGGTACTTGTCCTGTCCGGTAAGTTTTTCGCAGCCATGGGGACGAGGGTTCTGGGCCAGTTTGCTGATGCGCTCAATAATCTTTTGGCGGTCTTTTTTTAATGGAATAGCCTCGATTTCTTTGACCGCTGAGGGCTTGATCAGTATCCTATAATTTGCCACGTTGCTTTAGATCTTTCAGCACTTCTGCAAAAGGCAGGGAAGGTTCGCTTTCCCGTTCGTCAAACGCGGCCAGATCCTCTGCATCTTCAGCCAGACTCAGCTTCACGGCCTCGTTCACCAGTGCGGAGATGGACTGATCCGTTTCTGCGGCTTTGATCCGCAAGGCCCGGTGCAGGTCCTGATCCAAATAAATGGTGGCTCTTTTCTGGGAAGGATTCATATCGGTAGTTTAACGTCGTAACGTTAAGACGTCAAGACTGTCTGTGGGTGGGAAAAATCAAAAATCCAGATTAAAGAGCACATCCCCCCCGGAATTGCGCTCGCCCATCTGGGATTCCAAGCTGAGGTATTTATTCACCTTGTACTCCAGGCGCACCTGGTTGGAGTCGTCCCGGTACAGGGGGCTGGTCTTGCGTTCGAAGGTCACCGTGATGTCCTTGGTCAGGGGTTTGGCAATGCCCACGGTCTGCCGGCCTTCGGATTGGCCGCCTTTCATCCGGACGTTACCCACCAGGGGAAAATCCTTGCCCAAAAATTCCTGGATTTTCTGGGCGGAGATGCCCCCCAAAATACCTAGGGCCTGTTGGCCCACGGTTTGATATTCTTCCCGGGTCAGAGATTGGGCCGGGCGGCCGAAGACCAGGTAAGCCAGCAGATCGGAGGGCGGCAGAGGCGGGATGCTCTCCATCCGCACCTGGGGCTTGCCGGCGGGGCCGGAAGCATTCAGGATTAAGGTGAGTCCGGAGATCTCGTGGATCGCCCGGCCTTCCAGGGTTACCTCGGCATGGGGCTTGCCCGGGAAGCGAATTTCACCCCGTTCGATCTTAAAGGGACGTCCGTGGAGTTCGTAGGTCCCCCCCCGGGACCGGAGCACTCCGGAGACGTAACAGGGTTCCCCCGGTTTTTTCCGGGCCTTGAGGGTCCCGGCCAAGATCATATTCAGGCGTTTGTCTCTGATCCGGGCGCCTTCGGGTGACTCCAGGGTGATGTCCATCTCCAGGTTTTGCCACACAGCCATCTCCCCGTTGGTCTCAGTCTTGGCTAAGGGCGGCGGCGCCTTCTTCAGAACAATGTCCTCATGAATCCCGGTCTGGAAAAAGCTGGGGCGGAAAAAGGCCTTGGAGACCAGCAGCCGTCCTTTGAGGAGGGGGGCGGACCAAAGACCGCGCAGAGAGACATTGCCGCTGGCGCTGGCCTCGGCGCCGCCCCGGTCCAGGGCTTGAAAATCCTGGAGATTAGCCCGGATATCCAGATGGTGGGGCCGGAAGCCGGCCAGGGTGACGGCGCCGCGGAGGTGGGCCATACCCCCGCTTTCCAGGGCGAGATCCGGAATAACTATCTTTTCTCCCAGTAAAGTGGCCTCACCCGGTAGGAGGTGAAAAGCCTTGCCGGCCGTGCGGAACTGCAACTTGCCCTCGCCCCAGCGAACCTTGCCGGAGACCCGGGGATGACGCGGGTTCCCTTGCCATTGGGCCATAATGGACAAAGAACCTTCAGCTCCATGCACCTCCGGAGATAAGGCGGTGAGCAGGGCCAGACTGGCGTTTTCGCCCTGGACCCTTAAGTTTAAATCCCGCTCCCCCCAATCCCATTTCAGGGGGCTGAAGGAGAGCTTTAAGGGGATCTGGCCGTCCCACACGAGGCGGGGACCTTTGGCTTTTTCTTCCACGCTGCCCTTGAGGAGCAGGTTGTCTTCCCGGTAATTTACAGAGGTCTCCAAGGCGCGGAAGGAAAAGTCCCCCCATTTTCCCGGCCCCCAGGTGAGCTGGCCGTGCATGGCGGGATGTTCCAGACTGCCGCTGAGGTCGAGGTGGCCTTGGACCTTTCCTGCCAGCGAGGCCCCTTTCAGGTGAATTAGGCTTGCGGGCAGGTCCACGGCCTCCAACCGGGCGGTCAGCTCCCGGCCCCGGGTTTGGGCCTTAAGGGTCAGGCGGCCGTCGTTGACGCGCCAGGCGGCCGGGGGTATTTCCAAACCCGGCTGGAAACGGACCTGGATGGGGCCGGTGTTATCCGCAGTAACCTTGGGTGAGGTGAAGCGGCAGCGCGACAGATTCAGCACCCGGGGCCGGGCTTGCAGATCGGTAGTGCCCCGGACTTCGGCCTTGAGGCCCTTGGCTGAGGAGGAGTCGAAGCTAAGCTGCCATCTGCCCCCTTCTCCCTGGCCGAGGAACGCGGCCTGGGAAAAGACCCCGGCGGGGGTCTTAAGGCCCGTACCCTTGATTTCCACCCGTCCTCCGGGCGGGGGCCAGCCGGTGCCGGAGGCCTGGAGGCTAACCTTGGCCAGGGCGAAATCCCGCCAGGAAAGCCCCTGCCCCTGGGCCTTGAGGGTGAAGCGGGGGGAGGCAATGGGGCCTTTGACCGTGCCTTCGCCAATCAGCCGTCCCCGGAGATTAGCAGGGACTAGAGGCCAGGTGCCGTCCAGGGTCAGCTTGACCCGGCCTTGCAGGTCCACCTCCCGGGGGGCCAGCGCGCCTTTGAGGTCGGCGTTAAGCGACCCCAACTGCCCCTGGGCCCGGGCAATCTCCACTTTCGGGCCGTTTAAGGTGAGGCGGACCTTGAGGTCCTTCAGGGGTTGATCCCCCCAATTCCCCCGGGCTTCCAGGTCGCCGGACAAGTGGGACGGCAGGCGGAAATTCCCGGTGAATTTGCCGCTAAGCCGGGTGCCGCCAGCCACCGGTAAGTCACAAATACCGGGTTGGCAGCCTTCGGCCTGGATTTTCACCTGCCCTGAAAGTGAGGTTAGCAGAGGGCCGGTGGCGTCAGCCTTGAGTTCTCCGAAGTTTCCCTTAAGAAGGCCTTGGAGATGTTGTCCCCGGCCGTTGGCGGTCAGATTGAGGCGCAACTGCTCCACTTTGGCCCGCCGGTAGCTGAAAGGCCGGCTTTGCAAGGTGCACTCCAGGTTTTTAGGGGGCCAGGAGAGTCCGCCACCCTTAAATTTCAGTTGCACCGTCAGGGGAGGCAGGTCGTTCAGGCGGCGAGCCCAAGGTTCATCGCCCCTGGCCCAGGACCAGGGCTTAAAGCCGCTTAGTTCCAGCCCCAGGTCATAGCCCCATTCTCCGGCCTGGCGCCCCACCTGCCCTTGCAAGGAATACTTTCCCTGGGGGAGGGGACCTTCCCCGCTGATTTGCATCCGGGAGGGCGTACCGGTGAGTTGAAATTTGCCCCCCAGGTCCCAGGCCCCGGGCCAGGGCTGACAGAGCCGCTGCATCTCTTTACCGGGAAGGGGCCCCACTTCCCCCAGCAGCTTGCAAAGGGGCTCAGCTTCATGGAAGCGCACTTCCCCCCCCAGGGAGACCAGAGGCCGGTCCGCCTTCTTTACTACCAGGGACAACAGATTAAGGAGATTGGAGCCGTAGGTGAAGCGGGTCTGCAAGCCCAGGCGGCCCCAGGGGGTGGCCCCGTCCAGTGAAGCCTGGCGCACCAGGATGGACTGATCCGGCTGTTTGGGGCGCAATACCGTGAGGATGAGACGTAGGTTCAGATCCCGGCAGACTTGGGTGGTGCCGTTCCGGGTCAGGGTTATTTCCCCGCGCTCGATGATCACCTTAGGAAAATCAATGACGGTAAAAGGCGGCGGCGGCTTGGGGCGGAAGAGGTTGGTGACGTTCCATTGGCCGTCCGGATACTCGGTGAGGGTGAGATGGGGGTCGTAAATGGCCAGCTTGGCAATCACCGGCTGCAATTTCACAAAAGACCAGAGGGAAAAGCGCAAATCCAGCCCGGCAGCCCGGATCACCTCGCCGTGGTGGCCCCGGATGGTAATATCCCGGAAATGCAGACCGGTGAGGTAGTTACCCTTAACCTCCCGCACCTCGATCTCGCCGTAGATGCGGGTCCGGGCAAAATCCACCAGGCGTTGGCCGCCCCAGGTCCAGGCCATGTCGGTTTGGGACAGGGGCCAGAGCGCCAGGGCCGCCAAAAGCAGGACGGCCGACAGCGCCAGGACCGAATAACCGAACCACCGCATAGATGATTTTAACATATTAAAAAAGATTGGGGGAGAGGCCATTTAACTAGCGGTCAGCTATCAGCTTTCAGCTTTCAGCAAAAGACAGAAAAGGCCCCCGCTATTTTTAAAGCTGATCGCTGCAAGCTGACCGCTGACAGCTTTCTTCAAAACGCCTGGCCGATGGTGAAATGGAAACGGTATTTGTCCTGGCTGGGATTGATGGGATTGAGGGGAAAGCCCAGGTCCAGGCCGATGGGGCCGATGAAGGTATGGTAACGTAGGCCGAAACCGGAAGAATACTTCAGTTGGCCCACGTCCAGATCCCTGACGTGGAGATAGACGTTGCCGAAATCCAGGAAGGCCACGGCCCGGAGTTCTTTGTAGATGGGGATGCGGGCCTCGATGCTGCCCTCCAACAGGGCGTCCCCCCCCAGGGGCGAGCCCGCGGGGTTGCGGGGCCCCAGGTAGTCCAGGCGGTAACCCCGCACGCTGTTATAGCCCCCCGCGAAAAAGCGCCGGAAAATGGGAATATCGGTGGTGGACTGCATGGGTTCGATGACCCCGAATTTCAGGCGGCCCGCCAGGATAAAGTCCGTGTCCCTAAGGGCCTGGTAACGCCGGAACTCGGCAATGGTGCGCACGAACTGAATCTGGGAGCCCAGGAAAGTAGGGGCCACCTCCTGGGTCAGGGAAAGTAACCCTCCCCGGTGGGGGTCGATGGCGTTGTCCATGGTTTCCTGGCGCAGACCGAAAAGCATCATGGAGGCGCGGTAGAGTTTGCCGGTCTGGGTTTCGCTCAAGAGAGCCAGGGTCTCCTCCGAGATGTTGAAGGGGCGGGTGAATTCCAGGCCGTAGCCCACGTAACCCCGGAAGCGCCAGGGCAGGTCCCGCTCCAGGCGGGCCTGGGAAAAATAGGCCTTGTCGGTGAAACCCGGCAAGTAGCGGCGGATCCAGCCGGTCTGGTAAACAAAGTCGAAATTGCTGCCCCACAGCAGGGGGTTGAAAAAGGAGCCCTCCACCCGGTATTCCAGGCGGGAAAACTTGGTGTCCACGTCCAGGACGCGGCCGCCGCCCAGGAGGTTGCGGAAGCGCAAGCCCATACGGGCCCGGAATTGATCTTCCGACCCATACCCCAACCCCAACTTCAGAGACCGTTTTTTCTTTTCCTGAACTTCCACGGTGACGGGAATCTGGCGATTTTTTCCGGGCACTTTGGCCGGCAACAGGGCCACGCTGGAGAACAGGTCCAGGCTATAAAGGCGCTGCTGGCTGTTATAAATTTCTTTAAAGGAAAAGAGTTGGCCCTTTTTGAAGGTGATTTTGCGCAGGATCACTCTTTTCGGGGTCTCGGGGGTCCCCTTGACCGTGACCTCCCCGAAATAACACAAGGAGCCGGGCTTGACCGTCACCTCCACCTGGGCCGTATTTTTAGCTTCGTCCAGCAAAACCCGCCCCTCGGCTTGGGCCCGGGGATAACCGTGATCCAGCAAATAGTTCAAGTACTGCTGTTTCAGGGCATCATAGTTTTCCTCGGTGAAGCGCTCCCCCTTTTTAAGGGGGTTTTTGGCCGCCAAATCGGCCAGGACCTCGGGGGTGAAACCCGCGGCCGCATTGACCTGCACCCGGGTCACCTTTACTTCCGGCCCTTCGTCGATCTCAATGCGCAGGGTCACTTGATGGTCCTTGATGTCCGCGTGGGAAGTGATGCGGGTATGATAGAAGCCATTGCGGCGGTAAAAGCCTCTGAGGCGCTCCAGATCATCCTCGATTTCGGCAGGGTGGTATACCGGTGGCTTTTTCCAGGACCAATTGCGGGGGAGGAGGGCTGACAACCCTCCTTTTTCCGCTTCAGGGCGCAATACCGGGAGGTTGTTCCAGGGCCAGCGGGAGGGCAGGGGGGTAATCATCTCCTCCTTGAGTTGATTCACCTTGATGGCCTTGGCCCCGGTAATTTTTACGGACTTAAGTATTAGAGGTTCCGGAGAAGCAGCCGTGGTGCTGGCCGGCAGGCTCCGGGCGGCGGCCAGGGCCAAGGCCAGACAGAGGATCAAGGGGAGAACCGCCCTTAGAAGGCGGCTACCAGGAAGGTAAGGGGGCTCAGCTTGCGGCCTCCTCCCTTTTTTCCTCCAGAACCTCAGGCGCGACATCTGGCTCAGGCTCCATTTAACTAACGTGCCTTTTTGCGGCGGGGTGCGGTCTCGGGAAATAATTGGGGCTGCCGGGTCTGCCGCTTGGCGGCAGCCGGAGATTCATCCTGCCTTTGCAGTATATCCGGATTGAGGGCCTGAACCAAGGGGGAAAGCAGGGGGCGGCGCTTCTTGCCCCAGAGGGTGCGGGTCCGGGCCCGGGTCAAAAAAACCTGCCGGGAGGCCCGGGTGAGCCCCACGTAAAAGAGGCGATTTTCTTCTTCCGGGTCCCCATGCTCTTCCCCTTGAGGTTCCCAAGGCAGGAGGCCGGCTTCGCAACCGACGATGAAAATATAAGGAAATTCCAAGCCCTTGGCCGCATGCAGGCTGAGGAGCTTCACTTTTTCCGCGGCCAGGTCCAGGCCGTCCAATTCCGGGCCCACGCTTTCTTTGGGGAGCAGGCAGGGGATGCCTGCGGCCGTGAGGTGGCGCTCCAGTTCCGGACCCAAGGCATGGAGGCGGTAGAGCACGGCCACGTCCCGGAAACCGGCTTTTTCTTCCGTGTGGTGCCGGACTTTTTCGTCCTCCAGGGCCAGGTGGCTAAAGCCCCCCACCAGCTTTTCGATTTCTTTGGCCACGGCCCGGGCCTCCCCGGCTTCGGTAGCCCGTTCCAGCAGCATCAGGGGCTGCTCTCCGGGCTGGTGGGTCGTCATGGCCGGAAGGGGCACCCCGGCCGCGGCCCGGACCTGGCGGGCCGCCTCCAGGATGGGCGGGGGCAGGCGATAAGTTTCGGTAAAATTGAGGGTCTCTGCATTAGGCCAGTCCTGGCGAAAATGGGTGAAATATTGGGGCGAAGCTCCCCGGAAGCCGTAAATGGCCTGGTCCGGGTCGCCGATGACCATAATCTCGGCGTCCGGGCCGGCCAGGGCCATAAAGAGCCGGTATTGGGCGGCGTTCAGGTCCTGGTATTCATCCACCAGCAGGTGCCGAAAGCGCCGCCGCTGGGCCTTCTGCAAACCGGGATGCCGGGTGAGCAGCAAAGTAGGCCGGGCGATCAGGTCCTCATAATCCCACAGCCCTTCTCGCCTAAGCGCGGCTTCATAATCTTGGAAGGCCGCCACCTCCGGTTCGTTAACTTCTTCCAGGTCTTCCGGATATTTCAGGTCCTGCTTCCAATGAATGATGCGGTTTTCCAGGGCGGAGAAAGGGACCTTACGGGCCTTGGCCGCCCGGCGGAGTAACTGGCGCCTGGTTTCTTCCGGGGCAACCTCCCGGGGGTTTTCCTCCCGGGCTTGGAGTAGCTGGTGGCCCAGAGCATGAAAAGTCTTGATGGTCAAACGCTCCAGACCCGGAAAATCCGGGAGTAGACCCCGGATGCGGGCTTCCATCTCCCCCGCGGCCTGGCGGGTGAAGGTGAGGGCCAGGATACTCTCCGGCTCCACCCGGCGCCGGGCCAACAGATAGGCCAGGCGGTGAGTCAGGGCCCGGGTCTTGCCGGTGCCCGGCCCGGCCTGGACGATCAGGGGCGGCCCTTCATGGAGAACGGCTTGCCGTTGGGCGGGGTTTAAACCGGCGAGCAAGGGATCGTCGGGGATTGCCGGGGCTGGTCCGGCAACTTTGAAAAGGGGGGTGTCCGCCGCGGGTACGGAAGCAGGTGCCGCAGGATTCCGGCTTTCCGGGGCCGCCGGGGCCGGCGTGTTCCAGAAAGCCACCTGCCCCTGGATTTGGCGGCGTTCCTCCGGGGTGAAGAGGCGAATCTCCCCATAGACCCCGTCATAGCCCGGGGCGATGTGCGCCTGGCCCCGGCGCATTTTGTCCATGCCGTAGGCCAGGAGGCTGCCGCCCTCCCGGGCCAGGTCCGCCAGGGGAGCCCGGCGCAGGATGGCCAACTCCGGCCCCAAATTCTCCAGCAGGCGGAAATAGAGGCGCTGCACTTTTTTGCTGTTGGGATTGACCTCCAGCACCTGGCCCAGCACTTCCGGCAGGGGGATCAGGGATTCGAAAGGCCGGGCCTGGGGCGAGGGTTGGCCGGGTTGCCGGTCCGCCAGGTCCAGGACCCGGTGCATCACGCCATAAGTCAAAGGTTTGTGGCAATGGGGGCATTTGCCCCCCCAGGCCGCGGTTTCCTCGGGGGTGGCCCGCAGGTCGCAGGCCCGGTGGCCGTCCAGATGGTATTTGCCTTCTTCGGGAAAAAATTCGATGGTGCCCCCACACCCTTCCTGGGTGCGGATGGCCCGGGCCAGGTCCGGGTAGGTGGGAGGGACGTGGAAGATATTGGCCTCCCGGGCCAGTTTCGGAGGGGAGTGGGCGTCGGAGTTGGAAACTAGCAGGTACCGGTCCAGGCCGCTTACCCGCCAGTTCATGGCCGGGTCGGAAGAAAGTCCGGTCTCCAGGGCGAATATATGTTCGGTATGCTCTTCAAAACATTCTTCCAGGGAATCGAAACCGCTTTTGGCCCCTAACACGGAAAACCAGGGGGTCCAGATGTGCGCCGGGATGACCAGGGAGGCGGGGTCGATCTCCAGGGCCAGTTCCAGGACGAGCTTGGCGTCCAACCCCAAAATGGGGCGGCCGTCGGAGGTGACGTTTCCCAGGCGGCCCAGGCGCTCCGAGAACTTTTGGGCCGCCTCCAGGCTGGGAAGCAGCAGCAGCAGATGGACCTTGCGGACCCTTCCGGCTTTTTTATAAATGGAGCTCACCTCCCCGGTGATGACGAAACGCACCGGGGGGACTTTTTCCCAATGGGGGCCGCGCAGCTTGAGAGGCAGGGCCAGCCCGGGTTTCAGCTCATATATTCCGGGGCCTGCGGGCTCCAACCCTGCGGCCAGTTCCTTGAGCCACTCCGGATGGGTGCAATCGCCGGTGCCCACCACCTGCACCCCTTTATAACGGCCCCAAAGATCCAGGTGTGGTAGATCGGCGGCTTTTCCGGTGGCCATGGAGAAACGGGAGTGAATGTGCAGGTCGGCGATCACTTCCATGGTTTGTCAACTTATCACAAAACCAGTAGTGAAGCCAGAATCCGCCTTCCCGAAAAAGACGCTATCTACTCCTCTGGACGCGGGCGAAATGGTGATTATATAAATGTTATCAAAAACCATCTGGAGAAAAGGAGGATGAAAACAATGATTAAGGCAATTAACAGGATTTTGCTGGCAGGGGCGCTTCTCGCATTTATGTCTGGTGCGGTCATGTCCCAGACAAGCAAGCCGGAAAAGCCCTCAAAACCGGAGCATCCCAAGGCGGAGCAGATGAAACCGGGCAAAATGAAACCGGGGGAAATGAAACCGGGTGAAATGAAGCCTGAGAAAATGATGCCGGGTCAGATGAAACAGGAGCACCAGCAGCCAGGGCAACAGAAACCTGACCATCCGACGTCGGAGCACCCGAAGTAATGTCGCTCTCCTGAATGCGGCCTAATGGCGTAAGGAAGGAATTACCATGAACAGGCGAGCAATAGTAATTGCGATGGCGGTAGTATGCCTTGTCGTTACAGGAGTTGGGGGGAAACAGAGGCAAGGCGCGCAAGCCGTGCCCATTCTGCCTAAGCCCGATAGGGTGACCGCGGACATCCAGAAAGGCATCGAGAGGCATATCGAGGGGCAGACCCGCCTGGGTGGAGGATATTTCAATCTGCCCTTCAAAGATAAGGAACTCCGTCTCAAACTGGTCCGGGTCCACACCGAATACCTGTCAAAACTCGGTCCCCGGCGCTATTTCGCCTGTGTAGATCTGGTGGACGTCAGCGGTGACGTCTATGATGTTGACTTTTTTCTGGCCGGTGATCCGGCGGCGATGAAGGTCACCGAAACCACCGTTCATAAGATAAACGGTCAACCTTTCTATGCGTGGGAGCAGAAAAGCGACGGCACCTGGCGCCGCATCCCCATGAAAAAAGCTGCCATAGGCCATCTGGGGGTCATCAAAGATCGGGACGAGTTCGAGTTTTTCTACCGGGCCAAGCTGCCCCGGATAACCGGGACCGCGCGCATGTGGCTGCCGCTGGCGGCCACGGACTCCTTCCAGACGGTGGAGATAAAATCCATCACCGCTCCGGGAAAGCAAAGAATATTGCAAGAGCGTGAACATGCCAACAAAGTCCTGTTTCTCGAGCTTGGTGCGGCAGACAGCGGCAAAACCGTGGAAATCCGCTATCAGGTAAAGCGCCTGGAAAAGGCAGCCTATGCCGCGCCGACGCCAGATCAGGGAAAATACCTGAAACCGGAGAGTTTGGTACCGGCTGATGAGAATATCCGCCGGATCGCCGCCGAAGTTGTCAAAGGCAAGAAGGGGGATCTGGTGCGGGCCCGGGCGCTCTATGACCATATCATCGACCGTATGCGCTATGCCAAGGCCGGTCAAGGCTGGGGCAAGGGTGACGCAGTCTACGCTTGCAACGCCCGCACCGGCAACTGCACGGATTTTCACTCTTACTTCGTGGCTCTGGCCAGAGCGGTGGGCATCCCGGCCCGCTTCGCCATCGGCGCGGCCATCCCCTCGGAACGGAACAACGGCGGGGTGGACGGCTATCACTGCTGGGCGGAGTTCTATGCCGAAGGCAAGTGGTGGCCTGTGGATATCAGCGAGGGCGACAAGTATACGAGCCTGGCCACTTACTACTTCGGCCACCACCCGGCCAACCGCCTGGAGTTCAGCCGCGGCCGCGATCTGATGGTGGAACCGGGACCAGCTTCCGGCCCCATCAATTTTCTGGCCTATCCTGTCCTGGAAGTAGGCGGCAAGCCGGTAAAGGCCGCAGTGGAGTTCTCCTTCAGCAGAAGGGGGCGCTGGGGCTAGTCTGCACCATATACCGGGTTGCCTGTCCATTAGTGCGAAATAGAGGCGCCTGCGGCCGCGCTCCGGCGGATCCAGGCGCAGGCGGCTTTAAAAACCCGCATTTATGCCACTCCCGCCCCAACGCGGTCATAGGCATCCGCCTGCCAGAAAAATCCCCCACTCCCTCTGGACGCCGGAGATTTGATGATTACCTGTATAGCAAATGTGACCCTACCCAGGGTGAAAGACACTCTCGGCCTCTGGCCTGGGGGACTGAAAGGGAAGGAGGAGGGCCAGTGGAACGCATCAAACCGGAGACGTTGCGCAGTTGGTTGGAGGACCCGGAAGTCTTTATCCTGGATGTGCGCACCCCCCCGGCCTGGGAGTCCAGCCAGGTCATGATCCCCGGGGCCCACCGCTTTAATCCCCGGCAGCCGTTGGAGACCCGGGTCAAGAATATACCTCAGGACAAGAAAATAGTGGCTTACTGAGCCTGACACGCCGAAGGCACCAGCGCCCGGGTGGCGCAGGAACTGGAGCAGTCGGGGTTCCCCCCGGTTTACATCCTGGAAGGCGGCTGGCGGGCCTGGGAAAAAGAAAATTTTCCCACGGTTCCTAAGGAAGAAGCTTAGGGGCGGTTTACTTTTTTGTAATGATGCAGATGAAATTTTCCCGGGTGGAGGTTCTCAAAGGTGGATGGAGCGGCTGGGTCAAGGCAGGATATCCCACCGAACCCCTGAAATAAGGAGGACTTCGGGAAATCCCCAGATAAGTGGACGGTTTCAGGAGTCGGCCGAAAAAAAAGGGCTGCAGAAGGCGGTAAGCTTCTCCTGCAGCCCCTAAGCGTCAATTTGGAGGCGCCGAAAATTTTACAAATTATATTTAGCCAAAAGCCTCCGGGCTCCGGAAGCTTTTAATTACCTGTTTGCGAGGAAGCCTTGGCAGGCCAGACGGGTCGGGACTCCTTTTCAAAATACGGCTGAAAGACGTCCTCATCTAGGCGCAGCATCAAACTGCCGCACTGGGTACAGAAAGCCGTGTGGTCATCCAGTCCGGCCACCCTTTGATCCCGACTTTTACAGTCGACGCATTGATATTCGTAAATCGGCATAAGATCTCCCCCTTTGCTATGCCTTTTAGAAAGCAATAATCATGCCCAATATTAGAATCAAGGGGGGCAATTAATTTTTTAATAGAAATTTGAACTAAATAGCTTCAAAATGAGGCAAAATTTATTTGTCCATATTTCCGGGAGGGCTATGGGGGAATTGACATATGTTACTTTTTGCATCATCGGCAATGGTATAATTGCCCCATGACCACAAAGGTCCGTCAGGTCTAAAAGGGAGAGTAAGTGTCTGTTTTAAAACAAAAAAGACGCACAAAAATTGTGTGTACCCTCGGCCCCGCGTGCGCCGGTGAGATATTAGGCCACTTGGTTAAAGCCGGGATGAATGTGGCCCGCCTCAATTTCTCCCATGGCACCCTGGAAGAACACGCGGATTGGGTCCGCCGGGTGCGGGAGATTTCCCGGGCTAAAGGGAAGCCGGTGGCCATCCTCCTGGATCTGGCCGGCCCCAAACTACGCGTCGGTGAAGTCCCGGCAGGACACATGCCCTTGAAAGCGGGGCAGGCCATTACTCTGAGCCTGACGCCCCTTTCTCCGGAGGAGGCGGGGGTACAAGTGGATTTCCCGGAGATCATTGCCGAAACTCCCCCGGGGGCCCGGATTCTCCTGGCCGATGGCCAGATCGAGCTGCGGGTGGAAAGCAAGACTGGAGAGGCCCTCCATTGCCGGGTTTTAGTGGGTGGGGTATTACGCTCCCGGGTAGGGATCAATTTTCCCTCCCACTCCCTGTCGGTCCCGGCCCTTACTCCCAAGGACCGGGAGGATATCCGCTTTGCTGTAAATCAGGGAGTGGATTACCTCGGCCTCTCTTTTGTGCGTTCCCCCGAGGACGTCTTGGAGGCCCGGGAGTTGATCCGTTCCTTAGGGGGCGACCTCCCTATCATCGCCAAAATTGAAAAGCATGAGGCCCTGGAGCACCTGGATGCCATCCTGAAAGAGGCCGATGGTCTGATGGTAGCCCGGGGGGACCTGGGGGTGGAGGTGGCCCTGGAACGGGTGCCCGTCATGCAAAAGCAGATCATCGCCGCGGCTAACCGTGCGGGCAAACCGGTGATCACCGCCACCCAGATGTTGCTCTCCATGGTGAACCATTCCCATCCCAGCCGGGCGGAGGCCTCGGATGTGGCCAACGCCATCCTGGACGGCACCGACGCGGTGATGCTCTCGGAGGAGACCGCCATGGGCCGGTATCCGGTGGAGGCGGTTAAATTCCTGGATGAGGTAAGCCGGGTGACGGAGAGTCATTTCCCGTATTTGCAGTGGCTCCGGGACCGGATGCCCCGGGGCCGCCAGGATATCTCCGAGGCCATCAGTCACGCGGCCTGCGAAATGGCCCTGGACCTGGAAGCCGGGGCCATTCTCACCAGCACGGATAGTGGGGCAACCGCCCGTCTCATCAGCCGCTTTCGGCCCCGCACCCCCATCATCGCGGTCACCTACCGGCGGGAGACCTGGCGCCGCCTCAGTTTAGTGTGGGGGGTTTTTCCCCTCCTGGCCCCCTTGATCGAAAACACCGACCACATGCTGCAGATGGTGGAGCAGGAGGCCATCAAGGCCGGCTGGCTCAAATCCGGGGAGCGGGTGGTGATCACCGCCGGCACCCCCATCGGCGCCCGGGGCACCACCAATCTTATTAAGGCGGATATTATCAAGTAGAGAAATGCTGGGATTTTATCGACGTGAACTTTCTCAATTGGAGAAAAGGATAGTTTTTATAATAAAAACTAAAAACTAAAAAACCATCCTCACCGGAGGACCAAATGCCTGAACACCTGGGAAGCTTTACTTTCGTGCTCCACTCCCACCTGCCCTACGTCATCGGCCACGGCCGCTGGCCCCACGGCATGGACTGGCTCAACGAAGCCGCGGCGGAATCTTATATCCCCTTGCTTAACGCCTTTAACCGTCTGGCTGCAGAAGGCGGCCCCACCGGGGTAACCCTGGGCATTACCCCCATCCTGGCGGAGATGCTGGCGGCGGACGTCTTCCGCCGGGAGTTCAAGGACTATCTGGATAACAAAATCCAGGCGGCCGGGGAGGACCTGGATACCTTTCAGCGCCTGGGAGATAAGCATTTCGCCTCCGTAGCCCGGATGTGGGAAGACCACTACCGGGAATTGAAAAGGGTGTTTTGCGAGGACTTCGGGGAAGACCTCCTGGGGGTCTGCCGGCGGCTGATGGACAGCGGCGCCTTGGAAGTGATCACTTCCGCGGCCACCCACGGTTATCTGCCCCTGTTGGGGCGGGACACCGCGGTCCAGGCCCAGGTGAAGCAGGGCGCGGCCGCGTACCGGCGTCATTTCGGCCGGGACCCCAGGGGGTTCTGGCTGCCGGAGTGCGCCTACCGGCCCCGCTACCCCTGGGTGCCGCCCCTGAAGGATTTGGCCACCGAACCGGTGCTGCGCAAGGGGGTGGAAGAATTCTTATCCGAAAACGGCCTCCGCTATTTCATCATTGATTCCCACCTCCTGAAGGGGGGGAAGGCCATCGGCGTCTACAAGGATCGCTTCGAGGCCCTGGAGCGCCTCTGGGAGCGCTTCGCGGCCCAATACCAGGAGAGGCCCGAAGATGAGGAGAAATCCCCCTATCTTCCCTACCTGGTAACCTCCGCGCCGGAGACCAAGCGGCCGGAAGCCATCTTTACCCGGGACCCTAAGACCGGGCTCCAGGTTTGGAGCGGCGAGTGGGGGTATCCCGGCGACGGCAATTACCTGGATTTCCATAAGAAGCGCTTCCCCGGAGGGCTGCGCTACTGGCGGGTGACCAGCGCCAAGGCCGATTTGGCGGACAAGGGCCCCTATCATCCGGACTGGGTTACGTCCCGGATCAATGAGCAGGCGGACCATTTCGTCTCTCTGATTCACGACATCCTGGCCGAATTCCAGGCCGCCAACAAACAACCGGGGATCATCACCGCGCCGTATGACACCGAGCTTTTCGGGCACTGGTGGTTCGAGGGTCCGGAATGGCTCTACCAGGTGCTGCGCCGCCTGCAACAGAGCCCCCAGGTGAGCCTCAAGTCCGCGGGCGCCTTCCTGGAAGAGGCCGCGCCCCTGTCGGTCATCTCCCTGCCGGAAGGCTCCTGGGGGGAGGGGGGCTACCACTGGATCTGGCTTAACGAGATGAACGACTGGACCTGGCGCCATATCTACCCCGCGGAACAGGAGATGGAAGAACTGGCCCAGCAGTGGGGGGATGACCCGGACACCCGTCTCCAGGACCTCCTGAAGCAATGCGGCCGCAGCCTCTTTCTCCTGGAGGCCTCGGACTGGCAGTTCCTCATCAGCACTTTTTCCGCCCGGGATTATGCGGAACTGCGGCTGGTGATGCACCACGAGGATTTTCAGCGGCTGGCGGGTATGGCCCGGCAGTACGCGGCGGACCGCGATCTGCCCCCCGAGGACTGGAATTTTCTGGAATTATGCCGGGAGCGGGACGATGTCTTCCCGGATATCGAGCCTAAGTGGTGGTCCCGCCTGGAATTTCCGCCGGAGGAGAGGGAGTGAAAGATAATCCCATTTTTGGCTTTTCGTTTTCCCTCAAAAGAAATTTCTATTTATGTAACTTACGCAAATAATTAAATATATTTCTGTAAGGGCGAACCTTGTATTCGCCCTTACGTTTAAATCTTTTTCACGAAAAACGAAAAACGAAAAACGAAAAACGGTCATTCTAGGCCGTGGGTTTTTCGCCACTGGTTGAGGCGATCTGTGGTTTTTTTACCACAAATTCCAGGGGACGACGGTTTTGGGGAGGAAGGAACTCTTCTTGATATTATGTCGATTTATCAGGCCATTAACCTCCAAGAGCGCTACCGCGCAAAATAACCGGAGCCCTGGTATAGGGATTGCACCTTCCCAGGCAATATGTTTTGGCAAAAGACTCTGGCACATCCCTTAAGTTTTTCCGGCATCGGCCTCCATGGAGGCCAGGCAGTGGCCGTGGCCATTTACCCGGCCCAGGCCAATCAGGGCCTGCGGTTCGTCCGGGCCGACCTGCCGGGCCGCCCCCAGATTCGGGCCCATTACTCCCGGGTGACGGATTGCACCCGGGCCACCACCCTGGGGGAGAACGGCTGCACCCTGTCCACCGTGGAACACCTCCTGGCGGCCCTGTGGGGGCTGGGGGTGGACAATGCCCTCATCCAGGTGCAAGGACCCGAACTGCCTATCATGGACGGCAGCGCCGCTCCTTTTACCCGGCTCTTGATGGAGACGGGCCTGCGTTCCCTGCCCTGGCCCCGGGCCCACGTCCTGGTCAAGCGGCCCGTGGAATTGCGGGAAGGGGACCAATGGATGCGGGTCTTCCCCGGCGATCCCCGGATCAGCTACACCATCGATTTTCCCCATCCTCTGATCCGCCGCCAGCGTTACTCCATGGCGGTGAAACCGGGGGGGTTCCGCCGGGAGATTGCCCCGGCCCGGACCTTCGGCTTCTTGAAAGAGGTGGAGTATCTGAAGGCCAACGGCCTGGCCTTGGGGGGCTCCCTGGACAACGCCGTGGTCCTGGACGACACTGACGTGTTGAATCCCGGGGGCCTACGGTTTCCCGAAGAATGCGTGCGCCACAAGATCCTGGACGCGGTGGGCGACCTGGCCCTGCTGGGCATGCCCCTGGTAGGCCGCCTGGAAGTGGGCCGGGGGAGCCACGCCCTGCACCTGAAATTCATGGAGCACCTGATGACCCAGGACGACGCCTGGCGCATCTGGATACCCTCCGCCCGGGAACGGCGCAACCGGCCCCGCTGGGCCCCCGCACCCCTGTGGGAAGGGCTGCCGGCGTAGGAAGCTGTCAGCTATTAGCTATCAGCTTTCAGCTTAAAAAGAAAAATATCGGGCGGCCGGGAGCCGCCCTTTTAATTTTAGGGTGCAGTTGGTCTTACACCAAGTTGCCATCAAACAAGTAACATAGGCATCCAGCCTATGGGAAGCGCAGGCTAAAGCCGGCGGCTACCAAATTACCTGTTTGAACGGGTTTTGATATTAAACCTCGTTCCCAAGCTCCTGCTTGGGAACGCACTTGCTGCCGCAGCTCCGGCAGCGGCAACTTAGATTGCGCGCCCCTCATTACTGGACCTCCCCCACCAAGGCCTCGCCCTGGATTTCCCGGAATCGTACCTTTATTATGCGGTTTTGCCAATCTAAAGGGCCGGGAAGCAGCACCCGCAGGTAGTTGGCGCTCAGGCCCTTGAGCATCCCGGCCCGGGCAGCCGGGCCTTCCACCAGGACCTCCCCGGTTTTGCCCAGTTGGGCCTCCAGGAATTGCCTTTTTTTCCTCTGTCCCAGTTCTCGCATGTTTTTCGCCCGGGTCTGCACTTCCTGGTGCGGTACCCGGCGCATCTCCGCCGCGGGGGTGCCGGGCCGGGGAGAGAAGGGAAAGACGTGGAGATAGGTCACCGGCAGGGAGGCCACCAGGGAGCGGGTGGCTTCAAAGTCGGCTTCGGTCTCCCCTGGGAAACCCACCAGGACGTCCATTCCTAAGCCCGCGTCCGGGAAGAGCCGCTTGATCTCCTGGATTATATCCCGGAATGCCTCCGGGGTATAATCCCGGCCCATGGCTTTGAGCACCGGGGCTGCGCCGCTCTGGAGGGGGAGATGGAAATGGGGGCAGAAACCGGGAAATCCGGCCAACTCCTGAAGCAGAGCCGGGGTGACCTCCTGGGGCTCCAAAGAACTGAGGCGGAGCCGGGGAGGGCGAGGCCGGGAGCTGAGGAACCGCAACAACGCGGCAAGGTCTGTAGAAGGGTTCAAGTCTCCGCCGTATTGCCCCAGGTTGACCCCGGTGAGCACCACTTCCTGGTAGCTTGCAGCCGCCAGTTTTTCCAGGGCCCCGGCCACTTCCTCAAGGGGCAGGCTGCGCCGGGGGCCCCGTACCTGGGGGACGATGCAATAGGTGCAATGATGCTCGCAGCCGTCCTGGATTTTCAGGCGGGGCCGGGTGTGGCCGGGGAGCAGGGGCGCGGGCAGGGCCTGGAAGTTTTCTGTAAGGGCAAAAGGACCCACCTCTATCCGGGGAGCCTTTTGGGGAAATGCCGCCAGCCAAACCGCCAGCCGGGCCTTCTCCCGGTTTCCCAGGACCGCCTGTACTCCGGGGAGCGCGGCCAGTTCCTCCGGGTCCCGCTGGGCATAGCAACCGGTTATCCAAAGGGGGGTCCCAGGATACTCCCGGGCCAGGCGGCGGATGGCCTGGCGGGCCTGCTGGTCGGCCCGGGCGGTGACGGTGCAGGTATTAACCAGGATCAGGTCCGGCGAGGTTCCCTCGGGAGCCGCCTGCCACCCCTGGGCGATGAGTTCCTGGCTCAGACCCACGGTGTCACACTGGTTCACCTTGCAGCCGAAGGTCAGGATGCAGAAGAGATGGTTTTCGGTTTTCGGTTTTCGGTTTTCCGTTGCCATCTTAGATATAATTTGGCGGGCGGGGACGCCCACCCTACGACAATCTATCCTCGATCCAGCCGCCGCCCAGGAGGCGGTCTTCCTGGTAGAAGGCCACGGCCTGGCCCGGGGCTACCGCGGCTTGGGCATCTCGAAGATAACCCGCACCTCTTCTGAATTTTCCGGAAAAATGCGGGCCATCA
>JAQTXE010000181.1 GCA_028688935.1 Syntrophales bacterium
TATGCAAGGACGCAGGGGGATGACCTGGCCAGCCTTGATACTAGGGCTGGCCCTGGGTATTGGCCTCCCAGGCGAGGTAAAGGCAACCGGCGCGAGCGGTTGGGCCCTGGCAAGTGTGCCGCCGCCGAGCGTGGTGCTCACGGCCTCGTCCTCCTTGGATGCCCAGACTCTGGGTGAAAAACCTGTTCCCGCCCCTTCTAATAAGCTGGGAATTCTGACCAATCCCCAGGGACTGGCAACCGCTGGCGATAGCAGCACCTCTTTGAGGCTACCCTATAACCTGGAACTTAACGTATCCTTCCTTTATAACCAGATTAATCCCGCCCTGACCCCCGGGCGGCCCGGCGGCTCTCTGCCTCTCTTCAATTACTCCATGGATTATCACCTCCTCCCTAATTTAAAGGTGGGATTGAGCGGTTATCTCTATTACCCCGACCCGGGCTTATCTTTGCACCGGCCCTTCGGAGAACGGGTGATGGGCCTGGGGCCGGGACTTAAATATGACCTGGGCAGTTGGAGTTTTGTGGTGAAAAGCCAGGTGGAAACCGGCCATTGGGACCGGGGCGAGGATCTGCAAAACTGGCTACGGGTGTGGTACGTCTTTTAATGCGATTTTCTGTTTTCAGTTTTCGGTTTTCAGTTAAGTCCAAATAATACCAACACCCTCCTGACCTCCTGCAAATTGCGCTATTCTTTCCCACTGATTCCCGGCCGTTTTCTGCGCCGCAAGCAACGTTTCCTGGCGGAAGTGGAACTGGCCGGGGGCGCACGGGTTTGGGCCCACGTGCCCAATACCGGGGCCCTCCGGGGCTGCTCTTCACCGGGCCAGGAGGTCTTGCTGACCCACGACGGCCGCCCGGGACGCAAGACTGAGTACACCTGGCGCTTCGTCAAGGGGCCTCAAGGGTGGATCTGTCTCGACACCCTGGCTCCCAACCGGCTGGTGGCCGAGGCCCTGGCCAGGCCCGGTCTTCCGGGTATTTTCAAGCCCTTGCAGGTGCGGCCGGAAGTGACTCTCCCCCAGGGGGGCCGCCTGGATTTTGCCCTGGATTTTGGGGAAAAAACGGCTTTCGTGGAAGTGAAAAGCGTCACCTGGGTGGAAGACGGGGTGGCCCTGTTCCCGGATGGGATCACCTCCCGGGGCCGCCGCCATTTGCAGGATTTGGCGGATTTAGTGCGCCAGGGCCACCTGGCCTGGCAGGTCTTTGTGGTGCAGCGGGAAGATGCCCGTCTCTTGCGGGCTGCGGCCGGGTTAGACCCGGATTACGCCCGGGAACTGGCCCGGGCCGCGAAAAACGGGGTAAAAATTTTGGTTATCCAAGAAAAAGTAACGCCCCCGGAAATTAATCTTGCTTCCACCCTCCCCTATGATTTAACATAATCTTCCGGTAAGCCACGCCACTATGTATTGCTTCTAGGCACCACATCCCCTTAGAGTCGAAGAGATGAATGCAGCCGCTTTAAACAACAATATTCGGATATTTACGGGCAATGCCAATCCGGACTTGGCCAAAAAGATTTGTGATGAACTCTCCATGCCTCTGGGTGAAGCCCTGGTCACCACCTTCAGCGACGGCGAGATCCGGGTGGAGATCGGCGAGAACGTCCGGGGCCGGGACGTCTTCCTGATCCAGCCCACCTGCCCGCCGGCCAATCACAACCTGATGGAACTGCTGATCATGATCGACGCGGTGAAAAGGGCCTCCGCCCGGCGCATCACCGCGGTCATCCCCTACTTCGGCTACGCCCGCCAGGACCGGAAGGTGGCGCCCCGGGTACCCATCAGCGCCAAGCTGGTGGCAGATCTGATTTCCACCGCCGGCGCCCACCGGGTCCTCACCATGGATCTGCACGTGGGCCAGATCCAGGGTTTTTTTGACATTCCCGTGGACAACCTCTACGGCTCCCCCATCATGATCCCCTATATCAAGGAAAACTTTGAGGACGACCTGGCCATCGTCTCTCCGGACGCCGGGGGCGTGGCCCGGGCCCGGGCCTATGCCAAGCGCCTGGCCGCCTCCTTGGGTCTCATCGACAAACGCCGGGACGCGCCGGGGAAAGCCAAGGCCCTGAACCTCATCGGTGAGGTTTTGGGCAAGGAAGTGGTCATCATGGATGACATCATCGACACCGGCGGCACCCTGTCCCAGGCCGCGGGAGTGATCATGAGCCGGGGCGCTTTGAGCGTCAACGCCTGCTGCACCCACGCGGTGCTTTCCGGCCCGGCGGTGGACCGGGTCACGGAAGCACCCCTCAAAAGCCTGGTGGTCACCGACACTATTCCTTTGAGCGACCGGGCCAAGGAGTGCCCCAAGATCGTGCAACTCTCCGTGGCGAACCTCTTTGCCCGGGCCATCCTCAGCATCCACCGGGAAGACTCCATCAGTTCGCTCTTTGAGATTCATTTTTAATGGATTTTTAAAGATTTGAGACAGGACCGCAGCAATTAGGGGGGGATTGTGGGGCCGAAAAAATTTAAGGCCCCATAATTATTTCTGGGAAAAAGAAGGTAAAACTCCGCCCTGCCCCTTCTGTTCCCAGGCCCACTTAATCACCCGGGCCGTGAATTCAGGCAGGTCAAATTGCTCTAATTCCGTCAGGGGCACAAATCTGGCCGCGGTGATGTCCGAAGCGGGACGCGCTTCTCCGTCCTCATAATCGCAGAGGAAATCCACCAACACATAGTGGTAGGGAATGCCCGCGCTGGAATCCCGGTAAATTCTCTCCAGGACCGCGTTGATCCCCAAAATTTTGACGGTAATCCCCACCTCTTCCGCCAATTCCCGCTTGATGGCATCTTCCAGGGTCTCACCCAACTCCACCAGACCGCCGGGCAGACTCCAGGAGCCCAAAGCCGGCTCCTGCCCCCGCAGCACCAGGAGGACTTCCTCACCCCGGAAGACCACGGCGCCCACGCCCACTAAAGGCTGATCGGGATAGTGGCGTTTGATAGCGGTTTCCTTTGATAGATTTAGGTAAAGAGTTAGGAAGACCATGGCTGTCAGCTTTCAGCTATCAGCGATCAGCTTTTTGTTCTTTGGCTGAAAGCTGACAGCTGATGGCTGATAGCTTGCTACTCCAATAATCTCACATCTCTACTCTCAATGACCGTTTCACCCGTATCGCCGCCTCCCCCCCCACGGGGCAGACGTGTTCGCAGTGGCCGCAGCCGATGCAGCGGTCGGGCAGCACCAGGGGCAGTTTCACTTTGACCTTTTCCCCCCGGCGGTTCAGGACTTCCTGTTCGCTGAAAGTAATGGCCTTGGGCGAGACGGGGCAGTGCTCTTCGCAGACCAGGCAGTCGTCGCCTTCGGTATAAGGGATGCAGCGGCTGTGGTTGATGAACGCGGTCCCCAGGACCTGGGCCTGTTTTTCCGCCAGCGGCAGGTGGGGGATGGCGCCGGTGGGGCAGACCTGGCCGCAGAGGTTGCAGGAATAGGCGCAGTAACCCAGGCGGGGGATCAACCTGGAGGTATAAAACCCTTCCAGCCCGGCTTCCCAGAGCACGGGCTGCAAGCCGTTGGTGAGGCAGACCTTCATACATTCCCCGCAGCGGATGCAGCGGCTCAAAAACGCGGCCTCGTCCTGGGCCCCGGGGGGCCGGATGAGGTGCTCCTCGGGACGGCGGGCCAGGGAACCCAGACGCAGCAGGGGCACCGCCACCACTCCGGCGGCCACGGAGGTGATCACCTGGCGCCGGCCCAGGTCCAGGGGGGCCCGGGGGGCCTTAGTGCGCCAGGTGAAGACCACCCGGTCTTCTTTCTGGCACTGGTTCAAGCAGTTAAGGCAGAGCTGGCATTCGGAGTTCAGGTGCCGGGCCGGTTTCCCGGGGGCGAAGGCCGCCATTTTGCAGATCTGGGTGCAGTCGCCGCAGTCGGGGCAAAGCGCGGTGGGCCGCCGCCTGAGGAGAGAAAACCGGGCCACCAGGCCATATAAGGCTCCCAAGGGGCACAAAGCCCGGCACCAAAAGCGCCGGTCCACCCGTTCCGCGGCCACCACCAGGGCAAAAATGACCAGGGTGAGCAAAGGCAGCAGATAGACCAGAGGCTTGAAGGGCAGGATGGTGGCCTTCAAGGCCTGGTAAACCGGTTCGCTGACGTAGGTAAAGGGCGCGCCCAGGCGATACATGGTGAGGCCCGCCTTTTCCACCCCGTAGCCGAAAGCGGGGAAAAGGACGATGGCCAGAGAGCGGTAGAGCAAGGATAGGGGATCGAAGAGACCCACCAGGTTCAGGGAAAAGGGCGCGGCAGCCAGCAAAGCGATGAGCAGATAGTATTTGCCCCGGCGCCAGCGGGCCGCGACCCCGGAATCTTCCCGGGGCTTAAAGAGCAGTCGGCGGCAGCCGTCCAGGGTGGTGCCCAGGGGGCAGACCCAGCCGCAGAAAAAACGGCCTAGGATCAGGGTCAGTCCCACGAAGACCAGGGACCACATCAGCCCGGCCACCCAGGGGCTGAAGTTGAGGAGATGGGCCGCCAGGATCAGGGGATCGAAGCGGAAGAAGAGGTCCACCGGCCAATACAAAACCTCCCGGCCCACGTATTCGGCCTTCAGGAACAGCCAGATGAACAACAGGAAAAAGACTATCTGGGAAGCCCGGCGCAGGCGCACCCAGGTTTGATTGGTCAAGACAATTTTATTGGTTTTCATGGTCTTAATGGTTGGAGTTTAAGAGACTGATCAGGCTCCAAAATTTGATAAGCCGCCATTTGCACTGGCTTTATGGCTGTTAGTGGGGGATTTTCTTAGCAACTTCAGTCCAAAGGGACAGACCGCCGAGCAGATGCCGCAGACATGCCCATCATGGAATTGGCGATATTTTTCCTTCTTCCAACGGTCACAAACTTCCACCATGAGGATATCTTCCCGGGGCCGGCCCGGAGACCACAAGGCCCCGGTCAAGGCTCCGGCCGGGCAGGCCTCCACGCAGCGGGTGCACCGGCCGCAGAAGCTGCGCGTCATGGGCTTGCCAGTTGGCAGGTCCATATCGGTGAAAACGGTCCCCAGGCGCACCCAGGAGCCGAACTTACGGGTGACCAACTGGCAATGGCGGCCGATCCAGCCCAGCCCCGCCCGGGTGGCCGCAGTTTTGTGGGGAAAGTCTCCTTTGATATTTACCGGATCGCTGCGCACCGAAGCAGCCAAGGGGAGAGCGCGAAATCCCTGGCTGCTGATGGTGCTTGCCAACCTTTCCGCCAGCTCATTAATCTGCTGGTTCACCCGATCATACTCAGCCGCATAGGCCTGGGTCGGTCCCTGGCGGATGCCCGCCATCACCTGTGGAGGCATGGGGACCGCCCAGGAAAGGGCGAAGGGAAACCCTCGCCCCTGGGCATCTTTGGGGGTTAAGAACCCTCGCAGGTCAGCCGCGCCCCACAGGGCCACTTGCTGCTCCTGCATCCACCGGGGCAGCCAGGAAGGGAAAGAGGTTGAGGTAACCGGCAAAATTTGGTTTTTCTTCTCCCGCCAATTCTCCAGGGATTTTTCTTAAATGACCCACCTTTTAATTATTAAACCATGTTGGGGGCGGAAACCGGCGCGGGCTTGCTTTTTTTAGCCGGAAAGGACCTTAATTTTTTGCAGGTCCATCTCTCCCCGGCCCGCGTCAAAGGCCTTGGCGATATAGCCGATATCATCGGGTTTAAGCTCGAAGAGCGTGGTGCCGTACGCGTCCAGGGCCACGGGATCGGGGCCGGCAAATACCAGGTTTTTCACCCGCACGTCCTTCATGCTCCCTCCGGAAGGACCGTTGGCCACCAGGATGCGGGTGGCGTCCAGGACGTGCAAATCCGGGCGCAGAATCAAGTTCATGTCGGCGATGTTCTGGTGCAGGCCCACGTGGATCCGGCCCCGCCAGCCGCCGATGGCTCCCATCATATTCTTTAAACACATGGTGAGGCGGGATTCGGCGTGCTGTTTGGCGATGGGGATGTTAATAAAACGGTCGGCCTCCAGGATTTCCTTGTAAAAATACCATTTTCTCAGGGCCTTGGCCCCTGCCACTTTCATCTCCACAAAACCCCGGGGGTCCACGAATTCCACCACCGCCCGGGGGTCCTTAAGGCCTTGCACCGCGTCTTGAATACCGCTGTTTTTATAAGCCTTGCGGGCATCGTGGCAGGTGTGGTCCAGGACTTTAACTTTTTTGGCTCCGGCCTGCAGGCAGAGTTCCACCACCTGGCGCACCACGTCCGGATGGGCGTTGGCCGCCAACTCCGGGGCCCGGTCCCAGGCCATATTGGGTTTGACCACCACCACTTCCCCGGGATTGACGAATTTTTTCATCCCGCCCAGGGCCTGGATGGCCTCACCGGTGATCTGGGCATAATTGGTTCCCTGGGCCTTGGCCAACACGGCCTGGGGCTTCTCCTGGGGCGACATGGCCCAGAGTTCCTGGGGCATGACCATCCTGCCAGCCCCAGCCACCGCGCTGAAAGCAGCCAACTGTTTGAGAAACTCCCGCCGGTCCATGATTCCTCCAATCGGCTAAACCGATGCTTGGTCTTACCTGTTATTTTGTCCATGGATGCTAGGGTTTGCAAGTTTTTCTTGACAACCCGCCTAAAGACTATTATTGACTATCAAGTCAGTAAAATGACCAATGGGTCAATGAAAAATATGCGCACCACCAAAAAAGATCTAGTCACTGCCTTCCGGACCCAGGAGATTTTGGCCGCAGCCCGGAGCTTGCTGGAGCAGGGGGGACTGGACGGACTCACCATGGAGGGCATCGCTGCGGCCGCAGGAGTTGCCAAAGGCACCCTTTACCTGTATTTTCAGAGCAAAGAGGAGCTGATTCACGAGCTGCTGTCCCAGGTGGGGGAAAATCTCGTGGCGGCCCTGGAGTCCCTCATTGATACTCCCCATCCGCCTGAGGAAAAACTGCGGCAAGTGGTGACCTGGCTTCTTGGTCACCTGGAACGGGAACGGCTCCTTTTTCCGGTTTTTATGCACGAATTATGGCGGGAGCGTTCCGAAGGACCCGGCCGAGGGAGCCGGTTACAGGACCTGGATGAAAGGATTAACGCCCGGCTCACCAGCCTGTTTGCCGAAGGCATCGCCCAGGGGCGGTTTATTCCCGCCAACCCTCGCCTTCTCTCTTTTTTGCTGCGAGGGCTGGTTCGGGCCGTGGGCCATTATCAGATGGCAGAAGGGCGAGAGGTTGCTATCAAAGAGGCCTCTCCGGTGGTGCTGGCTTTGCTCTTCTCAGGTCTGCCCCCCAAATCCCCAGTAGCAGTTGAGGTGGACACCCCATGAAGTTTAGAAGTCCCCGATCCTGGATAATTCTTGGCCTGCTAATCTTGGTCCTGGCGGCGGCCCCCAGCGGCGCCGCGGAGACTCCGGCTACCTTGACTCTCAAGGAAGCCCTGCGGCTGGCCTGGAAGGCCAATCCCACTATGAAGATCAGCCGTCTCCAATCGCTTATCGCCGGCGAAGAAGTAGTGCGGGCCCGGTCCGGCTTCCTGCCCACCCTCAAATCAGAGGTAAGCCAAACCATCTATGATAATGAAGTCCAGGCGAAAATTCCAACTGGCTCCTTCCCCGGGGCGGGCGGAGGAACAAGCGGAAGATACATTACTTTTCCCACCACCAACCGTAACTTCTGGGGCAGCAAGGTCTACGCGGATCAGACCATCTTCGATTTCTGGGGCACTCCCTCCCGGTACCAGGCCGCGGTCCTGGGAAAATCGGCCAGCCTCCTGGACACCGCCAAAACCCGGGACGACCTCTTCCTCAATGTCTCCAAAGGCTATTTCAGCACCCTGCGGGCCCAGAAGATGGAGATCGTGGCCAAACAGGAGGTGGTGGATCTCGAAGCCCATTTGAAGATCGCCCGGGACCAATACGAATTCGGCGTAGTCACTTTCAATGACGTCCTTCAGGCGGAAGTCTCCCTGGCGGACGCCAAGCAGCGCCTCATTGTGGCCAAGACCGACACCATCAACATCCGCTCGGCCCTCAACAAGGTCCTGGCCCTGCCGGTGTCGGCCCCCACGGTGCTCAAGGACGAAAAACTGGAAACCCGCCCCTGGGGACTGGAAGAAGCCACCAACAAAGCCCTGAACCAGCGCAGCGACCTCAAGGCCTCCACCAGGCGCATCTCCCAGCAGGAAAAAGTGGTGACCCAGACCAAGTCCCGGTTTTACCCCCGGTTTTATACCCAGGCGGGACTGAATTATCAGCAGAACGAGTTCCAGTTGCACGATACCCAGTGGTTCGGCATCTTCGGCATGCAGTGGACCCTGTTCTCCGGGTTGGACACCAAAGCCCAGGTGGCTCAGGCCAAATTGAAGGTGAATCAGCTCCGGGAGCAGCGCCAGGACCTGGACGGCCAGGTGCGTCTGGACGTGCAGAATGCCTATCTTAAGGTCAAAGAAACTGCAGATCGCATCCAGGTGACGGAAAAGGCCGTAACCCAGGCGGAAGAAAACCTGCGCCTCAATGAGGAGCGCTATAAGGAACAGGTGGGCACCGCCACCAACGTCATCGACGCCGAGACCCTGCTCACCCGCACCCGGGTCAATTACTGGACCGCGATCTACGACCACCAAATGGCCAAAGCCGACCTGCTCTGGGCCATGGGGGCCATCAACGCACTCCTCCCTAAGGATAAATCCCCCAATGCTCCATAAAACCTCAGTCAGAATAGGTCTGGTGCTGCTGCTCCTGGTGATG
>JAQTXE010000182.1 GCA_028688935.1 Syntrophales bacterium
CGGTGACCAGGGCCCGGCCGATGGCCACCCGCTGTTGCTGGCCCCCGGAGAGCTGGGACGGGTAATGGCGGCTGCGGTCGCTTAAGCCCACCAATTCCAGGACCAATTCCACGTGCTCCCGGCGTTCCTGGCGGGACAAAGGGGTAAGCAGCAGGGGCAGTTCCACGTTCTCGAAGGCGGTGAGCACCGGGATCAGATAATAAAACTGAAAGATGAAACCCACGGACCGGGCCCGCCAGTGGGCCAGTTGAGCCTCGGTGAGTTGGGTCAGATCCAGGCCCTCGACCATGAGTTGGCCGGAGTCGGGGCGGTCCAGGCCGGCGATGAGATTGAGGAGAGTAGTCTTGCCGGACCCGGAAGGACCCATGAGGGCCAGGAACTCGCCGGAGTTGATATTCAGGGAGATATCCTGGAGGACGGGCAAAATCTGGCTGCCCCGGCGGTAGGATTTGCTCAGGTGGGCGATTTCCACCAGGGGAGCCGGCGCCGCTAGGGCCGCGTCGTTCATGGGGTCTTGACCTTCACCCGGGAGCCGTCTTCTAAGGAAGCAGGCGGCTTGAGGACCACTTTGTCTCCTTCCTTGAGCCCTTGGCCGATTTCCACCAGATCGCCCATCTTCGGCCCCAGAGTCAGGGGTTTAAGCTGCACCCGGTTGCCCTGGAGAAGAAAGGCAAAGCTGCGGCCGTCCCGGGTAACCACGGCGGCCTGGGGCAGCGCTAGACGGGCGCGGCGTTCTCCGGGCTTAAGGGGCCGGGAGAGAAAAGCCACCTTGGAGCTCATCTCCGGGAGAATACGGTCATCTGATTCCAGAAATTTGACCTTGGTGAGGACCGTGGCCTTGGAGCGGTCGGCGGTGGGCACGATCATGTGCACCTGGCCGGGGAAGCGCTTATCGGGGATGGCGTCCAGAGTGATCTCACAGGGTTGACCCACGTGCACCTTGTCCAGATTGGCTTCGGCCACGTCCGCCTCCACCATCAGGGAATCGAGGTCGGCCATGGTCACCACCGCGGCCCGGGCATTGACCGCGGCGCCGAAGGGAGCCACCACCTCTCCCACTTCCGCGTACTTGGTGAGGACCACGCCGTCGAAGGGGCTGCGGATATAAGAGTATTCCAGGGAGGCCTGGGCGTTGGCCAGACCGGCCTTGGCCGTGTTGATCCGGGCCCGGGCCGCGGCCACCCCGGCCTTGGCCTTGTCCAGGCGAGCCACGGCGGTGTCGTAATCCTGGCGGGCCACCAGGTCCTTGGCCACCAGGGTCTTATAGCGATCATACTGCAATTGGGCGTCGTGCTGCTCCGCCTGGGCCTGGGCCAGGCCGGCTTTGGCCTCATTTATCTGGGCCTGGGACTGGTCCCGGGCGGCCACCAGGTCTTCATTCTCCAGGGTGGCCAGGACCTCTCCCTTTTTCAGGCGGCTGCCTTCCTCCACCCCCAGGAAGGCCAGGCGGCCGGTGCTTTTGGAGGAGACCGCGGCCTTGCGCTGGGCCACCACGTAGCCGCTGGCGTTGAGCACGGCATAGGCCTGGGCCGGGTAGACCTTGGCCACCACCGCGGTACTCACCTCCGGCGCGGGCCGCAGGGGCCCCCAGAGGTAAAGGACGATAAAAAGCAGAAACGCGGCCCCACCCAGAATCAGGAAAAGACGGGTCCGCCGGGACGCGGCCGGAGGCCGCTCTGCCCCGGAGCGGGAGATACGCAGTTTATCTAGGTCTGGAGACACTTGGGAATCCCTGAGATAAAAATAGGCCTGGCCCTTAAAGGGCCAAGCCTAAATTAACATATGACCGGAATGATGGCAACCTTGGACCTTAGGCTTCTTTCACCCCTTGAGCGGTGATGGTGAAGTAGCGATAAGGCGGGCCGATATATTCGTCCTGGCCGGCCAGTTTCTCCATGGCGGCCTTGGTCACCCCGACGATCTCAGCCAGGGGGGCTTTTTGGTGGAGCATTTGACTCAATTTGAATTCCAGACCCAGGCGCCGGGGCAGGGTGAAGATGTTGGTGACCCGGTTGTATTCGATCTTAGGAGGCTTGGGCCGGTTCCAGATGATGAACAGCCGGGAGGGATCCGGGGTCTTGGTGGAGTAGCCGGCCAGGATCAGATACATGTTATGGAGGGGGTCCACCGGCAGTTTCTCGCAGAGCTTGCGCATTACTTCATCATAGCGTCCGGTGAAGAAAGGCATGGCCGCTTCCCATAGGGCGTCCATGTCCGTCAGCCCCTCATCTTTGGCAAAAGAGGCGAAATCCCGGCAGAGGTCATGGCCCTCCACCGCGCCGGCGGAACCCGCAACCGCGTGGGTGCCTATGGGTATGAGGCGCTCCACGGTGATGAAATGTTGTTCCCCGCTGGCTTCAAAAATTTCGGTGCGGCTGTCGGAAGCCAAGAGGATGCCTTCAGGCCCGGCGCAAGCAATCAACTGTGCCATAGGAATCTCCTTTTAAGGGCAAAAGATGTCGGCTATTTTTTCAATTAGGTAATCATTACCGGGATGGAGGTCAAGGGCGGGGAGAAAGGGGACCCGGAGGGTCATGCCCCGGGGGAGATTAAGCCATGGGGGGCGTTGGCTTTACGGCGGGGTGATTCCTTCTGGGCCTCACGCCAGTTCCGGTCCCGAGGGGGGCGCAACCGGGACCGGCCCGGCTGCGCTCCGGGACTTCACCGGGGCAAGGGAAGAGATCCCTGTCGAGATTCGAGGTTCCCCTGGTGAAATTAGCGGCTGTCCTTCCTCAATGGAGGATGCGGGGCTTTTTCAGGAGATCCAGGGGGGATACAGTTGCCACTTTTACCGGGGCCGGAGCCGGGGTCAAGGGTAATATCTCCTGAATTTTGGCTATGCCGTTCTGCAAAGAAAGCAGGGATTCCCGAAGAGTGTTCAAAGCTCGAATTAAATTATTTAGGGCCATAATCATTTCCTCCCGGGATGCTCCCGGAGTCATGGATTCCTGATCTTGATCCAGCTGCACTGCCGAGGCGTTAGGATTCGCTTTATCTTTCATTAGCCGACCCTCCGTGGCGGAACTGTGCTTGCTGCGATAAAAGCAAGCTCCATACCAACCGGGGCCTAAAAAGATATCCTCGTTTTTTTAGGAGGTTAGCCGGAAACCGGAAAAAAGGGCGGAACGAGGCCGGTACATAAAGTTAAACGCAGTGTTGAGAAATCTAAACATGGATTACCGAAAATCGGGAGGTTATTCCCTCTCCCCCCGGCCCCCCGGCCGGGGGGCCGGGGGCTCATCATTACCCACAAATGGAGGGATGGAGAAAAACGGACATTAAAGCAGTTTCATGTTGCTGACAGATGAATATCTAATCATGATCCACCTAAAGTCTTGACGGCTTTTCCCCCTCCCCCTGCGAGGGGGGAGGGCCGGGGGGGGGGTGGCGTCTTTTGCCCCCTTCGCCTCTTATCATTAGGATGGACATTTACTTTACACCCCCCTCACCCTACCCCGAGGGGAGAGGGAATTAATTCTGGAATATCCACAAGATAAAAACTTGTGGGTAGGGATAAGGCGGGGGGGGGCGGAAAAAACTTTCGGCAACCGGTATAAGGAGGAGGCCGGAAGAAAAACCGGCAGGCGCAAAAGGCGAAGCGGGTGGGTGTGGTTATTTCCCCTCCCTTTCCCTTTAACCTCTCTTTCAGGGATCAGGGCTTAATGCTCCCGGGAAGGGAGTGGATCTTACTTGACCAGGGTGCTCTTCAAGTCGGCGATGAGGCGACGGTAGCGCTCCACCATTTCTTGCATCTGCTGTTGTTGTTCAATAAGCAGGTCCTTTTCCTGGTGGAGGCCCTGGAGCTCCGCGGCCAACTGGTCATTTTCCTTCAGGAGCGCCTGTTTTTCCGCTTCCAGGGTCATGATCTGCTCCCCCAGGGCCAGGCGCTCCTCCTCCATTTCCGCTTCCCGGCGGCCAAGCTCTTGGGCCTTGACGGCATAGGCTTCATCCATCCGGTCCGCCAGGCGCTCCTGGGTGGCTGTCACCACCAGGCTTTTGTATAGGTGGCACCAGCTATCGTAACCCAGGCAGACGTTGGCCGTGTAATGGAAGCGGCGGCGCTCATCCGCATTCAGCCCCTTGTAGAATCTCTCCAGTTTACTGTTAGAGAGACCGGCCAGGGCATCCTGGAAACGGTTGGCGTCCCGCTGGGGGTCGATAATCAGCGGCGTCTGGCCGATGAGGTCCTTGATGGTTTTGCAATGGTTGTTGCCGGTCATGGGTGTTCCATTTCAAAATTCCACCACCGCGTCGTCTCCCAGGAGCAATTGCAGGGAGCGATGGCGGTTGTGGCGGGATACCCGGGCGTAGCGGCCGATAAGGCTGTCCTCCAGGCGGTCCACCTGAAAGACGGTGACTCCGGCCAGCAGCACGGAATGTTCAATAACCGAGCCCTCCACCCGGGAGTGGGCCCCGATGCTGGTGAAGGGGCCGATGAAACTGTCCTTAATGAGGCAATGGGCGCCGATGGCCCCGGGACCGCGTACCGTGGAATTAATGATTTGGGTGCCCTCGCCGATGCTCACCCGGCCGCTCACCTGGCTGGCCGCGTCCACTTCTCCCTTGATCTCCCGTTGCCCCCAGCCGTCCAGAACCATGGTATTGGCGGTCAAGAGATCGTCTTTTTTGCCGGTGTCCAGCCACCAGCCCTCCAGGGACTGCCAGCCCACCCGCTTGCCGGTCTCCAGGAGGTTTTGGATGGCGTCGGTGATCTCCAGTTCCCCCCGCCAGGAAGGGGTCAACTGGTCAATGGCCGGGTGAATGCTGGGGGAAAAGAGGTAAACTCCCACCAGGGCCAGATTGGTGGGGGGGTCCTGGGGCTTTTCCACCAACCGGATGAGACGCCCCTGGCCATCCACTTCGGCGATGCCGAACTGGGAGGGGTTTTCCACTTCTTTAAGCAAAATCAGGGCATCCAGGTCATCCTGCCGGAAGGCCTCCAAAAGATGGCTGATGCCGCTGCCGATGAGGTTGTCTCCCAGATACATGAGAAAGGGGGAATCCTGGAGGTAATCCCGGGCGGTTTTCACGGCATGGGCCAGCCCCCCGGGTTCCGCCTGGAGGATATAGGTAAGCTTAACCCCCCAACGGGAGCCGTCCCCCACTTCCTCCTTGATGGACTCCCCGGTCTCGGGGCTGATGATCACCCCTAAGTCCCGGAGCCCGGCCTGAGCCATATTTTCAATGACATAGAAGAGTATGGGCTTGTTGGCCACGGGCACCAACTGCTTGGCCCCGGTGTGGGTCAGGGGCCTCAGCCGCGTGCCTTTGCCGCCGCTCAGGATCAGGCCTTTCATTTCCCCTCCTTGCCTCAGGCTCCCGCTGGCAAGTTAAGGAGGATAACTTTTGATCCCCCCCAAAATATTTTCCAGAGTCGCCTTGGAATAATTATCGACAGGTTGTTAAGAAAGCTTAACCGCGTTTATCAATTTAAACAAATTTTTTCCGGCAGGAGAGCAGCAGCGCCAGAATTGCATTTCCCTTGGGAATGTGGTACGTTCAGCCAAATTTTCGGGCCTGGACCGGGCTTGGGATAAGGATCAAGTTCATGAGCGAAGGCGAAGAAGATACCCGGGAAATGGAGATGGTGGAACGGGTCCGTCCCCTGGTGAACGAAATTCTGGAGCGCTTCAACCAGGAAGACGTCACCCCCTCGGAAGCGGGGATGGTGATTCTGGCCCTGATCAGCCGGTTGCTGGAGGCCCTGGAGGGCCACCCGGAGCCCCGGCGCCAATTTATTTTAAATCTAATTGAGATGGTCAATAGTTATCTGCTGAAGGAGGCCGGGGAAGCTCCCCAGAGCTGCCCCGCCGGGTCCGGCGGCCCGGAGTGATTCTTTTCTCAAAAAACTAGATGTTTGCGTCTTTCTTTGCGCCTTTGCGTCTTTGCGTGAGGCCTATCTTTTCAGAGAAGCCATGAACGGGAAAGCCTTCAATGTCCTAGAGTTAATCGGACGCACGCCCATCGTCCGCCTCAATCGCCTCAACCCCAACCCCCACGTGGATGTCTACGTCAAGCTGGAGTATTTCAACCCCGGGGGCTCCGTCAAGGACCGGCCGGCCCTGGCCATGATCGAGGCCGCGGAGGCCGCGGGCGAACTCACCCCGGACAAGATCATCATCGAGGCCACCAGCGGCAACACCGGCATCGGCCTGGCCATGGTGGCCGCAGTGAAGGGCTACCAGCTGCTGCTGGCCATGCCGGAGTCCGCCAGCCTGGAGCGTAAACGCATCCTCCAGGCCATGGGCGCGGAACTTCTGCTGACTCCCGCCCATCTGGGCACCGACGGGGCCATTGAAGAAGTCTACCGCCTGAGCCGGGAAGACCCGGAAAAATACTTCCTCGCCGACCAGTTCAACAACCCCAACAACCCCGCGGCCCACCAGAGCACCTCCCGGGAGATCTGGGAACAGACCGAAGGCAAGGTCACCATGGTCATTGCCACCATGGGGACCACCGGCACCCTCATGGGCCTCTACCGGGGGATGAAGCAGTTCAACCCGGACATCCAGGTGGTGGGGGTGGAACCTTACCTGGGGCATGCCCTCCAGGGTCTGAAAAACATGAAGGAGTCCTATAAGCCGGGGATCTTCGACAAGACCCAGGCCGATGAGATCGTGCACGTGGAGGATGAAGAGGGCTTCGAAACCGCCCGGCGCCTGGCCCGCCAAGAGGGCCTGTTTTTGGGCATGAGTTCCGGCGCCGCAGTGGCCGTGGCCATCCGCAAGGCCCGGGAGCTGGAATCCGGCCTCATCGTGGCCATCGCCCCGGACAGCGGCGAGCGTTATCTCTCCACCCCCTTGTTTACCGAAAAAGAAGCCCCCACCCTCCAGTTCTATAACACCCTGGCCCGGGCCAAGGAGGCCTTCGAACCCCGCCGGTCCGGCGAAGCCTCCATTTTCACCGACGGTCCGGCCTTAAACGCCCCCCTCTCCCTGGGGGTGGCCCGCCGCCTGGCGGTGGCCGATCTCTTGCAGCGCTATCTGCGCTTCCGGGCCTTGAAGGTGCGCCAGGTGGTAAGCCTCATCGACCTGGACGACCGGGCCCTGGCCGGGGCCGCGGCCGCGGGTCAGGACCTGGCGGACTTCACCGGCCGCTTCCGGAAAGAACTATTCCAGGACCTGGAGAACTTGGAAGTCCAGGAAGGGAACCTCTATCCCCTGGCCTCCGAGCATATCGACGAGATGGTGCAGCTTAGCCGCCGCCTGCTGGAGCGGGGCTTTGCCTACGAAAAGCTGCGCTCCGTCTATTTCGACATCTCCCGCTTCAAAGACTACGGGCGTCTGTCCCGGGTGGACCTGAGCAAGATCAAGGTGGGGAAAACCGTGGACCTGGATGAATACGCCAAGGAAAATCCCCGGGATTTCACCCTGTTTAAGCGGGCGAAACTGGGGGAACTGAAAAAGGGCCTCTACTTCTCCACCCCCTGGGGCAAGGTACGGCCCAGCTGGCACCTGGAGTGCGCGGCCATGGCCCTGAAACACCTGGGGGAGAGCGCCGACTTCCACGTGGGCTCCATCGCCTCCCTCTTTCCCCACGAAGAAAACGAAAACGCCCTCTTCGCCGCGGCCACGGGTAAACCCCTGGCCCGCTCCTGGCTGCACTGCGAACGGGTCCTCGAGAAGGCCCGGCCCAGCAAAGAGGAAGGCGCCACCACCGTCCGGGACCTCCTGGACCAGGGCTTCCGGGGCCGGGACGTGCGTTTTTTTCTTTTGGGCACCCACTACCGCAAGCCTTTGGCCTATACCGCCGCCAACTTGAAAGCTGCGGCCGCGGCCCGGGCCCGCCTGGACCACTTCCTGGAGCGCCTCACCCTCATCACCGGGGAAGGCTCCCCCCAGCCCCCCCTGGAAGAACGCCTGTTTCTTCTGAAAAAGGAGTTCATCGCCGCCCTGGACGACGACCTCAATATCTCCCGGGCCTTATCCGCCATCTTCGCCCTGGTGGGGGACCTCAACGCCGACATCGACCGGGGCCGGCTGGGGCACGGGGACGCGGGCGCCATCCTGGCCCGCCTGGAGGAACTGGATGAGGTCCTGGGAGTAATGACCCCGCCCCATCACCGCCGGGACACGGAAGTGGAAGCCCTGCTGGGCATGAGAGAAAAAGCCCGGCAGCGCCGGGATTGGGCCGAGGCCGACCGCATCCGCCAAGAGCTGGTGGCCCAGGGCATCGAAGTCATCGACACCCCCAGCGGCCCCCGCTGGAAGCGGCGGGGAGAGTAGAATTGATAGTTAATCAGTGGCCAGTGGCCAGTAGTCAGTAGTCAGAAAAAAATGAAAACTCTGACCACTGGCAACTGACCACTATCCTCATGGCTAGAGGGGCGGCTTGGTCACCTTTTTATAGCCCTGGGGAATTTCAAAAAGACGGTCCGCCAGACTCCTTTCCGAGATATTCCGGTATTCCATGGAAAAACTCCGGGAGGGGATCGCCACTTTAATGGGCAGCCCCAGTTTGATGGCCACCCAGAAAGTCTGCATCTCCAATCCGCCTTTGGCGGGTACGGCCACCTGGTATTTCTGGGCATCATAACCCAAGACCCGCTCGCTGCCCACGAGACGTTTCCGCTTGGCGTCCCCGGGAATCTGAATGAACTGGCCCGGCCAGGTGGATTTCAGGGGTTCTTCCATGTAGGTCCGCTCCCAGGGGAGG
>JAQTXE010000183.1 GCA_028688935.1 Syntrophales bacterium
TCACGGGGCCAAAGTGCGCCTCCCCATTTTGGGCCGGGAGATTCCGGTCATCACCGATCCCTACGTCTCCCTGGAGTTCGGCACCGGGGCTTTGAAGATCACTCCGGCCCACGATCTCAATGATTTCGAGGTCGCCCGGCGTCATAACCTCCCCGCGGTCAAGGTCATTGACGAAGAAGGTTTGATGACCGAGGCGGCCGGCAAGTACCGGGGTCTGGACCGTTTCGGCTGCCGGGAAAAGATCGTCAAGGACCTGAAAAGCGATGGCTTACTAGAAAAGAAGGAGCGTTACCAGGTGCCGGTGGGCCACTGTTATCGCTGCCGCACCGTAGTGGAGCCCCTGATTTCCAAGCAGTGGTTCGTGGCCATCAAGGCCCTGGCGGAACCCGCCCTCCAGGCCGTCCACGGCGGCCGCACCCAGCTCATCCCTGCCAGTTGGGAGAAGAGCTACAATGACTGGATGACCAATATCCGGGATTGGTGCATCTCCCGGCAGATCTGGTGGGGCCACCGCATCCCCGCCTGGACCTGTAAAGACTGCGGCCGGCTCATCGTCACCCGGGAAGACCCGGATTTCTGCCCCGATTGCCATGGCTCGCAGTTAATCCAGGAGACCGACGTCCTGGACACCTGGTTTTCTTCGGCCCTCTGGCCCTTCTCCACCCTGGGGTGGCCGGATACCACCCCGGAGTTGAAACTCTTTTACCCCACCACCGTCCTGGTCACCGCCTTCGACATCCTCTTCTTCTGGGTGGCCCGGATGATGATGATGGGCCTCCATTTCATGGGTGAAGTGCCCTTTCACCAGGTCTATATTCACGCCCTGGTGCGGGACCCGGAGGGCCAGAAGATGAGCAAGTCCAAGGGCAACGTCATCGACCCCCTGGACCTCATGGAGCAGTACGGCACTGATGCCTTCCGTTTCTCCCTGGCTGCGTTCGCGGCCATGGGCCGGGACATCCGCCTCTCCGAAGAGCGCATCTCCGGCTATCGGAATTTCGCCAACAAGGTTTGGAACGCCTGCCGTTTCACCCTCATGAACCTGGAAGACTTTGATCCGGCCGGGGCCGGCCCGGCCCAACCCCTGACCGAGGTGGAAGCCTGGATTTTAAGCCGCCTCCAGCAAGTGAGCCGGGAGACCGTGGCCCACCTGGACGCCTACGATTTCGACCAAGCGGCTAATACCCTCTACCAGTTCATCTGGCACGAGTTCTGCGACTGGTACCTGGAACTCATCAAGCTCCCCCTCAATGATAAAGACGACCCCGGGACCCGCCGCCACTGCCAGGAGATCCTCCTCCGGGTGTTAAGCGCTATTCTTAGACTGCTGCACCCCTTTATGCCCTTTATCACCGAAGAAATCTGGCAGAAACTCCCGGGTGTTACCGGCAGCATCCTGGCCGCCTCTTATCCCCAGGCCGATGATAATCTCCTCAATCCCCAGGCGGAAGAGGTGATGCGCCTGGTCATGGAAACCATCACCGCCACTCGCAACCTCCGGGGGGAGATGAACGTCCCCCCCGCCTCCCAGGTGGAGGTTTATCTGAAGAGCGGCAACCCCTCGTCCCTGGCGGCCCTGGACCGCCACCGCCAGTCCGTCATGATCCTGGCCCGGGTCAAGGAACTCCACGCCAACGTGCAGGACACCCCCGCGGCCGCGGCCAAGGCCGTGGTGGACGGAGTGGAAATCTACATGCCTTTAGCAGGAGTCATCGACTTCGCCGAGGAAGACCGCCGCCTGGACCGGGAAATCGAGAAAATCGGCAAGGAACTGACCAAGGCCCAAAAGAAAATGGCCAACGAGGACTTCCTGGCCAAGGCCCCGGATGAAGTGGTGCAAAAAGAAAAAGAACGGCTGGAAAACTGGAGCGAAAAACTCACCAAACTCAAAACCCACCGGGAACGCATCAAAGAACTGATGGGGTAGGGGGGAAATGTGGAACAGGCGTCCTCGCCTGTCCTTTCCAGAGAAACGCAGTAGTGGTGTAGGGGCGAACCTTGTGTTCGCCTTAGCAATACTGGGGAAATACCATGAACGCCAACACCACCCCCCACTGCCCTATCCCCAACATCGGCCCCTGCGTGGAAGAGCGTTGCAATTTCTGGGACGAAGAAGCCGGCTGCACCGGCGTTGGAGTTGCCTTTGCCGCCGACCCCTCCTTAGACGAAATAACCTTCATTGAAAACGAAAACCATGAGTGATGCTATTTTCGCTAACTAATTGACAGTTTCTTGCTTCTAATCGATAACTGGAAACCAAAAACCATAATAATGAGGAGACATCTGAAAATGCGTGTGTTCGGAAAATTTCTGTTAACCTGTTTGGCTCTGGCGTTTCTCCTGGCAAATACCTCTTTATTGCAGGCCAAAGAAAAGGGCACGGCTTTGAGACAGTTGGAAAGCGCGGCGGGCAAGAAAATTGAGGATGTCAAAGTGCCGCCGGCCTCCAAACCTATACCGGTGCGCTCTACCACCAAACGGACCAATTCATCTCAGTCCAAAAAGACCTATAAGTCCCAAAATCTTAGGAAGAAATAGGTCCTCCAAGAATATGACCTCCTTCCTGGTAAAAACCGGCGGGAATAAAATGCCTTAAAAAGGGGAACCATCTCGCAAGCTATTGGCAAAATAGTCTTTCTGAGCTTGCTTGCCTGGCTTCTGGTTTCTCCCGGAGCCGGTCCCGCCCACGCCTGCACTCTCTTCGCGGCCGCGGGCAGCCGGGTGGAGGGTGGCGGCACCATTATCGTTAAAAACCGGGACCGCACCCCCCGGCAAAGCGCCCTGAAGGTCCTGGCTCCCCCGGACGGCTATCAGCACCTGGCCCTGGTGGCAATGGACGCCCCCCAGGATTCGCCGGTGGCCGGGGTCAATTCTAAAGGCCTGGCCGTGGTGGACGCCCTCCCCAACCTCCCGCCCCAGGAAGAAAAGGCAGGGGCCGTCAATCTCACTGGCACCCTTCTCAGCCAGTGCGCCTCGGTGGACGAAGTCCTGGCCCGCCGGGACCTGTTCCGGGCCAGCTATCCCGTCTTCGAGATGGTGGCCGACGCCCGCAAGATTGCCCTCATCGCCATCGACCCCCAGGGCCGGGTGGCCGTGCAGGTCAGGGACCAGGGCGTCCTCTGCCAAACCAATCACTACCTGGACCCCCGGCTGCGGGAGAATAACCTAAAGCCGGGCGCCAGCAGCGGCATCCGTTACCACCGCATCCTCCAGCTGCTGATCCGGCAGACCTGTCCCTATAGCCTGGAAGATTTCCTGGCCTTCAGCCAGGATCGCCACGACGGCCCGGATAACAGCATTTGCCGCCGGGGCAGCACCCCCGCGGAGACCCGCACCCTGGCCACCTGGATCGTGGCCCACCCCGCCGGTGGCGTCCCTCGCGTGTGGGTCAAAATCACCAACCCCGGCGCACCCCAGAAGATCGTCAGCCTCAAATTAGCGCCTTCCTGGTGGGCTAAGGGGCTACCCGACAAAGTCTTATAAACCAATAAAACTCAACGACCTGCCCGGATAAGTCATTGACCGGGCCCTTCCTTTTAACGCAAAATAGAAACCGGATAACGGAACCATGAACACTCCTGACCAGACCCTCTGCCCCATCCCTGATATGGGCTACTGCATTTACGAAAGATGCCCTTTCTGGGACCAGGACCGCCAGGAATGCGACGCGGATTGCCTTAAGGATCAGGAACCGAACCAACCGCAACCTTTTGCCGGTCCTTGCACCATCCACTGGACCGAGGATAATGACTGATATGTCTTTATTCCTTTCTTCTCCGGCAATTGACCGCCTTATCGACTTGGCCCTGGAAGAAGACCTGGGCGCGGGCGACGTCACCACCCAGGCCCTCATCCCCGAGGACCTCCAGGGCGAGGCCCACATCCGGGCCAAGGAAAACCTGGTGGTCGCGGGCCTGCCCCTGACCGCCCGGGTTTTTCGTAAGCTGGCCCCGGAAGTGGCCTGCACCCCCCAGGTTGAAGACGGCCGGGAAGTGGAGCCCGGGACCGTGCTGGCCATCCTCACCGGCCCGGTGGCCCCCATCCTCACCGGCGAGCGGGTGGCCCTCAATTTTCTGCAACACCTCTCCGGCATCGCCACTTATACTAAAAAAATGGTGGAGGCCGTGGCCTTCCTGCCCGTGGCCCTGGTGGACACCCGCAAGACCACCCCGGGCTGGCGCAGCCTGGAAAAGTACGCAGTGCGCCTAGGGGGCGGCCGCAATCACCGGGGCGGTCTCTTTGACGGGGTGCTCATTAAAAACAACCACCTTAAGGCAGTGGGCTCCATCACCGAGGCCGTGCGCCGGGCCCGGAAGAGCGCGCCCCATACCCTGAAAATTGAAGTGGAAGTCAGCAATCTGACCGAACTTGAAGAAGCCCTGAACATCGGCGCGGACATCGTCATGCTGGACAACATGAGCGAGGCGGACATGGCCAAGGCCGCGGACCTCACCCTGGGCCGGGCTTTACTGGAAGCCTCCGGTTCCATGACTCTGGAGCGCCTGCCCCTGGTGGCGGCCACCCGGGTCAATTTCATCTCCATGGGCGCCCTCACCCACAGCGCCCCGGCCGTGGATATTCATTTGCGATTGATCAAGACCTGGAGTTAGGGTTATGGAGGAAAGGCTAAGATTGTTGGTCCGGGCGTCTCGCCTGGGCTAAAACTCCTGGCCTTTTCCATTAATATTGACTTCAGAAACGATTCTTGGTTTAATTAAACATTAGAATTGATTGGCAATGGGACCGCGATTCCCGGACTGTAGCGGCAGGGGATGATTATCCCCGCCTTTTTTTTTGTGCTTGACGATAAATGACAAACAGCTCTTGCCAGCGAGGTTAAAGTCAATGAAAATATGTTTTGCCGGTTTTGATCTCCCGGAAGGGAAGGTCAAATTTCAGGACGAAAAGGTAATAACCCTGGAGCATAAATTCGCCCCCCAGAAAACCACTCCTTTTTACGCCGAATTTATCCAGAACGACTTCCAGAACTGCGACGCTATTTTTATCGCCCGGGACCATATCCTTGATCTGCTCATCCTGGATATGGAAAAGCTGGAAACCCGCCGGGACCGGACCGCCGACGCCCAAGAAAGGCAGCTCATAGACAAGTGCCTGGAATATCTGGAACAGGAAACGCCTCTCTGTCAGGTGCAATTTAGTGAAGAAGAGATAGCCCTCCTGCGGGGTTTGGCCCCTTTGAGCTTCAAGCCCACGGTGGTGGCGGACGAAGCGCCGGATACCAATGCCGTCATCGAAGCCGTGCTCGCCCGGGCGGGGATCGTCTTTTTCTATACTGCCGGAAAAAAGGAAGTACACGCCTGGCCTGTCGCGGACGGAGCGGATATCGTCAGTTGCGCCGGCAAGATTCATTCCGACCTGGCCCGGGGCTTCATCAAGGCCGATATTGTCAGCTATCAGGATTTGATCGGGGTCTATAACATGCAGGAAGCCCGGGCGAAAGGCCTGGTAAAACTGGTGGACCGGGATTATGCCATCCGTCCCGGGGATGTGGTGGAGATTCGGTTCAATATTTAAAAGAAGCTGTCAGCTATCAGCGGTCAGCTTTCAGTTTAAAAATCTAACCGCAGAGGCGCAGGGAACGCAGAGATGCGCAGAGCTTAATAATTGGGCCCTTGGCGCAAAGCGCCAAGGGCTTAATTTAATTCTCTGCGAACCTCTGTGCGCTCCGCGTCTCTGCGGTAAATCTTTTAGCTGAGAGCTGACCGCTGATAGCTACTTTCCCAACTCCTGCGCCCGCGCCGCGGCCGCGGTCACCGCACTCATGACCAGGCCCCGGAATCCCCCCTTTTCCAGGACATGCAGACCCTCGATGGTGGTGCCTCCGGGGGAGGCCACCATATCTTTCAGCTTCCCGGGGTGCAAGTCCTCCTCATGGACGAGTTTGGCCGAGCCCAGAACGGTTTGCACCGCCATGTTATGGGCCAGAACCCGGGGCAGGCCCGCCTTGACCCCGCCGTCGGCCATAGCTTCAATGAACAGGGCCACAAAGGCCGGGCCGCTGCCGCTCAACCCGGTGACCGCGTCCATCAGCCTTTCTTCCACAGTCGCGGCCTGTCCCACCGCCTGAAAGAGAGCCAGAGCCAAAGCGGTGTCTTCCGGGGTGGCCCGGCTTCCCGGCGCCAGGCAGGTCATGCCCGCGCCCACCAGGGCCGGGGTGTTGGGCATGGTGCGGATGAGGCGGGATTCGGGCAAAGCCGCCTCCAGGGTGGCCAGGGTGACCCCCGCGGCGATGGAGATGACCAGATGCCAGGGCCGGGCAAAGTCCTTAATCCCGGCCAGCACCGGACCCAGCAATTGGGGCTTCACCGCCAGGATGACCACTTGGGAGTGCATCACTTCGGCGTTGTCCAACGCGGCTTCCACCCCCAGCTTCTCCATTTGCGCTTGGGCCGCCGGATCGGGATCGAAAAAAGTCAGATTTTCCCGGGCCACCCTTCCTTGGGCCAGCAGTCCCTTGATGATGGCTCCGCCCATGGCGCCGGCGCCGATGAACCCCAGCTTCGCTTCTCGCAACTGCCTTTTGCCCTCGTCCGTCATTGACCCGCTCCACCTCAAATCGTATATTTAAGTGATCCATATTTTGGCACACTTACTGGGATAATTGCAGGAAAAAAACCAATTCCGGTTTAAACTCTGAGGTTCTCTTATGACCCAACAACCAACCAGACCCTTATTGGCCCTGACCATGGGTGATCCGGTGGGAGTGGGGCCGGAGATCATGGTCCTGGCCCTGACCACCCCGCAGATTTATCAGGTTTGCCGCCCTCTGATCCTCGGGGATCTGCCTGCGTTGACGCGGGCCCGGCAGAACCTGGCTCCGGAGCTAAAAATCCAGGTGGTGGACGCCCCCGAGGCAGGCCGGTATGAGCCGGGGACCGTGGATTTATTGGCCCTGTCCCATTTAAGCCAGGATGATCTGGTATATGGACACCCCACCCCTGCCGGGGGCGCGGCCATGGTTTCTTACATCCTTACCGCGGTGGATTTAGCTAGGCGGGGAGAGGTGGCCGGGATGGTCACCGGCCCCATCAGTAAGATCGCCATGAAGCTCTCCGGTTATGACTATCCCGGCCATACCGAGTTGCTGGCCGAAAAGACCGGAGGGGGAGAAGTGGGGATGATGCTGGCCGGGGGCGAATTCCGGGTGGTTCTGGCCACCATTCATTGCGCCCTGGCCACAGTGCCCCCGAAGTTGAGCCCCGAGGGGATCCTGCGCCTCTTGCGCCTCACCTCCCGGGCCCTGCAGCGGGATTTCGGCCTGGCCTCCCCCTACCTGGGGGTGGCCGCGCTCAACCCCCACGCCGGGGAGGCGGGCATGTTCGGGCGGGAGGAAGAGGAGATCATCGCCCCGGCGGTGCGTCAGGCTCAGGCGGAGGGTTTGCGGGTAGCCGGACCCTTCCCCGCGGACACCCTCTTTTGGCGCCACTCCCAGGGGGAGTTCGCGGCCATTATCTGCATGTACCACGACCAGGGGCTCATTCCCCTGAAACTCCTCCATTTCATGGACGCGGTGAACGTCACCCTGGGGCTGCCCATCATCCGCACTTCCGTGGACCACGGCACCGCCTACGACCTGGCGGGCACGGGCAAAGCCCACCCGGGGAGCCTCAAAGCCGCCATCCGCATGGCCGCGGAGATGGCGGGGAGGAGGATAAGCGGGTAGAGGGACTAGTGGCCGCGCTAGATTCAGGAAAGGCTTTTATACCAACTGGCTAGTTTTGAACCGATGAGATAGGGATTGTCTTCCTGGAGATAATGCAGTCCACTACCGATGTCCACTGTTTGCAAATGTTTCAAGTTTTGCTTGCACCATGCCAACACCGGCGCCGGGATAAGCGCTCCTGGATTGCCATAAAATAATAATTTCGGCAGGTCTGTCCGCTGGAGCCAGCGGTTGTAGGTCTCCACAGTCTCTACCACATCGGCGGGTTCCCCTTCAATTGGAAGTTCGTTGGGCCACCGCCAAACGGGTTTACGGCTTTTCGGTTCCTTGAAGGGCTCCCGGTAGTGGTTCATTTCTTCCAGGCTCAATTTCCGAAATATTCCTCCTGGCAGTATTTGCTCAACGAACATGTTCTGGTTCACAACCATGTCCCAACCCACCCCGGGAGTCCGGAAGCCCTGGAAAATCTTGGCTGCATCCTGGTGAAACATATCCCAACTCGGCACCGGCAGGATGATCGCTTCCATGAATGCCAGTCCTTTGACATTGCTTTCGTGCCGCTGGGCATAATGGAAACCGAGTGCAGAACCCCAATCATGCAGCACTAGAGTGATGTTCCTTAGCCCCATCTTGTCGATGAAACCTTCCACGTACTTTCTGTGGTCAAAAAACCGGTACTCTATATCGGGCTTGTCTGACTTCCCCATGCCAATGAGGTCCGGAGCCAGGCAGCGGGCCAATGGGGTCACATAGGGAATGATGTTGCGCCACAGGTACGAGGAAGTGGGATTACCGTGAAGGAAGAGGATTGGGTTACCCGAACCCTCATCAACATAGTGGATCCTCGAACTTTGAACCTAGATATAATTGGACTTGTATGGAAAGTCCGCCGAGATGGGTTGCCCGGTGGTCATAATTACCGCTCC
>JAQTXE010000184.1 GCA_028688935.1 Syntrophales bacterium
TCCCTGGCGGCCTTGCTGGTGATGGTGGTGTTCATCGCCCAACAGGAACGGCTCTGGGAAGAACACGTGAAATACACCACTATTTTTAAGGATGTCAGCGGTCTGAAGGTGGGCTCCGAGGTGAGGCTGGCGGGGGTGACGGTGGGGAACGTCAAGGAGATGACCATCGACCCGCAGGGCCAGATCATCGTTACCTTTGAGGTGGTGGGAAAATACCGCAACCAGATTCGCCAGGACTCCCGGGCCACCATCGGTTTTCAGGGCCTTTTGGGGGATAAGAGCCTGGACCTCTCTGCCGGCTCCCCCAGTCAACCAGAGATTGCCGCGGGGGGAACGGTTTCTTCCATTGAACCCTTTGATATTACAAAAATAATCACCGAAGCCTCGCCGATCATGGGAGATGTGAAAAAGCTTTTAACCAACTTGCTCACCCTCACCGAGGCCATGAACAAGCCCGGGGGCGATTTCAATAGATCCTTGAACGAACTCAGACAGATTGTCACCAAGATCAACAAGGGCAAGGGCACCGTGGGGAAGCTCCTCAACGATCCGGTTCTCTACCGGGAATCCGCCCAGGCCGCGACCAGTATTCGCAAGTTTGCGGACAGCCTGGACAAAAATAAGGGCGCCTTGGACACCCTGTTGAAAGATCCGGCCTTCAAAGAGGATCTCCGGAAGACCATGGCCAACCTCGGGGAGGCCAGCTCCCGGCTGCCGGGACTGATGAAAAAGGCGGAGGCCTTTGTGGAGCAACTGCAACGGGCCGGGAAAGGGCTTCCAGGTCTGGTGACCTCCGGGGAAACCATGGTCAGCGACGTGGATAAGGCGGCCAAGGCCGCGCAGAAATCCTGGCTGCTGCGCCGCCACGTGCCCAAAACGAAAGAGCGCACCCTCAGGCTGGAATAGAGAGCGACAAATGGCAAAGTTATGCCACAGAGACACAAAGAGCACGGAAAAGTGGTCAGTGGTAGTGATAAGTAATAAGTAATAAGTGATCAGTACTGATTTTTGTGTGAAACTCCGTATCCTTTGCGCTTTTTAATCTTTCAACGGAAAACGGAAAACGGAAAACGGAAAACGATAAAAATGGCGGGAATCTGGGGCTCTCTGTTGGCGTGTTGCCTGTTGGCGTGGGGTTGCGCCGCGCCCAAACCCGGGGTGGGGCTGTTGACCGAGGCGGTGGCCGTGAACGACGCGGGCTACCAAGATTACCGCCAGGGAAAGTGGAACCTGGCAGAAGAGAAATTCTCCCAGGCCCTGACGATGAACCGGCTCATTGACCGTCAGGAAGGCATCGCCGCCAACCTCAATAATTTAGGAGTCATCGCTCTGAAGCTGGGGGATTTTAAACAGGCTGGGGAATATTTTGCGGAGGCCCTCAGCATCCTCAAGCCCCAGGGAGACCCGGCGGGACTCTGCGAGACCCTGAATAACCTGGGAGCCCTCTACCAGGCCCAGGGAAAATTAAATGACGCGGAAAAATCCTACCAGGAAGCCATGGTCTATGCCCGCCAGGCGCCGCCGGGACCTTTAGTGGCCTTGACTCTGACCCACCTGGGGGACGTGGCCCGGGTCCGGGGAGATCTGGCGGGGGCCTTGAACCTCTACGAACAGGCCCTGCGGCTGGATCTGGCCCGGAAAGACCGCCAGGGCCAGGCCGTGCGCCGGGAACGCCTGGGCCGCACCTATCTGGCCCTGCAAAACTATAGCACCGCCGGGATTTATCTCCTGGAGGCGCTCCGGGAATTCCGCCGCCTGGAAGATACTAACGGCATCGTGGACACCCTGGACTCCCTGACCCGCCTTTCCCTGGCCCTGGGTAACCGGGAAATGGCCCGGGATTACGGCGAACGGGCTTTAAAGATTTATGAAGCCCGGAGGCAGGAAAGGGAAGCAAAGAAGTTGCAGAAATTATTGGGGATAGAAAAAGGTAAAGAAGATAAGGGGCGTTAGGGTCAAGCTGTCAGCTGTCAGCGATCAGCTTTCAGCTTTTTTTAATTAAGGAAGAAGGTTGAAAGTAGAGGCAAGGCCGGACTCTGATGGACTGCAAACCTCTGATTTTTTCCTTTAGCTGACCGCTGAAAGCTGAAAGCTGACAGCTTATTTCCACCATGCTATTCTCCACCCCCCAACGCGCCGCGCTCATCAGCATCGCCTCCAACACCCTGCTGGTGGCGGGCAAGGCGGTGGTGGGGGTGTTGAGCGGCAGCGCCGCGCTCCTGAGCGAAGCCCTGCATTCCGGGTTGGACCTGTTGGCCGCGCTGCTGGCCTGGATCTCCCTCAAGTTTTCCTCGCACCCGCCGGATTGGGAGCACCCCTTCGGCCACGGCAAATGGGAGAACGTCAGCGCCTTCCTGGAGGGGCTGCTGATCATCGCCGTGGCGGTGGGGGTCTTTTACCAGGCCGGGCGGCGGTTATTTGAGCCGGTGGCCATCACCCTGGTGCCCTTGAGCCTGGCGGTGCTGGCCGCCTCGTCTTTGGTGAACCTGGGGGTCTCCCGGGCCTTAAAACGCGCGGCCCAGCGCTTCGATTCCGTGGCCCTGGACGCGGACGCGGCCCATCTCGCCACCGACGTTTATACCTCCCTGGGGGCCATGATCGGGCTTTTGGGGTATCAGCTCACCGGCAACCACCTCTTTGATACGGTAGCCGCCCTGGGGGTGGGGCTGATCATCCTCTGGATCGGCCTGAAGGTGACCCGGGGCGGCATGACCGGCCTCCTGGACACCAGGCTGCCGGAAGCGGAAGAGCAGGTAGTGCGGGAGCTGGTGGCCGCCACTTCCCCGGTTTTAGAGCTTAAAGAATTAAAGAGCCGCAAGGCCGGGCCGGTGCGCTACCTCAACCTCACCCTGGTGGTCTGCCGCTGGGATAACCTGGAGGAGATCCACGCTCTCTGTGATAAGCTGGAAGCCCAGATTCAGAGCCGTTTTCCCGGGGCCCTGGTCTTTATCCACCCGGAACCCTGCCCCATCAAACCGCCCCCGGGCCAGGACGCAGGGGAGTGCACCTGCCCTTTGAAGCTGAATATCAGCTACCCGCTGAAAAAATAGTTAAAAGTTCCAGGTTCAGAGTTCCAAGTTGAAAGACTGTGTGCTGGACCGGCTTGACAGCCTATGGGGAAAAGTGGATAAAAACCGGAGAAAAAAGTAGGGTACTTTTACGCACCGGTTTCCTGTCATTCTGAGGGAGCGGAGCGACCGAAGAATCTCGTTTTCGGCAGCACAACTTTTTCAGGTCGTGCCGCTGGTTCCAGTAGATTGGAAATCCCGGGCGCTAAAATACGAGAACCTTCACTTCGCTCAGGATGACAAAAAAGGTTTTTCGCAGAATTCTTAACCTGGAACCTGGAACTTGGAACTCAGGAGCATAAAAATGTATTGGGATAAAAAACACGAAACCATGCCCCGGCCGGACCTGGAAATTCTGCAGTTGGAGCGCCTCCGGGAAACCTTGAGTGTGGCGCTAAACAGCCCCTTTTACCGGGAACGCCTGACGCAGGCGGGGGTGACCCCGGAGAGCCTTAGTAATCTAGAGGATGCTCGCAAAATTCCTTTTACCACCAAAGACGATCTGCGCTCCCAGGGGCAGGCCTTATTGACCCGGCCGTTGGAGGAGATGGTGCGGCTGCACGCCTCTTCCGGGACCACGGGCCAGGCCACAGTCATCTATTATACCCGGGGGGATATCGAGACCTGGGCGGAACTGTTGGCCCGCTCCATGTACATGACCGGCATGCGCCCCACGGACGTCTTTCAGAATATGATGGGCTACGGGTTGTTCACCGGGGGCCTGGGTTTTCACTACGGCGCCGAGCGCCTAGGCGCGCTCACCATCCCCGCGGGCGCGGGCAACAGCCGCCGCCAGGTGCAGTTGATGCAGCAGTTTAACACCACCGCGCTGCACATCATCCCCAGCTATGCCCTCTATCTCTTGGCCACTTTTGAGTCCATGGGGGTGGACCCCCGGGATTTGCCCCTGCGCCTGGCCTTCATCGGCGCGGAGCCCCATACCGGGGATGTCAGGCGGCGTATCGAAGAGGCCTACGGGCTGAAGGCCTATAACTCCTATGGGCTCTCGGAATTGAACGGCCCCGGGGTGGCCTTCGAGTGCCCGGAGCAAAACGGCCTGCACCTCTGGGAAGACCATTTCCTCCTGGAGGTGATCGATCCCCGGACCCTGGAGCCTTTGTCGCCGGGAGAGGTGGGGGAGGTGGTGCTCACCAACCTCAGCCGCCGGGGTATGCCAGTTTTGCGCTACCGCACCCGGGACCTGGCCGCGGTGGAGCCGGGGACCTGCCCCTGCGGCCGCAGCCACCGGCGGATCAGCCGCATCCAGGGCCGCACCGACGACATGCTGATCCTCAAAGGGGTAAACATCTTTCCCATGCAGATTGAGAAGGTGCTCCTGGCCATGCCCGAGGTGGGCACCAACTACCTGGTGGAACTGAGCCGGAAAAATTTTAACGACCTGATGCTGGTGAAGGTGGAGGTGCAGCAGGAATTCTTTCAGGAGGACTTGAAGTACCTCAAGTCTCTGCAGAAAAAGATTACTAATGCCTTAAAGAGCGAGCTGCTGGTCACGCCCCTGGTGGAACTGGTAGAACCCATGACCTTGCCCCGGAGCGAAGGCAAGGCCCTGCGTATTATGGACCTGAGGGATAAATAGCGTTATAGGTTCAAAGTTGGGATTAGGCCCGCCTTTCAGCAGGTTAGGCGGGTCTGAGCCCGGATTATCCTCCCGCCGGAATCATTCCCATCCCCTCCTTGCTTTATTCCCCGATAACCGGAAAGCTAAAAATGACCTTAAATTACAATTATGTCTGCAATTCCGTATAAAACAAACATTATTGTAAATTAGGAAAAATATAATCTATTGAATTAACAGCAAAAGTCCTTGGCACAATTTCTGATCTATAAAATCCTGATTGTGGCCTGCGTCCAAAAATCATTGGCTACCCGTCTGTATTGGGGACGGACCTAACTGGTCCTGCCCATTTTCGGGGATTCCAGCTAAAAACCATCATAAGGGGGAGGGGATGAACCCGTCCATAAACACCGGCGACACTGCCTGGCTTCTGGTTTGCTGTTCCTTGGTGCTGTTGATGACGCCTGCTTTGGCGCTTTTTTACGGGGGCATGGTCCGCCGGAAAAACGTCCTGTCCACTCTGACCTTGAGCTACGTCTTTATGGCCCTTATCGGAGTGCAATGGGTCCTGTACGGCTACTCCCTGGCCTTCGGGGAGTCCATCGGCGGCCTCATCGGCGGTCTGAACTATTTGGGTTTAAGCGGGGTAGGCGCTCTGCCCAACCCCAATTATGGCAAGACCATACCCCAGGGGCTCTTTGCCGCGTTTCAGATGATGTTCGCGGTCATCACTCCGGCCCTGATTACCGGCGCGTTTGTGGAGCGGGTCCGCTTCAAGTCTTTTCTGCTCTTCAGCCTCATCTGGGCTACTCTGGTTTATGACCCGTTGTGCCACTGGGTCTGGGGTAAAGGGGGCTGGCTGGGCGCCCTGGGCGCCCTGGACTTTGCCGGCGGCACGGTGGTGCACATCGCCGCGGGGTTTTCGGCCCTGGCCTTCGCCCTGGCCATCGGCCCCCGCCGGGGCTTCGGCAGGAGCCCCATGGAACCCCATAACATCCCCCTGACGGTCATCGGCGCGGGTCTGTTGTGGGTGGGCTGGTTCGGCTTTAACGCCGGCAGCGCGCTCTCGGCCAACGGGGTGGCGGTCAATGCCCTGCTGACCACCAATACGTCGGCAGCCAGCGCCGGGCTGGTCTGGATGCTGCTCTCCTGGCTGGATGGCCGGCCCAGCACCTTAGGGTTGGCCACCGGCATGGTGGTGGGGTTGGCCGCGGTGACGCCCGCCTCCGGTTTCGTCACCCCCATGGCCGCCATGGTCATCGGCGCGGTGGCCGCACCCTTGAGCTACTACGGCATCCGCCTCCGGGACAAACGTAAATTGGATGAGTCCCTGGACGTCTGGGCCTGTCACGGCCTGGCCAGCACCTGGGGGATGGTGGCCACCGGCCTTTTCGCCACGGTGGAGGTGAACGCGGCAGGGGCCAACGGCCTCTTTTACGGCAACCCCGGCCAACTCGCCATTCAACTCCTGGCCATTGCCGTCACCATGGCCTTCACCTTTGGAGTGACCTTCCTGGTGGCGAAACTCCTGGATTGGAGCATCGGCCTCAGGGTCACCACCATGGAAGAAGAAGTGGGCCTGGATATCAGCGCCCACGGTGAACGGGCCTACTCCTAGGAAGGATACAACCATGTTGAAGAAGATCGAAGCCATCATTCGGGAAGACAAGCTGAACGACGTCAAGGACGCCCTCCGGGAAATCGGCATCGTGGGCCTGAACGTCTTCGAGATTCGCGGCCACGGCCGCCAGGGGGGCATCACCCTGGCGGGCCGCTCCGGCACCTACCAGGTGGATATGCTGACCAAGATCCAGGTGAACATCATCTTAAGCGATGTCAACCTGGAGGATACTATTGAAGCCATCCTCAGAGGCGCCTATACCGGGGAAACCGGGGACGGGCTGATCTTTGTCACCCCCATTGAGGAGGTGATTCGCATCCGCACCCGGGAACGGGGCCATGAGGCGGTGATGTATCCCGGTGATATTGACGAGAGAAAGGGTAAGGGGGGCGTCAAGTCCGGGTCTTGAAGCGCCGGGCCTTTGGCGGGAGGAACAGGGGGCTAGCCTGGGCTGGAAATTTTCAGGCCGCCGGCTCCTGCCCTCCCGCAGATTCTCCCCCCAACCCGTTTATCTTGCCCGGTTAAGGCAGGCTGGAGGCTGCCCTGACCAGCTAAATTTTCACTGTCGCCTTTCCTTTTTGTACATTCATTTGGCTGGCCGGCGACTTACAAATCTTACAAGCTACAATTATGTCGGCATATCTGCGGAAATAACACATTAATGTAAGAAATAAATCGGCTAACATATTGAATTAACATAGAAAGGATTTGGCACAATTTCTGATTACTCCTATCCTGATAAGAATTTCCGGTCCTGAAAACCATGGCCACCCTTAAGAGCTTGGAGGGTAGGGAAGGGTCTGATGTTTGTCGAACCAACCGTCTAGAGGTTGCAGGTAATAAAATGGCGCCCAGCGAATATTCCGAGCCGGAGTTGGATAATTTCATTTCTGAAAAAATTATGGACAAACAGGGCACGCTTTTCTATACCTCCAACATCACGGAAACCTGGCAGGTAGTGGAAAAGATGATGCGCAAGTACTTTTGCGAGTTGAAACTTGACGTCTTCCTCGGGGGGGTGTCCGGTGACCTCTGGGTGGCTTCTTTCTATAATCCCATGAAATGCAAAAGATTCGAAGGCCGGGGGAAGACCGCACCCCTGGCCATTTGCCGGGCTGCCAGGGAGGCTTTCTCCAGTCTCATGGCGCAATAGCGTCCGCTGAGGTTTGCGCCTTGCCGGGGGCTTGCACCCGGGCCGGCGACGTAAAGCGCGGTAATCTTTTCTCCACTCCTTCCTGTTGCCTAAAATTTCCGAGTTGTGACAACCTCATTCCATTTGCCGCCACTCTTTGTTTGCAAGGATGATGGCAGCTAAGATAAAAATCAAAGAGATTATAGAGATATGGTAGCGGCAGTTTTGTTATTTCATTTATCCTGGATAAATAGGATGATGAAAGTCAGGCTTGCCAAGCTCTCATCAGCTCTTAACTTGGAACTTTGAACCAGGAACTCGGAACTTTGGTAACCAGGAGTGGTTTATGACCGGGATAATCTTTAAACCCATAGGCGCGGTGCATTCCCCTTTCAAACAACCCCAGGGCACCCCGATACAGGCGGCCGCGTCCCGGGAGGCCCAAGGGGTCATTGACTTGCTGCCGGAATATCAGGAGGGTCTCCAAGACCTGGAGGGGTTTTCGCACCTGATCTTGCTCTATCATTTTCACCTGTCCGGGGGCTTTTCCTTGAAGGTGAAGCCTTTCCTGGACGAGGAGAGCCGGGGGGTTTTTGCCACCCGGGCCCCGGCCCGGCCTAATCCCATCGGCTTTTCCGTGGTGCGCCTGGAGAGGGTGGCAGGAACGCGGCTTTACATCCGGGAAGTGGATATCGTGGACGGGACCCCGCTGTTGGACATCAAGCCCTATGTGCCGCAGTTTGATTGCCGGGAGGGGGCCAAAAGCGGTTGGCTGGCAAAGAACCTGGAAAAGCTCGATCTGGCCCGGGATGACGGCAGATTTTTAAAGTAACCTAAAAAAAACTCGCCCATCTGAGAACCGCTCCCCTCTCCGGCCGGGAAATACGGGAGGGGGACTTTTACTGGTGACGCAGTTTGCTTAATGGGCTTGATGAACATTGGGGCCGGTGGCCGGGACGACCTCGCCCCGGATAAACCTCGCCAAGGCCTGGCGGACGGTGCCTTTGGTATCCAGGATTACCTGGATGCCGGATGCCTGTAGTTTCTCAAAGGCCTTGGCGCCGCATTTTCCCGTCAGGACGGTTCTGATATTCTTCCGGATGATAGTCTCGGCGGTGGTAACCCCGACCTGTTGGCTGGCAAAAAGGCTGGGGAGGTTATCCAGAGCTTCCCATTCCCCGGTCTCGGGATCC
>JAQTXE010000185.1 GCA_028688935.1 Syntrophales bacterium
AAAGCAAGGGCAAAATCACCCCCAACGCCTCCGTCAGCCGCCGGGCCCCCAGCCTGCTGCGCCGCCAGAGGTGGAGCATCGCTCCCAGCCGCCGGGGGTTCTGGGCCAGCCAGCCCAAGGCCTTTCCCGGACCCGGACCGTATCCCGGCTCCCAGCCCTCTCTTAAAAAATCAGGAATCTCTTCCCCCGCCATATCAGTAATCACCCGCAGGGCCAGAAAAGGGACTCCTGCGGCCGCGGCCGCCCGGGCCAGGGCGCTGGTTTCCAGATCCACCACCGGGTGCGGCAAATGCCGCAAAGGCTCCCCCTGGCGGCCTTTATGGATGATGCTCCCAGTGGTGACCAGGCTGCCGACGGCTGCGGGCAATCCCGCCGCGTCCAGCTGCCGGGCCAATTCCGCTAAGGGCCGGGGCGGGGCCGGGGACGCCACCTCCTCCACCTTACCGGTGTCCGGATCGTAATGCCAAAATGACTCCCCCAAAACCAAATGGCCCGGCGCCAACCCCGGAAGCAAAGCGCCGCTGAACCCCAGGGAGACGAGAACCTTAGGCCGCCACCGGGCCATCACTTCTTTGGCGGCCCGGCTCGCGGCCTCCTCCCCCATGCCGGTGAGGGCCAGTACCCCCCTCCCCTGCTCCTGGCCGAACTCCCAGGCGGGCCAATCCTGCCCGGATATAGGCCGGGCTCGGGCTTGGCGCAAAAAAGGCCGCACTTCCAAGGGCAGTGCGGCCAGCAAAGCTAAATGGTAAAGGACGGCGCCGCCGGTGACGGGGGCACCTTCCCTCAGTGTCGGCATCAAGGCTTGGGCGCGGGCAGGCGGTTTATCCCCGCGTCTTCGCTAATAACCACTTCCGCTTCTTTAACCTCGGCAGTGCCCACCTGGCGGGGACGCCGCCAGCGCCGGCCCTGCACCAGCATATTCCCGTCCTTATAAAGCACGGTGCGGTCATCCAGGATGATCAGGCCGAACTTATCGGAAATCTGGGAATAGTATTGATATTTCATGTTCTTCTGGTTGAGGCGGTATTTAAAGAAGAGAAAGAACACCAGGTAGATGACCACGATAGCCCCTAATCCGGCCAGGGCGTAACTCAGGAAAAGAAAGGTATTGTAGCCCAGGGAACTCAGCCAGCCCATGATGTAGTTCATGTTGAACAGGGCCAGGATGGTCACCAGTAAGAGAAAGAGGAGGCCCAGGTAAGGCAGGCGGCGGATCTGCCGCACCAGGCCGTCCAACTGATTGGCGCTGGGTTCCCCCTCTTCCTCCGGCGACGGGGATTCTGCTCCCAGGAAATGGTTGAACCCGGTAACAATAATCCCCATGATAAAAGTAAAGACAATGGGGAAGGCAAAAGCTACAAAGACGTATTCCCGCCAGGGAAACGGGGAATAGACGCGGTGGTATTTATCATCCGAGGCCCAGAGAACCACGACGATGAAGATGACGATTTCCAGAATGCCGATCAATTTAAGGTAATCGAAGAAGAGTTTCTTGCGATCGGCCTTCTTAAAATAATCAGCAAGTTTGGGCATAATCCTGTCCCCTTGACGCGCTTCGGCTACCATAACAAATTAACAAGAAAAGCCGTGCCCGTCAATTACTTTTCCCACCTTCTTTACGAGGCCCGGGTCCCCGGGGCCTGGCCCCCACCGGACCTTTGCCGCTAGGATTCCCTTCTACCTTGGCGTGTCGGTATTTAGCAGGCAGGACATAACTAGGGCATTTCCAAATAAGGGGCTAAGCGGATACGCAGGCAGGTCCCGGTCTACACTTCCAGACTGCGGCAGGATGGGACCAGGCCTAAGGAATGCTTGGACTAATTACCGGCCCCCGGGCGGTCACGACTCCAGGGGGCCAGGGCTTTTCTGCCTGAAGAAAGTTAGGGCGATTACCAAACAGCGGGGGGAGGAAGTCTCGCCGCGGGTCCCCAGGTCCGCCCGGCTGACTTCCTCCCCCCAAAATGACTTTGAGTGCTCTCTCGGTTCGGAAAACTCGGGGAGCAATTGCTTCCCCCGGTTGGTCCGATAAACTTTACGTGACTTTTTTGACGTTCTGTGCCTGGAGGCCCTTGGCGCCCTGGACTACCTCAAATTCCACCAATTGATCTTCCTGCAGCGTGCGAAAGCCTTCTTCCTGGATGGCGCTGTGATGCACAAAGACATCCGGACCGTCTTCCCGGGAAATAAAGCCAAAACCTTTCGCATCATTAAACCACTTCACCTTCCCTTGCACCTTCATTAACTGCAATCCTCCATAAATGATGGTAAATCCCGCCTGCCGGTGGCAGACCTGGGCGAGCAGCCAGGCAAAAAAAATCGGAACGGGGAAAGCATACCGTTCCGATTTTTGTTCAGCGCCACTGTGACCCTGCTTTCGTCTGACATGCTATCGCTGCTGTAAATAACAATTAAAAAGCTCAATGTCAATTTAATTAAATTGTTATCGGCTCGAATTTGACATTTCTTTAATAAAGACTCTTCTTAAAATCTCTATTAACTACCGGCAGAATTTCTGGCGGCCCCGGAAGTACCCTCCACTTATAACTATGCTTGTCAACAGCGAATATCGTCCATCCTGGCATTACTATCTGTGCTTGCCTCCTGGGAAATTTCCCGGGACGTCCGGTGGGGGAGCCAAAGATTTTTCATTTTTTTTCTTGACATGAATACCCTACGGGGGTATGGTATTTCTCATTAGAGGGTCGAGTGGGCGCGGCCTCTTGCCCCGGGGCCTTAGGGCTGCCCGACCCCCTTCCGGTCTAACCCTTTATTAGAGGAAAAAATGTATCCCCCGGCAGAATCAATCAAACAGATGCAGGATGATATCCAATCCCGGTTGAAGAAAATCGAAGGCCAGATCCGGGGTCTCCAGGGCATGATTGCCGCGGACAAGGAATGTGAGCAGATTTTGACCCAGGCCCGGGCCGCCCAATCCGCTTTGAAGGCGGTCTGTAACCTGATCTTAAAGGTCTACCTCGTCCGATGTTACCGGGAACCAGGCCGGGAGGCGGGCGCCGAAGAGGCCTTCCAGCGCCTGGGCCAGGCCGTGGACATGTTGTCCAAGTTCTTCGACCGTTAAGGGATTTCAGCATTAACTCAATAGTGCCTGAGCCGCCGGCTCGCCTATAACTCGTTTAATGTCCGTGGAGTTGCGCTTTCAACCTTGAACTTGGAACCTGGAACTTGAGACCTCTGCGAAAGTCGCCCAAAGGTCGAAATTAAAAGATTTTATCCCCTCTCCCCTCGGGGGGAGAGGGTTAGGGTGAGGGGGGCGTCTTGGGCAACTACCTGCAATCAGAACAAAAGACGCCACCCCCACCCCGGCCCTCCCCCCTCGAAGGGGGAGGGGGAAAAGCTGTCAAAACTTTATTTGGATCATGATTAAATATCCATCTGTCAGCAACATGAAATTGCTTTAATGTCCGGTTTACTCCATCCCTCCATTTGTGGGTAATGATTAGCCTCAAGGGGGAGGGAGATTTCAAGAAGTCTATCTAATTAGACATTTCGCAGAGGTCTCAACTTTGAAACTTTTTATAATTTCAGGAGGAATAACATGATCGGCACTACCAAGAAACCCTTCCCGGAGATCATGGCCGCGTTGGAGGGGTACCAAAAAGTGGCGGTGGTGGGCTGTGACGGCTGCGCCAAGGTCTGCCTCACCGGCGGCACCGACGAAGTGGCCGCCCTGGCCCAGGAGCTCAGAGCCCAAGGAAAAGAGATCGTCTTTGAGGCCTGCCCGGAGCGCACCTGCAACGTGGTCAAGGCCGACCCGGTGTTGGCGCCCCTGGCGGACCGCATTAAAGAAGCCGAAGCCCTTCTGGTCCTGGGCTGCGGCGGCGCGGTGCAGATCACCAGAGAACTGACGGAGAAATACGGCATTACCGTGCCCGTAAAGACCGGCCTCAACTCCGTGGGCCACATGGACACCCTCATCGGCGGCACCCTGGCCGTGGAGCAGTGCCAGGAATGCGGCGACTGCATCTTGAACGAGACCGGCGGCATCTGCCCGGTGACCAAGTGCGCCAAGGGCTTGCTCAACGGCCCCTGCGGCGGCGCCGAAGACGGAAAATGCGAGGTGGACCCCAGCCGGGACTGCGCCTGGATCCTGATCTACAAGCGCATGGCCGCCCTGGGCGAAACGGCTAAGCTGAAAAAATTCACCGCGCCCAAGGATTACAGCAAGGCGGCCAAACCCCGGGTCCTGCATATCAAAGAAGGGAGGGTGGCATGAAACTGACGGAACTCTTCCAGAAAAAAGAATTTGTCATTACTTCGGAAGTGGGGCCCATGAAAGGCTGCGCCCGCAATGGCCGCCAAGCCGCTTTCCTCAAGGAAGCAGAAAGTCTCAAGGATTTCGTGCACGCGGTCAATGTCACCGATAACCAGAGCGCGGTCATGCGCCTGGGCTCCCTGGCGGCCAGCGTCCTGCTCAAGCAGGCCGGCATTGAACCCATCTATCAGTTAGTCTGCCGGGACCGCAACCGCATCGCTTTGCAGTCGGACCTGCTCAGCGCCTGCACCCTGGGGATCGACAACGTCCTCTGTCTCACCGGCGACCACCTGAAGCTGGGGGATCACCCCACGGCCAAGGCGGTCTTTGACGTGGACTCGGTGCAACTCCTGGACATGGCCCGGGGGTTGAACCAGGGCCGCGACATGATGGGCCGGGACCTCACCCAGTCCACCGGCCTGGCCCTGGGCGCGGTGGTGAACCCCAACTTCCAGCCCCTGGACCTGCAACTGTTGAAGATGGAAAAGAAGATCGAGGCGGGGGCCGAGTTTTTCCAAACCCAGGCGGTCTATGACCCCAAGCTTTTCGAAACCTTCATCCGCAAGGCCGAGGGCTTCGGCGTGCCCATCCAATACGGCGTCGTTATCATCAAGTCCCCCAAGATGGCCAAATATATGAACGAGAACGTCTCGGGCATCACCGTGCCCCAGGCCTTGATTAAGGAAATGGCCGGGGTTCCCGAGACCCAATATAAAGACAAGGCCCGGGAAATCACCGCCAGATTGGTCAAAGAAATCAGCCCCATGGTCCAGGGTCTTCACTTCATGCCCCTGGGCTGGCCGGACCTGGTGCCCGCCATCCTTAAGAGTTGACAACCTTACCTGCAACTTTACCAAAGCACCCCAAGGGGGGGCCGGGGACTTATACCAAAGTTGCGGTCAGGGAAGTAATATCGAGATGTAATACCAATTCGACATCAATCGGCAATCTTTCGTAGGGGCGAACCTTGTGTTCGCCCAGCAGCAATCGGGGCGAACACAAGGTTCGCCCCTACATTTTGATGCCTTTTGATTGCGAATTGATATAAGCCCCCTTCTTCTCCGCCTGTGTCCGCACTCCGGTTGTTCTAACTTTGTATCTTGAACCTTGAACTCAGCTAACCCTGGTTCTTTTGGCCCAGGCGGGGCCCCGAGCCGCAGAAACGCTCCCCTCAAGCCTTTTTCCCGATTAACCCTGGCTTAAACTCCGGTTTTATGTTAATAATTCTGGAGCTTGTGAGGTATGTCACATGACCGAAGTCCGCACCCGTTTTTCTCCCAGTCCCACCGGTTCTTTGCACCTGGGCGGCACCCGCACCGCCCTGTTCAACTGGCTTTTTGCCCGCCATCACAGCGGCGTCTTTATCTTGCGCATCGAAGACACGGACCGGGAGCGCTCCGAAGAGCGTTACGTTAAAGAGATTGAAGAAAGCATGAATTGGTTGGGCCTCAATTGGGACGAAGGCCCTTACTTCCAATCCGAACGCCTGCCGATTTACCGGAAATATATTCAACGCCTCCTGGATCAGGGCCTGGCCTATTATTGCGACTGCGACCCCGCCGACCTGGAGGTCCGCCGGAAAGAAGCCCTGGCCCGGGGCGAAAAACCCAAATACGACGGCCGTTGCCGGGACCGGGGTCTGAAACCCGGCTCCCATACCGCAGTGCGCTTCAAGACCTCCCAGACCGGCGCCACCCACTGGCATGACCGGGGCAAGGGCCCCATCTGCTTCGACAACCAGGAACTGGACGACCTGGTGATCCAGCGGGCCGACGGCATCCCCACTTACAATTTCGCGGTGGTGGTGGACGACATCACCATGGGGGTGACCCACGTCATCCGGGGAGAAGACCACATTCCCAACACCCCCCGGCAGATCCTCATCTACCAGGCCCTGGGCTCGCCCTTGCCGGAATTCGCCCACATGACCGTCACCCTGGCCAAGGACGGGGGCAAGCTCTCCAAGCGCCGGGGCGCCATCCCCATCCTGGCCTACCGGGACCGGGGGATCCTGCCCCAGGCCCTGGTCAACTACATGGTGCGCCTGGGTTGGGGCCACGGCGACCAGGAGATCTTCAGCCGGGAAGAACTCATTAAATATTTTTCCCTGGAGCATATGAGCAAATCCCCGGGGGTCTATGACGAAGAAAAGCTCCTGTGGCTCAACAGCCACTATCTCAAGGAGACACCGCTCCCCGAGCTGGCCCGGCTGCTCGTCCCCTTTCTCGAGCGCCTGGGAATAGCGGCGCAGAATCTGGACTATGTCGCCAGGGTGGCGGGCACTTTAAACACCCGGAGCAAAACCCTGGTGGAGATGGCGGAGATGGCCCGGTTTTATTTCCAGGCGCCCGCGTCTTACGAAGAAAAAGGGGCCAAAAAATTTCTCACCCAGGAGATCGCCCCCACCCTGGAGGACATCAAGAAGCGCCTGGAGGCCATGGGGGAGTTCTCGGAAGCCGCCATCAACCAGCTTTTCCAGGACCTGAGCACCGAGACCGGCCGGAAAATGGTGCAACTGGCCCAACCCGTGCGCCTGGCCTTGACGGGCACCACTGTCAGCCCCGGCCTTTTCGACGTCATCAGCATTTTAGGCAAGGAAGAAGTATTAAAAAGGTTGAATCGCGCCCTGGATTTCATTTATAAGGAGCAATAACCCCGGATAATCAAAACGTCTAATTCATAAATTGCGGGGAAAATATTTAAAGAGGTATCAGAATGCTGGGTTTTTAAGCCCCCCTTTCTTAAAGGGGGGAATTAAGGGGATTTTTAATAGGTTGTCGAAAATCCCCCCTGCCCCCTTTAAAAAAGGGGGGTTTAAAAAAACCCTGGTTTTAAATGTCACAGTAATTCTGAAACGTCGCACTAGCCCGATAATTATAAGGAGGTTTGGCACATGGCCCATCATGTCGAACATCAGCACGAGGAAAAATCTCCCGCCTATCGCAAAAAACAGGCCATGCTCTGCATCCTGGTCTTTGTCTGCATCGGCGTGGCCTTCTGGAGCGGCAACGCCGCGGTGGCCGTTATTTCCATCCTGGCGGCCTGCGGCATCTGCTTCTGGGCCTCCACCATGGAGCCGGAGAAAGCCCCGGACGAACACCACCATTGAGAAGGTTAAGAGGGGAAAAGGATTATAGCATCAGTCTTTCCTTTCCCTTTTCCCCCTTTCCCCTTTTCCCCTTTTTACCCACCCCCACTGGAGGGAAGCCATGCGTATAGCTCTGATCGGTCAGGCGGTTTTCGGCGCGGAGGTGTTAAAAGGTTTATTGGCGCAAGGTCAGGAAGTGGCGGGCGTTTTTTGTCCCCCGGATCGGGGCGGCAAGGCGGACCCCTTGAAGGTGGAGGCGGAGAAGGCCGGGGTGCCGGTCTTTCAACCAGCCCACATGCGGGACCAGGAGGCTTATGACCAGATGGTCAAACTTAACGCCGACCTGGGAGTCCTGGCCTTTGTCACCGATATCGTGCCGGCCCGGGTCTTCGATGCCCCCAAACAAGGTTCCATCTGCTATCACCCCTCCATCCTCCCTAAGTACCGGGGCGCCTCGGCCATCAACTGGGCAGTAATCAACGGCGAAACCGAGACCGGGCTCACCATCTTCTGGGTGGACGCCGGCATCGACACCGGGGACATCCTCCTCCAAAAAAAAGTTGAAGTCGGGCCGGACGAGACCACGGGCGCTCTCTATTTCGACAAGCTGTTCCCCTTGGGAGTGCAGGCGGTGTTGGAAGCCGTGGACCTGGTGGCCCAGGGCAAAGCACCCCGCATTACCCAGGACCACTCCCAAGGCACCTACGATCCCCCGTGCGACGAGAAGGTGGCCGCCCTGGATTGGAGCAAACCCGCCCGGGCAGTCTACAACTTCATCCGGGGCTGCGATCCCCAACCCGGCGCCACCACTACTTTTAAGGGCGAAAAGGTGAAGTTTTATAACGCCTCTTTCCTTAGCAACACGGTCTCAGCCCCGGCTGGAGAAATCCTGGAGGTGAGCGACAAGGGGATCAAGGTGGCGGTGAACGGCGGTGCCGTCCTGATTTCCCGTTTCCGCACCAAGGACCTGGGCAAGGTAAAGGCCCCGGATTTTATTGCGGCCAAGCAGCCTAAGGCGGGGGAGAAGTTCGGGGGTTAGCTAATACCCGATGCATTGCGCCATCTGTAAGCACGGCGATACCGAACCCGGCAAGGTTACGGTAACCCTGCAGCGGGGGGAAACTACCGTGGTTTTTAAGGAG
>JAQTXE010000186.1 GCA_028688935.1 Syntrophales bacterium
GGGATTGGCGAAAGGGTCCCCCGGCCCGGCAATACCGGCCACGGTGATCCGGGGTTCCGCGGCCAAGACCTCTTCCAGGTAGGCAGTAGCCTGGGCGGGAGAAAGCACCGCGCTGGTGACCCCGGGCCGGCTTTCATTGACACAGTCGTACTTGCGGTTGCAGTAGTTGCAAAGGATATTGCACTTGGGGGCCACCGGCAGGTGCACCCGGCCGCACTCACCCTTGACCGCCACGTTAAAACAAGGATGACGTTTGGTATCCAGTCTGGTTTCCATAGTATTGATTCCCAATTTATTGGTGGGAGCGGGTCTGTAGGGGCGGGTTTAAAACCAGCCCCTACGGTCCCAGACCTTCCACCCAAATCTCATCACAGGTATCCGTAACCTACCGGAGAATCTTGTTGTTTTTTCTCCAGGATGGCATTGATGATTCTGTCCAGGATGCTTTGCGCCCCCCGATAGCCCAGGTGAAGAATTCTCTGGCCGCCGAAGCGGTCGTGGATGGGAAACCCCACCCGGATCAAAGGCGCGCCCCATTTCCGGGCCAGGTGATAGCCTTTGCTGTGGCCGATGAGGAGGTCGGGGGCCAGGGCCTCCACTTCTTCGGCAATTTCGTAAAAATCCATGCCTTCCCGAACTAAAGGCGGCTCGGCTAAGAGGTCTTGGGTCACGGCGGCAATGGCCTCCCCAAAGTTGCCGCTATGGCCGCCGGAGGCGCAGAGGACGGGGCGGACGCCGATTTCCGACAGGAAGGCGGTGAGGCCCACCACCAGGTCCTCTTCCCCATAGACCACCGCCTTTTTGCCGAAGACATATTTATGTCCGTCCACCATGGCGTCCAGGAGGCGGCCGCGTTCCAGATCGTGCCGGGGCGGGGTGGCGCAGCCGGCCAGCTCCTCCAAGACCTGGAAAAACCGGTCCGTCTCCCGCAGGCCGATGGGCACGCCTAAGGGCCGCCAGGGCACTCCGAAACGGTTTTCCAGGAAACGTCCGGCAGTCTCCTGGGGGAAGAGGGTGCGGCCCAACTCGATGGTGGCCCGGGCGCGGCCCATGGCCCGGATGTCCTTGAGGGGAGTGCCCCCCGCGGGGATTTTTTCATAGTCGTCTTGGGCCGGGCCGTCCAGGGTTTCGGAGATATCCGGCAGGATAATGCCCGTCAGGTCGAAGTCCGCCAGGACTTCCTTGAGGTAGCGGATATCTGCGGGGGAGACGAACCCCGGCAGCAGATTGACGGCCTCAGTGGCGGGACCGCCTGCGGCCATCTGCTCCACCACGGACTTGATCGCGGCCTGAAAACCTTCCATATGGGTGCCGGAAAAGCTGGGGGTGGAGACCGTCACCAAGGCCGGCAGGTCCTCATGGCCATTGCCTCCGGCCATTTCCCGGCGAAACTCCCGCACCAGCAGGGGCACATCGTCGCCGATGGTTTCCGTGAGACAGGTGGTGGCCACGCCGATGAGCCGGGCGCCGTACTTGCTCTGCACATTTTTGAGCCCCTGCTTCAAATTGGGCCCGCCGCCATAGACCGCCTGCTTTTCCCCCAAGGAGGAGGAAGCGATATCCATGGGTTCCCGAAAATGGCTGATGATATAACGCCGCATATAAGTGGCGCAGCCCTGGGAGCCATGGAGGAAGGGGATCGCACCCTCAATGCCCCGGAAGGCCAGACAGGCCCCCAGGGGCTTGCAAAGCTTGCAGGCGTTGGTGGTGGACGTATATGGGGCGTTATGGTCTTTCATGGCGATACCTATAGTTCCAAGGTCCTGGTTCAAAGTTCCAAGTTTAGTTCAAAGTTCAAGGTTCAAAGTTCAAAGTTGAGAGATTCATTTTTGGTATTTTTACTGATTACTGATTACTGGCCCCTGGCCCCTGGCCCCTGAACCCTAATCTCTCCTCACGCGGCTTTCCTGACCTTGCGGGGCACGAACTGCCACACCGGGCTCATCACCGTGTTATAGACTTCCTGGGCGAAGTTCAGCATGCCCACGAAGCCTTCCAAGGCTTCCTTGCGCTCGTGGTTGTGATCGCAGAAGCCCACGCCCAGCTTATAGGCGATGGGGCGTTCCTTGACGCCGCCCACAAAGATGTCCACGTCCTTTTCCTTCAAAAAGGAAGAAAGCTCCAGGGGGTTGGAATCGTCCACGATAATGGTGCCTTCGTCGGTAATATCGTGAAGTTCCTGGTAATCGGCGGGGGTCCCGGTTTGGGACCCCACCAGCACCACCTCCATGCCCAGGAGCCGGAAGGCTTTCACCAGGGAGAAGGCCTTGAACGCGCCGCCCACGTAAATAGCGGCCTTTTTGCCGGTAAGGGCCCGGCGGAATTCCTGGAGCCGGGGATAAAGCTCGGCCAGTTCCTCCCGCACCAGTTCCCGGGTCCGGGCCATCATCTCCGGGTCATCAAAGAACCGGGCCACGCTATAGAGGGACTCGGCCATGCCCTCCACCCCGAAATAGGAGACCCGCAGGTGAGGGATGCCGTAAACTTCTTCCATCATCAGAGCCAGGTCCATGGTGGCCCCGGAGCACTGCACCACGTTCAGGGCCGCGCCGTGGGCCCGGCGGAGGTCGTCCACCCGGCCGTCGCCGGTGATATTGGCCACCACCTCGATGCCCATGCGCTTAAAATATTCCCGGATGATCCAGATCTCCCCGGCCAGGTTGAAATCCCCCAGGATGTTGAGGCTCTTTTTGCTGATGCCGGTGGTATCGCCGGCGCCCACCAGACGGAACATGGCCTGGCAGGCGGCGTGGTAGCCGGCCCGCTTGTTGCCCTTGAAGCCTTCGGACTGCACCGGCAGTACGGGAATCCCCTTCTTTTTGCTGACTTTTTTGCAGACCCCCTCCAGGTCATCGCCGATGAGGCCGACAATGCAGGTGGAGTAGACAAAGGCCGCCTTCGGGCTATGCCGCTCGATGAGTTCCATGAGGGCCCGGTAGAGCTTTTTCTCGCCGCCGAAAATCACGTCCCTTTCTTGCAGGTCCGTGGAAAAGCTCAGACGGTGCAGCTCCGGTCCCGAAGAGAGCGCTCCCCGGATGTCCCAGGTGTAAGCGGCGCAGCCGATGGGGCCGTGTACCAGGTGCAGTGCGTCGGCGATGGGATAAAGCACCACCCGGGAGCCGCAGAAGACGCAGGCCCGCTGGCTCACGGCTCCGGCTAAGCTGTCTTTGTTGCAGGCCAGGTCGAAAGGTTGGGTCCCTTTGCGGTGGATTTGGGTCTGACGCTCTTCAAAAATCACCGGTTCCATGGCTATGCTCCTATTAGCTGTCAGCGGTCAGCTTTCAGCTTAGTGAACAGTAATCAGCTTGTTTCCGGGCTTCTGATCACTGATTACTTTTCCATCCAGCCCCTCTTCTAAATTCAACTCATCAAATAATCCCGGGCGGGGCCGCCCTCTTCCAGGGCGTCGAGTATGGCGTCGATGGCCTCTTCGCCTTCCACTCCCCCGTACCAATAACCTTGGGGATAAACCACCAGCACCGGCCCCTGGTCACAGAGCTTCAGGCAGCCGGTGGTGGAGACCATGACACTGTCGAGACCCCGGTCGGCCAGTTCCGATTCCAGGTAACCCAGGAGTTCCCCGGCGTTTTTCTTGATACACTTGCCCTTGGGCTCCAGGCCCCGGAAACTCATACATACGAAGATATGATGTTCTGGCTTTTCCATGACTTTTATCCTTTCGAGGTAATCACGTGCTTTACCGGTAAAAACAAAATCCCCCTAAATCCCCCTTTAAAAAGGGGGACTTTCTTTATCCCCCCCTTTTCTAAAGGGGGGCAGGGGGGATTTTTATCCCCGGCAGTTTGACATTCATGATTCATGAGCGTTTAGCCTGCATCCGGCCCAGGCTGGAAAGCCTGGGCCACCGGGTTATTACATTACCAACTCGAAGCTCTCCTCCGGCGCGTCCCGGTCCTGGCGGTCCATCAAGGCGTCCAGGATCTTTTCTAGCAGCCGCAGGCCCCCCCGGTAACCCACCGTCGGGAAATAACTGTGGCCGATGCGGTCCAGGATGGGGAAACCGAAGCGCACCAGGGGGATATCTTCATCCCGGGCGATGTACTTGAGATAGGTGTTGCCCATCAGCAGGTCCACCGGGTCGCTCCGGAGCCATTGGTGCAGCAGGAACATGTCGCCGCCGCTCTTGACGTTTACCGGATGGGGTACATCCTTGGTGATTTCCAAAATCTTCTTTTCAAATTTCTTTCCCGGGGTGCCGGTGACGATGTGGATGGGCCACATATCGATGTCCACCAGGAATTGGGTCAGGGAGATGAGTTGATCCGGGTCCCCGGCCAAGGCCACCTTGCGGCCGAAGAAATATTGATGCATATCGGTGATCACGTCCAGCAGCCGGCCCCGCTCGATATTGATGGATTCGGGCACCGTCACCCCGGCGATTTGCCGCAGGGTGTCGATGAAGATGTCGGTGGCCTGTAAGCCGATGGGCAGGTCCAGGATCTCGCAGGGCACCTTGCACTTGGTGTCCAGGGCCCGGGCCGCGGGACCCGAAGCCAGAGTCCCCAGGGCCACCGTGCCCATACTGCTGCCGGTCCGGGTCAACTCCTCCACGGTGACTCCCCCGGGGGGGAACATGTGGTAGCGGCCGGTCTGGGGGCCGTTGAGCACGTTGGAGGTGTCCGGAAACATGATGTGGGGCACTCCCAGCTCCCCGGCCAGGCGCTTGATCTCCTCCATATCGCCAGGCTCCACGTAACCGGGAATGATATTGACCCGGCTTTCCTTGTGGCCGTTACTTTGGGCCAGGTAGTCCACCATGCCCTTGACCATGTTGGCGAAACCGGTGACATGGGACCCCACGTAGCTGGGGGTATTGGCATGGATGACGTGGCGGCCCGGAGGAATCTTGCCTTCATCCCTGGCCTTGGCGATGATTTGGGGGATGTCGTCGCCGATGGTCTCCGACAGACAGGTGGTATGCACGGCAATGACTTCCGGCTCATAAACCGTAAAGATGTTGTTAATGGCCTGGATCAGATTGGCCTGCCCCCCGAACACGGACGCGCCTTCAGTGAAGGAACTGGTGGCCGCCATCACCGGCTCCTTGTAGTGCCGGGTTAAGGTGCTGCGATGATAAGCGTAGCACCCTTGGGAGCCGTGGCTGTGGGGCAGGCAGCTATGGATGCCTAAGGCCGCGTACATGGCGCCGATGGGTTGGCAGGTCTTGGCCGGGTTGATGGTCAAGGCCGAGCGTTCCGTGATTTCCTTGGGTGTATGTCTCAGTAACATGGTGTTTATCCTCGGTTCCGCTGCCCTCCTTCCCAGCTGGGAGGGGGGTTGGGGGGAGGGGGAGAGAAATTGTAATTACCAGCCTCTTTCACCCCCACCCTAACCCTCCCCCCTCAAGGGGGAGGGGAAAGGATCAGTCCTTTTATGGTTCATTCCCACACATATTTGGCCGCCAGTTCCGGGTGTTCCTGCCAGGGGGCCTTCAGGTACTTCCAGACCTTGTTGTTGACCATGCGGTCGATCTCCCGGTAGAAATTGATGGCCCCTTTGAAGGCGGCATAGGGGCCGCCGGAGTCGTAGCTGTGCAATTGCTTCATGGGCACACCGCTCTTTTGGATGGTGTACTTTTCCTTGATGCCCGCGCCGATGATGTCCGGGCGGTAGATTTCAATGAGCTTTTCCGTTTCAAACTGGCTGATATCGTCAATGACCAGGGCGCCGCTGCACATTTCCGCCATCATGCCCTCGTATTCGCTGAGTTCGATGCCGGCCTCCTTCATGCGGGCGACCCCTGCCTCAGTCAGGCGGGGGCGGTACCGCTCCGGATCCGGTTCCACGTGGAGTTCCTCGATGTTGCGGCTGTCCGCATCCACTTTGATGGAGGGCAGAACCCGCCGGCCTTCGTAATCGTCCCGGTGGGCGAACTCATAGCCCGCGGCGATGGTTTCCATGCCGATCTCCCGGAAGAGTTCCTGGTAATGATGGGCCCGGGAGCCGCCCACGAAGAGCATGGCCCTCTTGCCCGCGCATCTGGCTTTCACTTCCTCCCGCACTTTTTCTACGGCCGGCATCTCCCGGGCGATGACCTCTTCCACCCGGGCGATAAGTTCCGGGTCGTCGAAAAACTTGGCGATCTTTCTGAGCGACTTGGCCGTGGCCTCGGCGCCGATGAAGTTGATCTTGATCCAGGGGATGCCGAATTTTGTTTCCATCATCTCCGCCACATAGTTGATGGAGCGGTGGCACATGATCAGGTTGAGGTCCGCGGTATGGGAGTTGGCAAAGTATTCATAGCTGGAATTGCCGCTAAAGGTGCTGATCAGCGTAAAGCCGCACTCCTCAAAGAGACGCTCGATCTCGAAGGCGTCGCCGCCGATGTTGTATTCTCCCAGCAGGTTGATCTTGAACTTCCCTTCCTTCACCGTGTTGTCCAGGCCCACCACGTGGGTGAAGATGCCGTTATTGGCGATATGGTGGCCCGCGGATTGGCTTACGCCCTTGTAACCTTCGCAACTGAAAGCGAAGACGTTGCAATCGCCCAGCTTTTCCTTCATCTCCCGGGCCACCGCGTGGACGTCATCACCGATGAGGCCCACGGGACAGGTGGCGAAGATGCCGATGGCCTTGGGGTGGAAGAGGTCATAGGCCTCTTGCACGGCCTGCTTCAGCTTCTTTTCGCCGCCGAAGACGATCTGCTCTTCCTGCATGTCCGTGGAGAAGCAATAGGTCATGAAATTATGGTCTTCCGGACCCCGGGGTTTGGTCTGGTTGCGCCGGGTCAGCCAGGAATAAAACCCGCAGCCGATGGGGCCGTGAGTGAGGTTGACGATGTCCCGGGTGGGGCCCAAAACCACGCCCTTACAGCCGGCGTAAGTACAGCCCCTTTGGGAGATGATGCCGGGGATGGTCCGGACATTGACGGCAATTTCCGGCACCGCGCCATCCGGACCTATCTCGTTGACGACGATCTGCTTGGCCCGCTTGCGCGCCACCTTGGTGGGATATTTGCCGAGCAATTCCTTCCTTACTTCTTCAGCATTGATATCCACTACCGCCGGCTTCATTTCTGCCACCGGCGGGCTCAGTTCTTCCGGGTTTAATGTAGCCATGTTTCTTTCTCCATCGGTAGCACAGGCTTTCCAGCCTGTGAGGCGCAGGTTCAAGCCTGCGGCTACCAAGATATTCCTTGAGTCTTAGCGTCTTGGCGTGAAAATATCTTGTCAAACTTCGTCCAAGACCTGGTCGCCGGTTTCCCCGGTGCGCACCCGGACGGCGTCGCCCACGGGCAGGACGAAAACCTTGCCGTCTCCGGATTTGCCCGTATGGTTCACCTTCATGATGGTCTGCACCGTCTTGGCAGCCAGCCGGTCCGGGACCACCACGAAGAAGATTCTCTTGGGAATGAGGCGTTGGCTCTGACCCAACTGGGCTACAGCCTCTTCATAGCCTTTTTCCGCCCCTTCCAGCAGGGTCAGGTCCACCAGGCCCTTGCCCCGGCCCAGGGCGTCCCGGGCGGTGATGGAAGAGATACCCGCGTCCGCCAGGGCCTTCTTGGTCCGGTTCATCATATTGATGCGCACGATGGCCATGATCTCTTTCATATCTTGACCTCTTCCATCTCTCCCCCCGGACTTTCCTTAATGCCGGAGCTGATGGTGTAGACTTCCTCCACCGGGGAGACGAAGATCTTGCCGTCGCCGTAAGCACCCTTCTCGCCGGTGCGGGCCGCCTTGAGGACGGTCTTGATGACGAAATCCTTGTCTTGGTCTTTGACCACCATAAGCAGCAATTCTTTGGGGATTTCGTCGTAGGTGATCTCCCCGATCTTGATGCCTCTTTGCTTGCCCCGGCCCACCACGCTCATCTTGGTGACCGCGGGGAACCCCGCTTCCATTAAGGCGGCCAGGACCGCGTCCACCTTCTCCGGCCTGACCACCGATCTGATCATAATCATGGCTGTTCCTCCGATATTCTCTCTTTGGCTATCTGCTAACGAGGGCGGTTTTTCCGGGAAGCTCCTTCACCGGGACCGGGGCCAGGGCTACTGCCATCCTGGCTTTCAGACCGGCTCGCAGCATGGCTAAAGTCCAGCCGCCCACCCACAATAACAACATCACTCCTGCGACAGTATTCATGGACCTTCCTCCTGCTCACCCCGCCAGCCCGTATTCGATGAGCAGCTTTTCCAACTCGTCAGTGGTCATGGGCTTGGGGATGACGTGCATCTCGTTGGCTTCGATCTTCCGGGCCAGGGCCCGGTATTCATCGGCCTGGGGATGGGCCGCATCGTACTCGATGACCGTCTTGCGGTTGATCTCCGCCCGCTGCACCATGTTCTCCCGGGGGATGAAGTGGATCATCTGGGTGCCCAGCTTCTCGGCCAGGGCGATGATGAGT
>JAQTXE010000187.1 GCA_028688935.1 Syntrophales bacterium
TGCAGGCTCCCCTTCCCCGGCTAATTATGGTAATTTAAAAAGCAATAAGGACTAATGGCGGAAAAAGCCGGGGGAGGATTTATGCGCTATCGCCAGTTGGGAAGAACCGGGCTCCAGGTCTCCGAGATGGGATTCGGAGCCATCCCCATTATCCGTCTGTCTTTTGAGGAAGCGGAGCGGGTGCTGCGCCGGGCTTTGGACCGGGGAGTCACTCTCTTCGATACCGCCCATCTTTATGTGGACAGTGAAGAGAAGATCGGGCGGGCTTTTGAAGGCCTGCGTGACCGCATCGTCCTGGCCACCAAGACCATGAAGCGGGATAAGCAGGGGGCCCAGGAAGATTTGGAACTCAGCCTGCGCCGCCTGCGGACGGATTATCTGGACCTGTACCAGTTCCACATGGTCAACCAGGAGGCCGATATCCAGGCCATCACCGGGCCGGGGGGCGCGTTGGAGGCGGCGGTTAGGGCTAAGGAAGCGGGTCGGATCCGCCACCTGGGCTTTACTTCCCACAGCCTGGAAATGGCCATCAAGCTGGTGAAAACCGAGCTGTTCAGCACCGTGCAATTTCCCTTTAACTTCATCGAGGCAGAAGCGACCGCGGAACTCCATCCCCTGGCCTGGGAGCTGAAGTTGGGGGTGTTAGCCATGAAACCCTTCTGCGGCGGACTGGTGGAAGACGCCCGGGTGGCCTTTGCCTATCTGCGCCGCTTTCCCGCTGTCATCCCCCTGGCGGGCTGGGACTCGGTGGAGCGGGTGGACGAGGTGGTGGATCTCTACGAGCAGCCGTTAGAGGTGACCCCGGAAGATGAAGCGGCCATGGCCCGCTACCGCACGGAGTTGGGGGACCTCTTTTGCCGGCGCTGCGAGTATTGCCAGCCCTGTCCCCACGGGGTGATGGTGACGCCCGCCATGCTTTACGGCATCGTCGCCCACCGTATGGGTCCGGCCAAGGCCGCGGCCTTTGCCGCCAAGGCCATGGAATCGGTGCGTCTGTGCGAAGAATGCGGCGAATGCGCCGAGCGCTGCCCCTATCACCTTCCCATTCCGGAAACTTTGAAAAAACACCTGGCCATGTACGAGGAGCACTTGGGGAAATAGGGAGGCCGCCTAATTTTTGCTATTTTCCCCCCGGCCTTAAGTTTTCCCGGAAAAATTAGGAATTGAACCCAACCCCTCGCCGCCGCGGGTGGCTATTCGAGAACCGACCATGGCGCCACTTAATGCTCCACTGCCAAAAACCTGGAAAATCCCCTGGCGCCTGGTGTTCTTTTTTTGCCTTCTCACTGCCGGGATTTTGGGCTTGGGATATTTATACCATGAATATCACGTAGCTTTTTTGCTAAAAGCCAAAGAGAAGGAGCTTTCCGGCCTGGCCGATCAGAAGGCCAAGCAGCTCACAACCTGGCGGCGAGAGCGCCTTAATGATGGTCTGCTGATTAGCGATGATCCTGATTTGGCCAGGGAGATTCAAGCCTGGTTAGAGGGTAAGGGACCCCCGGGGGCAGAGGAAAGAATCAGCCGGCAATTGGCAGCCCCGATGAGCCGGGGTTCCTATGTGGCCGCGGCGCTGCTGGATCCCCGGGGGATAGAGCGGCTAGCAATTGCCGAAATAAGACCAGAGCTATTGCCCCTGGTCAAAAGAATCGCCGGGGAAGCTCTCCGCACCCAAAGAATAATCTTATCCGATCTTTATCGCCTTCCTCAATCCGGTGCAATCAATATGACTCTGGCGGTCCCGATCCGCTTGCACCAGAATGATAAATCCAGGATTGTGGGTGTGGTGGTCTACCAAATTGATCCCAATTATTTTCTTTATCCCCTGCTCACCACCTGGCCTACCCTCAGCAAAACCGCGGAAATGGTCCTGGTCAGGCGGGAAATTAAAGAAAAGGCTATATTATTCCTGAATTCGCCGCGCCTTCGTCCGGGCTCGGCCCTGCTGCTGCGGGAACCCCTGGCCGCCACGCAACTGCCCAGCGTCAGGGCGGCCCTGGGTGAGGAGGGCATGGTCCAGGGGATAGACTACCGCGGGGTCCCGGTCTTGGCGGCCAACCGCCTCATCCCCGATTCCCCCTGGTTTCTCACGGTCAAGATGGACCTCTCCGAAGTGACGGCCCCCTTACGCCGGTGGGATTACCTCATTCCCATTCTGACCCTGACCTTTATCATTACCGCGGGCTTGGGCGTTGGTTTCATTTGGCGCAACCGGGACGCCCATTTTTACCGGCAGCAATACCAATCGGAGTCGGAACGCCGGGCGCTTTTGCAACGGAATGAATATCTTACCAAATACGCCAATGATATCATTCTGGCGGTGGATCAGGATTGGCAGATCGTGGAGGCCAATGACCGGGCGGTGGAATCCTATGAGTATACCAGGGAGGAACTCTTTAACCTGCATCTTGGGGACTTATTTGTCGATCAAGGTTTCTCCCTGGCCGGCCATAAAAAGAAGTTGGAAGAGGAAGGGAAAGACGGCCTCAGGTTCGAGATTAACAATCGCCGGAAAGATGGCACCGCTTTTCTGGCGGAAATCAGCGCCTCGCTGATGGATCTGGGCGGCACCAGGCTTTACCAGTATATTATCCGCGATATCAGCGACCGGAAACTGAGGGAACAGGCTTTACAGGAATCGGAACAGCAACTGCGCTTTCTCTCCTCCCAACTCCTGGTTATCCAGGAGAGTGAGCGTGCCAGAATCTCCAAAGAGTTGCATGACGAACTGGGTCAGACCCTGATGATCTTGAAATATCAACTCAACTCCCTGGAAGACAGATTACCGAAAAATAAAAAGGTCCTGCGGCATGATTGCCGGGAACTGCTCCACTATCTCGATAATATCATAGAGGATGTGCGGCGCTTATCCTGGGACTTGAGGCCCTCGGTTTTGGAGAAATTCGGCCTGGCCACCGCGCTCAAGAATCTCCTGAAAGATTTCGGCAAGCATCATGAGATACAATGGGACCCCGCCCAGGTGGAAGGAATCGATCATCTCTTTCCGCCTTTATCCCAGATCAACATCTACCGGATATTTCAAGAGGCTCTGACCAATATCGGCAGACACGCCCAGGCGACTAACATCTCCATCAAAATTGATAAACATGACCGGGAGGCTATCTGCGCCATCGAGGATAACGGCAGGGGGTTTGATCCCCAGGCGGCCAGGCAGCGGGAGTCCGGGCAGAGAGGCATCGGCCTGGCTACCATGCATGAACGCGCCCGGATGGCGGGAGGCCGCCTAAAAATATGGAGCCGGCCCGGGGCCGGCACGCGCCTGACTTTTACTATTCCCAGGGAAAAAGGAGAGTAATTAATGGAACCATATCGAATTCTCCTGGCTGAGGATCACCGCTTATTTCGAGAGTTTCTCAAGAAGAATCTGGAAGAAATCGCCGGCCTAGAAGTTGTGGGAGAGGTGGGGAATGGCCTCGAGCTGTTAGAATCAATCAAAAACTTGCATCCCCACATGGTCATCCTTGATATTGAAATGCCTATCTTATCGGGGATAGAAGCAGCAAGAGCTATTAAAAAGGGCTATCCGGAGATTAAGATCCTGCTACTGACGATGTACAAGGACGAAGAACACTTGAACCTGGCCTTGAAAGCGAAGGTTGACGGCTATCTCCTGAAGGAAAATATGTTTAACGATTTAGTCAATGCCATAGAAATGATTCGTAACGGCCAATTCTATATTTCCGATATCTTATCCAGAAATATTGTGGATTTTATCGTGCATCGGACCTGGGATAGAGGCGAAGCTTCGGAAAACCCACCGGCCAAAAGGGGAGACCGGGTCGATCTTGCCGGGCGGGGAAATTTATCACCCCGGGAGATAGAAGTGCTGACCCTGTTAGCCCAGGGAAAATCCGTCAAGGACATCTCGGCACAACTGTCCATCAGTCTGTCAACCACACGCAACCATCTTACCAAGATTAAAAAGAAACTGGCTCTCAAGAAAAATGTTGATCTTATCAGATATGCTTTCAAAAAAGGTTATGCTTCTATCTCGTCCTAATTAATTTTTGATAGATCGCCTCACCCCTACTTCTTATACCAATTTAACATCAAACGACAATTTTTCGTAGGGGCGAACCTTGTGTTCGCCCTGATCACTGCTGGGCGAACACAAGGTTCGCCCCTACATTTTGATGCCTTTTGATTGCGAGATGTTATTAACAACTACCAAGGATAAGAAAAAAACGGGGACAATTCCACTTTTTCTTATTCTTTATTACCTCTGATCCTTTTCTTGCTCGTAAATTAAGGAGACGGTACGGGCGACGCGGTTAGACCAATTAGGATCATCTTTATTAAGTTCCACCTCATCGTAGAAATCGGTAAAATCGTGGTCTATCAATTTAAAAGGGTTCTTACTGTCCGAATCATAGAATATATGTCTCAGCTCATGCCTTAGAACCCGTTCAATGTCGTTTTCATCACAATGGTGGATCAACTTACTATCTAAGTACATAATGTAATCATAACCATCATCGGGGGCTTCATTTCTGCTTAAATACTTTACCAGAGCCGAAGGTTTGACAATTTTTCCCAGGACTATTCTGCCCTTAGTCATCATCTTCTTTTTGCTAACCAGAAATAATATTTTCGCATTGGCCAAATAAGGGAAATATTGCTTTTTAATCTTATCATACAATACTTCAATGGTTTCGGGGACTTCCTCATATTTCATCATAATTCTCCTCCTTTAATCGGCTTAGTGCAGTTAAGCGGCGGACCGGGCCGGCGCCCTCCCCACGATTTTGGCGGCTTCTTGCTTCGAGTTATCACAAACCAAGCCCCTGCTCAAAAAAGAGCAGGGGCTTGGCAACCCGCATCTTAATATATACTACTCCGCCATTCTAGGCCAGCATCTCCGTGGCCTGGCGCATGAGTTGGGCGATGGGCAGACCCTGGGGGCAGGCCAGCTCCGCCGGGGTGAAGTCCATGGTGGCCAACCGCTCCCGGACCTCCGGAGCCAAGCCCGCGAAGGTCAGCCGGGCCAGTTCCGGTTCGCCGTAATCCTGGCGGTACATGAGGCAGCGCATGACTTCGTTCACCGGCACCGCGCCGTTAAGGGCCGTCATACAGATCCGGCCGCAGCCGGCGCAGTAGCCGCAGGCGGTCTCCTGGGCATACTCCTGCAGGGATTCGAAATCCCCCCGGCTCAGCTTGGTCAGATCCCGGGCCGCGGCCACGTTGGCCCCCAGGATGGTGAGGTTGGGCATCTGGGAGCAGATGCTGGCGATGTGAGGGTTCTCCCAGACCGCCTTGAGCCGGGCCTGTTTGTCCGTGAAGCCTTTCTCCAGAAAGCGCCCGGCCATCTTCAGCTCGGCTTCGCTGTCGCAGGTCACCGGCCCGCCGCCCTGGGTCTTCATGGCCACCAGGCCGATACCGGCCTTGACGCAGGCAGCCACGGCCGCCTTCATCTTGGGCTTGTGCATCAGGCGGAAGTTGTAGGTCATCATCACCGCATCGATCCAATCCAGCTTGGCCGCGCCGGCGAGACAGTTTTCCATGTCGGTGTGGGTGCTGAAGCCGAAGAATTTGAACTTCCCCGCCTTCTTCATGGCCGCGGCCCACTCCCGGATGGCCGGAGTCATTTCCTCGATGCCGCAGATGGCGTGGATGAAAAACAGGTCCACATGATCCGTCTTCAGCCTTTTCAGGGACTTTTCCAGGCGGGCGGTGAGATTGCCCTTCTTGGGCACCAGTTTGGTGACCAGGAAGATTTCCTCCCGGGACCCGGGGTTGCGGGAGAAATAGCGGCCCATCCCCTCTTCGCTCAGGCCGTTGCCGTAGGACTCGGCGGTGTCCCAGTAAGTGACCCCCCATTTCCGGGCCTGCTTGAGGAGGAGCTGGTTGTTGATGGTGTCGAACATGCCCCCCAGATTAAGGATGGACACCTCCACCCCGGTCTTGCCCAATTTCCGTTTCGGTATGGTTGCGGCCTTGGCTCCGGCCGGGGGTGCGGCCAGGGCTTGGCTCGCGCCGGCCCCCGCGGCCAGACCCGCGAGGCCCATGGTTTTGACGAAATCCCGGCGGCTGAGGCCGGTACCTTTAGTCTCTTTACTCATGAAAGCCACCTCCTGAGGTTGCGTCAGCGGTTTGTCTCGCGAAAATTCTTCCTCATTTCCCAAAAACCGCTTTTAAGTCCCCCTTTTATAAAGGGGGATTTAGGGGCAATGCTGTTCACTTAAGCGTATCAAGATGAAGGGAAGTCATTTAAATTGTCATCCTGAGGGAGCCAGAGGCAAACGCAGAATCTCTAACTTCCTGGAAAAGCAGAGATTCGTAACGAAGCTGCGCTCCGTTCAGAATGACATAACGTAGGGTGGGCACTGCCCACCGATTCCTAAAACCTCTTAAGTGAACCGTATTGGATTTAGGGGGATTTTTAGGCGGTTATAAAATCCCCCCTGCCCCCCTTTAGAAAAGGGGGAGTAAAAACCTTGGGCTAAATGGTTATAGAAATATAAGGCGTATCAAGGGAGCCCTCAAGTCCCGCCCTTAAATAAGCATCCGCCCCGGCCGGGAGCGGGATTCGTTTTCACTATAGACCCGGATGGCCCGCAGGCCCGCCACCGGGCACTCATGCTCGCACATGCCGCAACCGATACATTTGGCCGCGTCCACGTAAGGCCGGGACAGGCGCACTACAATGTCCACCCGCAAGCCCTCCGCCGGGAGTCCTTCCTTCGCCAAAGGCCGATCCAGGATGAGATTGACGCCGCCTGCGGCGGTGATGCGCCGCAGCACGGACTCGGGCTGGCCGGCGCCCCGCACGTAGTAATCGCCGCTGGCCAGGTTCACCCAGGTGGGTAAGACCTCATCCAGCGTTAGCCCGGTTTCCTGCACTTTTGCCGGCAGGGCCTGGCCGTCCCGGATGGTCTCGAAGACGGTGCGGGTGAAGATGGCCTTGGGACTCACCGGGCATAATTCATGGCAGACCAGGCAGGGCCGGCCCATGGCCCAGGGGAGGCAGCGGTTCCGGTCCACAAAAGCGGTGCCCATGCGAATAGGCCCGGTCCCTGCGAATTCCCCCAGACCCTGCCTCTCCTCCAGGCTTAAGGGGCGGATGGCCGCGGTGGGACAGACCTGGCCGCAGGCAATGCAGTTGGGCAGGCAGCCGCTGCGGCTGATGCGGTAATTGATGGCCGGAGTCCATAATCCTTGTATGCCCGCTTCCAGAAGCGCGGGTTGGATGATGTTGGACGGACAGACGCGCATGCACTGGCCGCAGCGGATGCAGCGGGCCAGAAAGCGGTCCTCGTCCAGGGAGCCGGGGGGCCGGATGAGCAGGGGGTTGCGGTTGGTCCCGGCCAGCGCGCCCACCCCCCACATGGAGGCCAGGAGCAGCCCGCCCCCGGCGATAACCATGCCCCGGCGGGAGAGATCGGGGAGTCCGGTTTCTCCGGCCGCGGAGCCTTTGGCGGTAAAAGTCATGCGGCTCGCCGGACAGTGGTCCAGGCAGTTGAAGCACAAGACGCATTCGCTGGTAATGATCTTACCGGAGGGGCGACAGGCCCCTTCGCAGTATTGCTCGCAGATGCAGCAATCGCCACAGGCTTCCGAGGTCTTGCCCAGGCGCCAGGGGGTGAAACGGCTCAAGAGCCCGAAGAGCGCGCCCAGGGGACAGGCGAAGCGGCAGAAGAACCGGGGGAAAAAGAGGTTGAGTGCCACCACCCCCAAAAGCACCACACCGATGAGCCAGACCGAGGCGTAATAGCGGGGCGCGTCGCTGAGCACCCCCAGATGGTTATCGGCCAGGGGGAGCAGAGCCAGGTTGACGCTGCGGTGCAGCAACGGCAGGGGGTCAAAGACCCCGGTCTGCACCGAGCCCGTGAGGGCCAAAAAGAGCAGGAAGAATAAGAGATAATATTTCCAGGCCTGGGGCGTACGGTGGCGATTGGCCTTCACCCGGGCGTCGGGGCCCAGGCGTAGCCTGCCCAGCCAGCCGGTGAACTGGTTGATGGTCCCCAGGGGGCAGACAAAGCCGCAGAAAAACCGGCCCACGAACAAGGTGAGGGCGATGGTGACCAGGGCCCAGGCCAGGGCGGAAAAAAGGGTGCCGGTGGCCAGGGCAGTGCTGATGGCGGTGAGGGGGTCCAGCTCCAGGATCCAGTTGATGGGCCAGCCCCGCAACTGCCACCAATTAGCCCCCAGAGTGGCAACGAGGCAGAACCACAGAAAGACCACCAGGAAGAAGACTTGGCTGATACGGCGGACGGTGACGATGCGCATGGGAGGTCGCCTAAATCTCAGGTCCTGGTGTCCAGGAGCACCGGGGTCAGGGCGCGATAATCGGCCCGGCCCGCGCCTGCTTTGGCCGCCATC
>JAQTXE010000188.1 GCA_028688935.1 Syntrophales bacterium
GTAGATGGCCGGGAGGTCGTCGTAATAATTGACTAGAGGGCCGAGGCGGAAAGAGGGGCCCAGGAGTTTTTGCCAGCCCTCGTCCCCGTAAATCGTGGGTTTAAAAGGGGCCAACTGCTTAACGCAACTCAAGCGGTAGTCCCGGGTGGCGGCCCAGATGACGCCCGCCTCCAGGTCGGTTAGTTCAATGCCATCGAGTTGCCGGATAAAAGGATGGTCCTCCAGACCCAGCTCCGCCAGGAGCAGGCCGAGACGGCGATAGGGCCTGGCCTGGTAGGCCTCCAGGAGTTGCTGGAACAAGCCCGGCACCTCGGGAGAAGCAGGCAGACGTCCCAGTTTTTTGGCCAAAGGTTGGGTCATGGAGTTACCCACAAAGGCCACCCGGGCGCGCCAGCGGTCCAGGGCCGCGGCGGGTTGGGGAGAAAAGACCTCCGGGTCGGTGGCCAGGGGCAGGGTATAGACTTGGGTGAATCCCAGGGCTTTGACCTCCGGGACGTAGGTGGGGTCCCAGACGAAGATATAGGACAGGTCGCTCTTGGGACCGGCATAAAGATTGAGGATAATGGCCGGGCTGTCTACGTACCAGGAGACCGAGGGCAGCCGCAGGCGGTTCAGGGCCTCCATCAACAGGCCCTCCCGGTCAAAGCCCAGATGGTTGACGGTGAAGACCAGGTCCGGGGCGAAATCCGCCACCCGCCTAAGGATACCCTGAAGCACTTCCTCCCCGTTATCCCGGCGTTTATCAAAGAGGATGACCTGGACTTCGTGCCCCAACTGCCCCAGGGCCCGGGAGACTTCCGGGATCAGGAAGTAATCGGTGTTCACCACCAAGACCCGCAATTTTTCCTTTTTCAGGCCGTAAGAGCGGGTAGGAGCCAGACGAGGCCCTTGAAAAGCCGAAATCACTTCCTGGTAAAAGCCGTTAGCGGCCCTAAGAGAGGCGGGGTGCCCCCAGAGGACCGGATTACCGCCGCCGTTTCCCAGGTGCAGGCGGTCCTGCAAATGGCTGATGACTTCCAAGGCGGCGGGATGCACCACCAGGGTGGTATGGGGCCGGGAGAGCAGCGGCGTTAAGTCCAGGGTCTGGAGCGCAGCCCAGAAGATTTCCGGCTCCTGCTCGACGATGACCAGGGGTTGCTCCGGCTCCAGGCGGGGGAGCAGCCGCAGCAAATGGTAGCCCAACCCCAGTCCAAGGACCAAGAGGGGCCGGGAGGGAGCCAGGGGGGCGCGGGCCGCCAGGACCTCGGCCTCTTTCCAGGCTTCCCGGGGGCTGTGGAGAGTGACCGGCCGCCCCTTTTCCCCGGGCACCTGCAGGGTGGGGTGGGGGCCGGGAACCAAAGTGACCCGTTGCCACTTTAGCGGCGCAGCGGGCAGCACCGGGAGGAGGTCCCGGGCCTCAACCCTGGACTGCAAAGCCTGGAGATTGGTTTCCCAAATGTTCATGCGCAATTTTCCATTTCCGCCAGCAGCGCCTTGGCCCGCCGGGAGTTGGGGGTCAGGGCCAGACAGGCCCCCAGGGCCCGGCGGGCGGCCTGGTCATCCCGGCACACCCGGGCCAGGGCCGCGGTCTCCAGCCAGACTCCGGGCTCTTGCGGAGAACACCTTTGGGCTTCCTGGAGGACGCCTTGGGCTTCCGTAAAGCGGTCCAGACGCCTAAGGGCCTGGGCCAGGGTCAACCGGGCCGTGAGGTTCAGCTTTTCTTCGGGCTGATCCAGCAGGAAATGGCCGCAACCCAGTTCCAAAAACCGGGCCAGGGCCATGGTCGCGGTGGAAAAATCATCATGTCGGAAGCAGGTGAGGCCCAGATGATACCAGGCCAGGCCGTAATCGGGATACTGCTCCACCAGAATAAGAAATAGCCGGAGGGCCCCGGACAGATCGTCCAGACGGTACCGGAGCAGAGCCGCCAGCAGGCGGGAATGGCGGGCGATTTCCGGGTTTTGGGCCTCCAGGTCCGGAGTGCCCAGCACCATTTGCAACTGGCCCCAGGCCTCCTTAAGCTCGCCGACAAAGAAATGGTGCCGGGTCAAATGATACCGGAGATAGAAATCATCGGGGCGGTCCTGGAGGTCCGCCAGAAGATAGGTCAGGTTGCGCCGGGCCTTGCTCCGGCGGAGTTCCCGGTTTTCATAACCCCAATGAAAAATGCGCACCGGCGTGATGACCTGAGCCAGTCCCGCAGGATGAAAAAGCTGCTCATGAACCCGGTAACGGAAGCGGATCTCGGGTTGCCGCGGGAAAATGCGCTTTTGCAGGAGGCGGCCGCCCCCTGGCTCCAAAATCTCGGTGGCCCAAAGAATGGCCTCCGGGGGCCGCTGCACCAGGTCTTGCAGGAGGGCCGCGTCCTCCTCAGGGACGCGGTTATCCCCATCCAGCCACATGACCCAGTCGCCGCGGGCCTGCTCCAGGGAGAAGTTCCGGGCCGCAGCAAAATCATCGCGCCAGGGGAAGGAATACACCCGGGCCCCCAGATGAGCGGCCAGTTCTGGGGTGCCGTCCGTGGAGCCGGTATCCACCACCACCGCCTCATCCACGTAAGGCATCAAAGGGGCCAGACTCCGGTCCAGGTTCCCGGCCTCATCTTTGACGATCATACATAAGCTTAGGGTTTGCATAGTTTTCTCGCTGCCTTCCTAAATCGATGTCTGCCCCCCTTCACCCCAGCCCTCTCCCCCCGAGGGGGGAGAGGGAGTTTTTACCTCGATCCCTGACCCAGATTAGGAGCGAGGTAACGTTTCATTCCCCTCAAAAAAACTGAAAACGGAAAACCGAAAACTGGAAACCGTATTTAAGGAATCACCACCTCCAGGCCGTTGTCCGGGTTTAAGGGGCAATGCCGCCTAAAGAGCACTGCGGCCCATTGGCCCGGCGGTTCAGGCTCCCGGCGGAAGCCGAACCAATCCACGCTGCTGGCGTCCAGCAAGAGTTGGAGAGGAGGCAAGGACCCGGAGAGTCCGGGATCTTCCAAGACCAACAGCCACTCCCCCCGGGCTTCCTTCTCCAGACGATTTTTCAAGGTATGAAAATCCAGGCGCATCTCCGGGGGGGTGAGGTAACGCATCTCCGCGGGCAACGGGGCTGGCCAAAAAGGCGCGGTGCCGGCTTTGCCTCCCAGAAATAAGGAGTAGGACAACTTCTCGTCATCCCGGGCCAGATGACGCTGAAAAAGGTCCAGCCATTCCCCGGCAATCTGGCTCCAGGAATAATGCTGAGTCACCCACTCTAAGGCGGTAGCCGTATCTTGCCGGTAGAGGTCCGCGTCGCTCAGATAATTAAGGGCCCGGGCGGCAAAGGCCTCCTGGTAGGCGGGAAAGGCCGGACGGCCGGAGATCAGGTACCGGGAGACCCCCACCGTTTCCGTGAGCGCGAAATCCCGGCTGGTGATGATGGGAGTACCCAGGGCCTGGGCCTCCAGGGCGGCAATGCAACTGATTTCCGGGAAGGAGCAAGGATAAAGGAGCAGCGCGGCCTCCGCCAGGTTGCGGTAGTATTCCGGCTTGCCCAGGCTCCCCAGCACCGTGGTTTGGGGCGCGGCGGCCATCAATTCCCGCAGGCGCTCCTGTCCGGGTTTATCCGGGGCTTCATAGCCCATGAGGTACAGATGCAATTCCGGCCGGACCCTTAGCAACTGGGGCCAGATATGGCCCAGCAGAAACTCCAGGCCCCGCTCCGGCCGGGAGACGTACACGACTTTGGTCATATCTTTAACCGCGGCCAGGCGGGCCTGCTGGGCCATTTCCAGGTCCACCCCGTTTTTAGTGCGGTGGCAGAAAGGAGCCAACTCCGGTAGCTGAGAAAGATATTCAGCTTCATGGTAGGCGCTCAGGGTGAAAAGGAGGTCGGCCCGAAAGGTCTCCTGGCGGTACTCTTTCGGCTCCACCAGATTGTCGTGATTCCACATGACTTTTAAGCGGCTTTGGAAAGGCTGGGCAAAGACCCGGGGAAACCGGCTGACGATGAAAACGTCAAAAACTTGGGTGGCTGCGGCGGAGGCGAAGTCTGTCAAACTGCGGTATTCCACCTCTTCGTAGCGGCCGGGCCGCCGGGTATGACAAAAAACCTGGACCCGGTGGCCTCTGGCGGCAAACTCCCGGGCCATGAAAAAGAGGGCGGATTCACTGCCCCCCAAACCCTTCTCGTAAATGGTGTCCCCATCAAAAGGCAGGCCCTCAGTGTAGAAACCGATCAGCAGGGAAGCGCCTGGCAGGACCATATTTCCTCCGGAGTAATTTGGGGTAGCAGCGTCTGCAACAAGGCCGAGGCCAGAGGCATGCCCCGGAGCGCCTCCATCAGGTCCCGCTGGGGCTCCAGAACCTGGGCCACCAGCAGGTTCTTCAAGCCTTCCCGGGGCTGATAGCCTTTCAATTGCACCTGGCCTAAAAGCCAGCGAGCTTCAGGATTCTCAGGTTCCAGATGCATCCATCTTTGAAAAGCCGAGGCGGCTTCACAGTGAAAGCCGTGGCGTTCCAAGAGCTGCCCCAGGGATTTCAGGGCCGGGACGTAATGGGGGTCCAGCTTCAAGGCAGAGAGATAATATTCCACCGCATACGCAAAGAAACGGGGTTCCGGGGCCGGGGGATAACCGGGCTCCAGGGTGAGGCCCTGGGCCTCGTAAACCTGTCCCAGGCCGGCGAAGAAAGGCGCGGCGCCCATCCCTTCAGGGAGCAAACCCCGCATTTGCCGCCGCAATTCATAAGAGAGCCCCCCCGCGTGTTTCAGGCCCTGGCGAAAAGCTTGGGCCGCGGCCTCTAGCTTACCTTGCTGCTGGAGGAGATGCCCCTTAAGGATATGCAGATGAAAATCCCCGGGGGCCAGAGCCAAAGCCCGCTCGTAGGCCGCCTGGGCCTCGGCGGTATCCCGGGCCATCAGGGACAATTGGCCCAGGGCCAGGTGGGCCGCGGCGCAGTCGGAATCCTGGCGCAACACGGCCGCAAGGTGGAACCGGGCCCGTTCCAGGCCCAGCCGCACCGGATATAACCCCCGGAAAGAGAGATGCAGCAGCACCTGTCCCAGTTGCAGGTGATCCGGGGCCGGCTGCGGCCAGGCCGGTTCCCCCAGATACTCCAGGAACTGGCGGGCCCGGGCCAGGGTGTGATGTTTGGCATAGATCCGCTCCCGGCCCTTCTCGGCGATGTCCCGGCGCTCCTCTTCGTGGCTGAGAAAATAGGCGGCTTTGTCCAGGAGGTCCTGGGAATTATAGGTAATCAAATGCTTTCCCGGGGTGAAAAGACCCTGAAGATTGGGCCCCACGTCTTCGGTGAGGAGGAGAGCCCCGGCAGCCAAGGCCTCGAAAACCCTTAAGTTTACTTCACCCTGGATGGACTCATTGACCACCACCCAGGTCTGGCTATAGATGCGGCCCAATTCCTGCTGGTGGACCTGGTTGTCCGGGCGGTCCCCCCAGAGGCTCACGGGAAAACGGCTTTTCAGGGCCTCCAGGATGAGATGGCGCTTACGGCGCAAGCGGGCGTCCACCCGGCCCACAAAAGCGATCTGGTGCGTCCGGGGCAGCAGGTGATCGCCAATCACCGCCAGGTTCACGGCCCAGGGGAGCCAGTGGACCCGGCGCCCCTGGCCCCGGAGCGCGGACATACTGGTCCGCTGAGTGGTAAAGACCAGGTCGAAGGCCCCGGCGTATTTCTGGTGCCAATAGAGATTGAGGTGGGGGTCCAGGGCGTAGAAGGCCCGGGGAACTTTGAGGTTCTCCAGATTGAGGGGGAGGCGGCGGGGGCCCAGGCGTTCTCCCACCAGGACCAGGTCGGGACGGTCCGTCGCCGGTAGTTGCTCCAGGACCGCGGCCAGATCCACTTCCCAGGAGCCGGGAGCCCCAAAGGTCTCGGCGTGAATCACCCGATGGCCCAGCAACTGCAGGGCTTCGCTCAGGAAAAAACCTCCCGCCACCAAGAAATTCATAGCACCGCCGTTAATGCTGATGTGAGCGCAGACAAGAATTAATCCCCTCCCCTTCCCAGGGTTGGTCAAAGGAGGAAGCAAGAAAAATGCCACAGGCAATTACATTTATCCTATTGATATGATTAACCAATTACTTTATACAAAATAATGGACTAGTTGGGGGACGGCAATATCTGCCTGATGTTTCTGGGAAAAAAGAGCCATTAGGCGAACCCCTGTCGGCTCACAAAAATTTAATTGACACGAAAATAATGATACACTATTATTGTGTTATGAAAAATGTAACCATTACTTTGGATGAAAAGGTGGCTCGCTGGGCCAGGATCAGGGCGGCGGAGCAAAACACCAGCGTCTCCCGGCTAGTAGGGATGATGCTTAAGGAGAAGATGCAGGAGGAAGAAGCCTACCTTCTGGCCATGGAGCAATATCTGGCACAAAAGCCCCAGGTTCTGAAAAAGGCCGGAGCACGCTATCCACAGCGGGAAGAACTGCATGAGCGCTAAAGTCTTTGTGGATACCAACGTTCTGGTTTATTGCCGGGATGCCTCAGAGCCGGAAAAACAGACCAGGGCCGCTGCTTGGATGGAAGCGCTCTGGAAAGGGCGGTCAGGCTGCTTGAGCTACCAGGTGCTCCAGGAATTTTATATTACCGTCACCGCTAAGCTTGACCCGGGGCTGGAGCCGGACGCGGCCCGGAGAGACATTCGGGCTCTACTGTCCTGGCAGCCCTTGCCGGTGGACACCCGCACATTGGAGGGAGCATGGTTGCTCCAGGACCGCTATGGTTTTTCCTGGTGGGACGCTTTGATTGTGGCCGCGGCCCAGGCCGCGGGTTGCCGTTATCTCCTGAGTGAAGATTTCCAGGTGGGGATGGAAGTGGGAGAACTGCGGGTGATTAATCCATTCCAGGTTGCGCCTGAAGACTTGGGTATTGTGGGGGGAGGGGGAGAGCCAGAGAGGTAGAGCAGGCACCCTAACCTGCTCAAAAAAGCCTAAGCGGCTGACCTACATTCCCTTCCTAAGTATCATTTATCTTTCCATCTTCTCCACCCGTACGCCGATGAGCCGGAGCAATTTGTGGCGGGGGTTCTCCCGGTGATCCAGGAAGGGCATGAGCAGTTTCATGGCGGTGAACCGGAGTATGTCCAGGGACCTACTAGCCGCGGTCAGGGTGTGGCTCCGGGAGTGGGTGGCGAAATCGGCGAAGCGCACCGTCACCACCACCGTGCGAAAGGTCTGAAAACCTGCGGCTCGCAGGCGCTTAAGCACATGGCCGCACATATCCAGGAGACGGTCAAAGATCAGATTCAGGTCCCGGGTATCCTCCCCGAAGGTTTCCTGCTCCCCCAGGGATTTGGGCTCGTATGCTTCTATAAGGGGAGATTCGTGGCGGCCCCGGACGCGCTCATAAAGCTCAGCCCCCCATTTGCCGAACCGCAGCCGTAATTCCTCCGGAGAAAATTGTTTTAGATCCCGGACCAACCTGATGCCCTCCCGGGCCAGGCGCTTCTCGGTTTTGGGGCCAATTCCGGGAATTTTGCGCACCGGCAGGGGCTCTAGAAAAATCTCCGCCTCTTCCGGGGTGACCACCGTGAGGCCGTCGGGTTTCTGGAAATCCGAGGCGATCTTGGCCACCAGCTTGTTGGGGCCGATACCCACGGAGGCGGTAATTTTTTCTTGCTCTTGAATTTCTTGTTTTAATTGCCGGCAGAGGGCCGCGGCCCGGCCAAAGGATTCTGTCTGACTCAGATCGAGGTAGACCTCATCGATGCCCGCCTCTTCCACTAAAGAGGCATAGCGGCGCACCAGGGCCATAATCCTCTCCGAGACCTCCCGGTAACGGCGGTAATTGACCCTCAGGAAGACCGCGGCCGGTCGGCCCCGGTGTCTAGCCTGTTCTGAGAAACGCCATGCTTGGGAAATGGGCAGGGCCGAATGGATGCCATATTGCCGGGCGGCATAATTGGCGGTGGAGACCACCCCCCGGCCTTTACCCTGGGCCGGGTCCGCGCCCACCACCAGGGGGAGCCCTTTAAGTTCCGGGTGGTCCCGCTCCTCGATGGCGGCAAAAAAGGCGTCCATATCCAGGTGGGCGATGATCCTCACAGTTTAACATTCTAACATGGGAGACCGGGGTGGGAAGGGGAAACCGGGCAGAACCGCAGGAAAGACCTATTTGGGTGGATGGATATTTGCTGACTTGGAACTTTGAACCGGAAACTTTCCA